>DASCOT010000058.1:0-15594 GCA_036012155.1 Acidobacteriota bacterium
TGCGCCGCCACCGCCCGTGCATCGGCGATGTCGGCCGGCGAGCAGCACCGTCCCAGTCCACGCTCGGTGTTGAACGCTCCGTAATCCCAAAGCTGCAGCGTGAGCCCGACGACCTCGTGCCCCTCCTGCCGCAGGAGAGCCGCCGCCGTGCTCGAATCTACGCCGCCGCTCATTGCCACTGCTACGCGTCCCATCTCAGGCTCCCACGGCGGGCAGATTGCCCTCGCTGGCGGCTAAGACGCAGCGGGCGATGCGCTTTCCGAGGCCGGCAATCTCTGCGTCGTCGGTGCCGTAGCCGAGCGACAACCGTAGCGCCCCGGCCTGGTAACGCCGCGGCAGGTCGAGGGCCTCCAGAACATACGAGGCATGTGCCACGCCGCTGGCGCACGCCGACCCGGCCGACGCGGCGATGTCTTCCAGGTCCAGGCAGGCGACCAGCAGGTCGCCGGGGCACTCGGCGAAGCACAGGTGGATCGTGTTCGGTAGCCGGGGCGCAACGGGCACGGTGACGTGTACGTCAGGTGTAGAGTCGACGATCTCCGCCGCCAGGGCGTTAGCCAATGCCCCGACGCGCTCGGATTCGACTCGATAGCGGGTGCGAGCACGCTCGCAGGCGGCCCCGAAGCCGGCGATCAACGCCGTCGGCTCGGTACCGGGGCGCCGCCCACGTTGTTGCCCGCCGCCGCGCAGCGTCGCGGTCAGATCCAGGGGTCGGCGCAGCACCAGGGCTCCGATCCCCGGTGGCCCGCCGATCTTATGTCCGGAGAGAGTGACCATGTCGACCTCGTCGAGCAGGTCGACGAGATCCAACCAGGCCGCCGCCTGCACGGCGTCGCAGTGCACGGCTACCCCGTGGCGTCGGGCGATGGCGGCCACTTCGCGTACCGGCTGGATCGTCCCGGTCTCGTTGTTGGCTGCCATGATCGATACCAGCACGGTGTTGTCGCGCAGTGCTGCAGCAAACTTGTCGGGATCGACGCGCCCCTCGCGATCGACCGGTACCAGTGTTGTCTCGACTCCGAGCGCGGCGAGCGCCTGGGCCGGCTCCAGCACCGCAGGGTGCTCGACCGCCGAGACCACCAGGTGGCCGGCTGGCGGCCATCCCAGCAACCCTGTCACTGCCAGATTGTCGGCTTCCGTACCGCCGCTGGTAAACACCACGTCGTGGCCGCCACACAGCTCCTTCACCTGCTGGCTGGCGACTTCTATCGCAGCGCGAGCCCGCTGACCGTAGCGGTGGATACTCGACGGATTGGCTGCCGTAGCAGCCAGCCAAGGCTCCATCGCCGCGCTGACCTCGGTGGCCAGCGGCGCTGTGGCGTTGTAATCCAGATACACACGGGAACGGTTCATCCTGTCAGGATGCCACGGCGGTCCGGGAGGCAAAAGACGATGCCGAGTCGTTGCCTGTTCACGTGGTAGCCTCGTTGCGCAGCGTCGACTGACGCCCGCCCGGGCCCCGCAATATCCTGCACAAGGTTGGAGCCATGTCAGAGTACGAGGCGCTCGATTTCTATGCACTGGATGAGCTGCTGTCCGACGAGCAGATCCTTGTGCGCGATACCGTCCGGCAGTTCGTGGCCGACCGGTGCCTGCCGATCGTCGAGGACCATCAGGCGAGGGGAGAGTTCCCGACCGAGCTGATCGAGCCGCTCGCCGAGCTCGATCTGCTGGGGGCTAACCTTCCCGAGGAGTACGGCTGCGCCGGCCTCCAGAGCAGCACATACGGTCTCATCATGCAGGAGCTGGAGCGCGGCGATTCCGGGATACGGTCCTTCGTCTCCGTGCAGGGTGCCCTGTGCATGTATCCGATCTTCGAGTTCGGCTCGGAGGAGCAGCGCCGGCGATGGCTGCCCGACATGGCCACAGCGAAGGTGATCGGCTGCTTCGGTCTGACCGAGCCCGACGCCGGGTCGGATCCAGGCGCCATGCGCACGCGCGCCGTGCGCGATGGCGACGATTGGGTGCTCAACGGTGTCAAGATGTGGATCACCAACGGCACAATGGCGCATATCGCTATCGTCTGGGCGGCCACGGATGACGGCATCCGCGGGTTCATCGTGCCCACGGACACAGCCGGATTCCAGGCGCAGAGCGTCAAGGGTAAGTACTCGCTGCGAGCCTCCGACACCGCCGAGCTCGTGCTCGACGAGGTGCGGCTACCGAATGGCGCTCTGTTGCCCGGATCGGGTGGCCTCAAGTCGCCACTCATGTGTCTGAACCAAGCCCGCTTCGGGATAGCTTGGGGGAGTATCGGAGCGGCTCAGGCGTGCCTCGACGAGGCGCTCCGATACGCCGGCAACCGAATCGTCTTCGACTCGCCGATTGCCTCGAAACAGCTTATCCAGGGATTGCTCGCCGATATGGCGTCGGAGATAACCAAGGCGCAGGTGCTGTGCTGGCGCCTGGGTCAGCTCAAGGATGCCGGCAAGGTCACGCCATCGCAGATCTCGATGGCGAAACGCAACAACGTACGCATGGCGTTGGAGACGGCCCGCAGCTGCCGCGAGATTCTGGGTGGCAACGGTATCCTCGGCGAATATCAGGTTTTCCGCCACCTGGTCAACCTGGAGACGGTGTACACCTACGAGGGGACGCATCAGGTACACACACTGATCATCGGCCAGGCGCTCACCGGGCTGTCGGCGTTTTGATGGCAGTGGGCACCGGCAAGGACGGTGCCGCGCATCGTTGACCCTGTTGCCGCGACGTTGCTAAAGTCTGCGATTGACGGCGTCCATACCGAGGCCGCGAAGCGGGTATAGCTCAGTTGGTAGAGCGTCGGCTTCCCAAGCCGAAGGCCACGGGTTCGAGCCCCGTTACCCGCTCTCGACGTCAACCACAGCCAGCGACTCACGGCGGTCGAACGGGTACTGCCACGAACTACCGAGGACACCATGTCGGACAAGGCGAATAGCGCGCGTTCCTACCTGGGCCCGGGGTGTGTCTTCGAGGGCGATATCCGCGGTAGCGGATCGCTTGAATGCCATGGCAGCGTTACCGGCACCGTGACACTCGATGGTGAGGTGGTGATCGGCGAGCGTGGTCGCGCCAAAGGCACGCTGTGTGGCGATCGAGTCGCGGTCGACGGCTACTTGGACGGAGACGCGAGCGGAATTCAGAAGGTCGAGGTAGGGGCCACGGGCCAGGTTACGGGCGATATTCGTGCGCCCTCAGTAGCTTTTGCCGAGGGCGCAGTCTTCGAAGGAAACGTGGAAATGCGCGCCACCAACAAGTCAGAGGAAGAAGATCCCGAATGAAGATCGGAGTCGTCACAGAGATAAAGCCCCAGGAAAACCGGGTTGGTTTGGTCCCGGCCGGCGTGCGCCAGGCTACGGCTGCTGGCGCGGAGGTCCTGGTGGAGTCTGGAGCGGGGATTGGCAGCGGTCTGCCGGATGATCAGTACCTTGCGGCCGGTGCGCGCCTGATCGATAAGGCTGCGGATGTCTGGGCGGAGTCCGACTTGATCATCAAGGTCAAGGAACCGGTGCCCGCAGAGTTCGACTACCTGCGGCCGAATCTCGTTCTCTATACATACTTGCACCTCGCGCCGTTGCCGGAGCTGACGCAGGCGCTTCTCGACAATCGGGTAACAGGAATCGCCTACGAGACCGTCGAGCTAGCGGACGGCTCGCTTCCGTTGCTCGTGCCGATGAGCGAGATCGCCGGGCGCATGTCGGTGCAGGTTGGCGCCCACTTCCTCGAGAAGGCGCAGGGCGGTCGAGGGGTCCTGTTGGGGGGCGTGCCGGGTGTAAACCCGGCCGACGTGGTGGTGATCGGCGGCGGTATCGTGGGCCGCAACGCGGCGCGCGTTGCCTATGGGATGGGCGCTCATGTCACCGTCCTCGACAACAGTCCCCGCGTCCTGCAATACATCGATGATGTCTTCGGCGGCCACGTGAACACCATCATGTCGCACGCCACAACGGTCGAGGCCTGGTGCTTGCGCGCCGATCTGCTGGTTGGAGCAGTGCTGGTCACAGGGGCGGCGGCTCCCAACGTCGTTCCGCGTGAGGTGGTGTCGAGGATGAAGGATGGGGCGGTCATCGTCGACGTGGCCGTCGACCAGGGAGGCTGCATCGAGACCACGCGCGCAACAACGCATCGGGAGCCCACCTTTGTCGTCGATGGAGTCGTGCACTACGGCGTTACGAACATGCCTGGGGCCGTGCCACGGACCTCAACATTCGGGCTCACCAACGTTACAGCCGCCTATCTCACGAAGCTCGCCAGCGTAGGTGTCGAGGATGCCGTGCGTGACGATCCGGCATTGGCGCGGGGCGTGAATACCTACGGCGGGCACGTTACGTGTGCTCCGGTCGCCGTGGCACAGGGGCGCGAGCATACGCCGCTGGACGAGCTTCTCTGACTGCCTGCGGCTGTCCGCAATGAGCTCTACGGCGCTACTCCGGGTGCTACTCGACGGCGAGCGCCTCGGGGCGGCGAACATGGCCGTCGACGACTCGCTGCTGGAGGGTTCCAGCGCACACGAGTACACCATGCGCTGGTACGCGTGGGCCCGCCCGACGGTCTCCCTCGGCTACGCACAGCGGTGGCGTGAGGGCTTCGATCCGTGCTTTGCCGGTCGCTTCGGCGTCGACCTGGTTCGACGCCGCACCGGTGGACGGGCGGTGCTCCACGCTGACGAGCTCACCTATGCGCTCACTGGGCCGGCGGCGCGCGGTCCGTTTGCCGGCGGTGTCTTGCCGACCTACCAGGTGATCGCCGAAGGCCTGGTGGTTGGGTTGCGGCGGCTCGGTGCTGACGTTTGCCTCGAGCGTGCCCGCGGGCGCCGCGACCGTGCTGCCCCAGGAGCTTGTTTCGCCGCTCGAGCCCTGCACGAGGTGGTGGGCGATGGACGCAAGCTGCTGGGCAGCGCGCAGCGGCGCGCGGCCGGTCGCGTGTTGCAACATGGGTCCCTGCCGCTCGGGCCACCTGATCCGAGGCTGTGGGGCGTGCTCGGCAGCACCGGCGCCGGCGCGGCGCGTGATTCGGTGGGGCTGTATGAGCTGCTGGTGGGGCGGCCAGGCCGGCGGGCCATTGCCAGCACCTTGTCGCAGGCGGTCGCCGAGGCTCTTACGTTGACCCCGATGATGGGCGCTCTGAGCCGCGCTGAGCGCGTCGCTGCGGTACGTCACCTCAAGCTCTACCGCGATCGCCGCCATACGTTGCGCCGCTGACCCTTGGCTGTGCTAGCGCCAATGGTGGCATGCTATTCTCACTCTTGAGGGGTTGCGAGGGCGCGTAACCTGAAGGGCACGTGGGGTTGGGACGTGCAAACGCCTGCCCGGTGCCGAACCCCGTCAAGGTCCGGTGGCCCGGCGGTTACCTCCGAGCGCGCAAGGTGAAATGAGCGAACTCAGCCGGCGCCAAGCTCATCGGCATGGATTTACCCTCGGACGCGCAGTTGTCTTCGCTATTGCGTTGCACCTGCTGCTGGCTGGGCTGGTGACCTGGTGGCCCACACTGTTATTCCCGCGTCCGGCAGCTGCTCAGACCGAGCCGCCTCCGCTGCAGTTCTCCTTCGTAGACACCCCCGAGAGCGAGCCTCCGCCCGAGGCCCCCGAGACGGAAACACTCTCGGACGTCGACCGCGTCGCGGCAGACACCTCACCGCGCGACGACCAGCCGCTGCCCTTCTCGGAAGGCAATACCGCCGCCACGGTGCTGCGGCCCGCGGCGGTACCGATCGAGACTCCGGCGGCCGAGGCGCAACCACCGACCCCGGAACCGCAGCCGGCGGCGCCCGTGGAGCGTACGGAGGCTCCGGAGCGCGTTGCCGACGAGCCCTTGGAGCTCCTGGAGCCATCCGACACCGAAGTCGCTGAGGCTGAGACCGAGGCTCCGGAGGAACCTGCGGAAACCGACGACGCCGCCGCCGAGACCGTTACCATTCCCCCTCGAAGGCCGAGCTTGAGGAGCCAGTTGACGAGGATGGAGTCGTTCGTCGATCCGCAGGTGTATGAGAACCGTGAGGGGGGGGTTGATGACTCGGAGGGCCTGGCTCAGTTCGACACGCGAGGCTACGATCTCGGCCCCTACTTGAACGAGGTTCTGAGGCGTATCGAGGGTCACTGGCGAGCTAACATGCCGCCGCTGATTCGCACGGGAGTCTCCGGCGCCAGTTTCGTGGCGTTGTCGATTCGGCGGCAAACCGATGCCAACGGCGACGAGGTCGCGAGGATCGTCATCGAGCGCAGTTGGCCTTCGGGTCAGCCCGCATACGATGCCGGGGCCCAGTTCGCGCTGCAGCTGTCGGATCCCCTGCCTCCCATTCCGGACTACTATCCGTATGACGATATTCCCGGCCGCCTGGGGTTCATCTACAACATGGGCACGGCCGACGTGGAGTTTCCTGACCAGCGCTAGCGCCTATGCTAGCCGACCGGAGTCGAATCACGCATGATCGAGGTGATGCAAAGCGGCGGACCGATAATGATCCCGCTGGGGGTTTGCTCGGTGCTGGCGCTGGCAATCATGGCGGAGCGATTTTGGAATCTTCGCGACGCGAAGGTGCTTCCGCCCGACGAAGTGGCTCACATCCACGCACTGATCGATCGTGGCGAATTCGTCCGTGCCGAGGAGTACGCCGCGAGCCGGCCCGGTCCGTTGAACAACATCCTCCTGCCCGCCTTGCAGTCGCGGAGGGAGTCGCGCGAGTTCATCCGTGAGCTGGTGCGCGACGCCGGCCGCCAGGAAGTTCCAGAGCTCGAGCGCTACCTGGGTGTTCTGGGTACGGTGGCCAGCATCTCGCCGTTGTTGGGTTTGCTCGGGACAGTGCTCGGCATGATCCAAGTGTTCTCGGTGATCTCGCTCCAGGGCGTGGGCCAGGCCAACGCCCTGTCGGGGGGCATCTCGGAGGCAATGATCACCACCGCGACCGGCCTGGCGATCGCCATTCCGGCGCTCGCCGGCTACAACTACTACGTAGGCAAGGCCGAGGGCATGGTGTTGGAAATGGAGCGTCTGGTGCTGGCGATGATCAAGTTGATCGTCGAGCGGCGGGTATCGCACGCGCCGGCGGACGATGCATCGTGATCGACTCGACTCTGGCACCGGGCCCAGCGAATCGCGCCACACCCGAGGCGGGCGGTTAGCCCATGCTGACCGAGACAAGGCATCGGCAGCGCCGCGCTAGCGTCGACATGTCACCGCTGATCGATGTGGTGTTCTTGCTGCTGATCTTCTTCGCCGTGACGACGACCTTTCTCGAGCAATCGGGGATGGATCTCGAGTTGCCTGAGTCCAGCACGGCACCGGCCACCACGGTGGAGGCGATCATTGTCGAGATTTCGGGGGGCGGCGAGATCCGCCTGGACGGCGAAGCAGTGACCGCCGACGCTCTTGAACAGCGCGTAGCGGCGCTCGACGAGGACGATCGAGCCAAGATCACCGTGCGTGCTGACCGCTCGATTGACCTGGGTACCTGGGTGCGGGTGATCGATGCACTGCGAAAAGGTGGCGCGGAGGGTATCTCGTTGCCCATGGTGCCGCTGGACCAGTGAGTCCGCGCCGGGCGCGCGACGAACAGGAGCCACGATTGCTCGTGGTCGTGGGGCCGACCGCTGCCGGCAAGTCGGCGATCGCGGAACAGCTCGCCGAAAGCTACTCGGGTGAGCTCGTCTCCGCCGACGCGCTGCAGGTGTATCGAGGGCTCGACATCGGGACCGCTAAGCCAACGGCCTCCACGCGGCAACGCCTTGCGTATCACTGCATCGACTACCTGGATCCGGTGCAACGTTGTTCGGCCGGTACCTACGCCGTAACCGCGTGGCAGGCGATCCACCAGATCCGAGCACGTGGCAGGTTGCCGATCCTGGTTGGTGGCAGTGGGTTCTACGTCCAGGCTGTTGTCGAGGGGCTCGATGAGGCGCCGCCGAGCGACGCCGTGTGGCGCGATACGCTTCGACGGCTGGCCGACCGCCGCGGGATCGAGTCGATGCACGCTGCGCTCTGTCGCCTCGATCCTGACTGGGGGGCGAGGCTCGGTGGTCGCGACGCACAGAGGATTTTGCGCGCCCTGGAGGTGATTCTTCGTACCGGCCGACGGATGAGCGAAATGAAGCGGGTGGGCACCGAAGCGCTGCCCCGAGCGCCGGAAGCCGCTTGGATCGGCGTGACCTGGCCGCGCCCACTGCTGTACGAGCGTATTGAGCGCCGGGTTGACGAGATGCTGGCCAGCGGTTGGCTCGACGAGGTCGAGTCGCTGCTCGCCTCGGGAGTCTCGGCCGACGCTCACGCCTTGCAGGCCATCGGGTATCGGCAGCTGGCGCGCGTCTGCCGCGGTGGGCTTGATCTCGGTGTCGCACGCGACGAGATCGTGATCGCGACGCGCCGCTACGCCAAGCGTCAGCTTGCTTGGTTCCGGCGTTGGCCACAGATCCGCTGGCTGGAGCATCAGGCGGGTGAGGATCCCGGCGGCGAGGCCGAACGGCAGCGTGCCCTGCGCCTGGCGGGCGATGCCTTGAGCCGCGGAGCACAGGATGCCGCAAGTTGCGATGTTGCCGCGTCGTAGTCCGAGGGTCACAATGGATCGGATGAATGCACCTAGGCGATCTTCAGCGGTTGCTCTTCTGGCTGCCGTCGTAGCGGCCGGCTGCGCCGCCACCACCGCGGCGCCGGTATCCCGGCCGACCGCGGTCAGGATGCTCGATCCGGCGCGCGTGCCACCGCCTCCGGCCGCGGCGTCCGCGTCGCTCACCATGGCGTGGGACGCTGTACGAGCCGCCGCGCCGGGTGGTGCGCTGGCGGGCTTGACACCCGAAGAGGTGGCGAGCCCCGTCGGTCGGACGATCGCCGGGTTCGCAGCGCTGCAACAGGGAGATCTTCCGGCGGCGCGCGACGCGTTCGGGCTGGCGCTCGGGACCGCGCCGGACCTGGCCGAGGCAGCCTACGGGATCGGGTTGGTTGCGGTGCTTCAACAGCGCCCTGACCTGGCGCGGGGCTGGTTCGAGACGGCTCTGGGATCTGATCCTGGTCTGACGCGTGCGGTGTTGGAGCTTCGCCAGCTCAGCCTTGGTGACGTGGGCCCGTTGCTCATGCGCGCCGAGTTGGCCGCCACCGGGGGGGATTCAGAGGCCGCCGTCGCCGCCTATGAGGAGGCGATGGCGGCGGCTCCCGAGCTGCAGGGGCCGTATCTGCGCATTGCGGCGCTGCGGCAACAACAAGGTGATGTCGAGGCCGCGATTCGGGTCCTCAGCGATGCTCGCCGCCGCACGGGCGACGGCCCGCTGATCCTCGAGAGGCTCGGCATCTTCTACCGTAGCGCGGAGCGCTACGCCGACTCCAACGACGTCTTTCAGCGGCTTGCCGACGCGCGCCCTGATGATCCGCGCGTTGCCGATCTGGCACGCGAGGCGCGTGATCTATACGAGCGAGATTCGCTGCCGCCGGAGTATCGCGAGCTGGAAGCCAAGTCGGTGATCACCCGCGAAGAGCTTGCCGCGCTGCTGGCTATCAACTTGGAGATGCTCGAGGACGCTGCTGGCGAGCGCCGCAATGTGATTGTCGCTGACGTCGGCGCTCGCTGGTCGACCCCGTTCGTGCAGCGCATGGTGTCTTGGGGCGTTCTCGACGTGTACCAGAACAATGACTTCTTTCCACAGATGCAGGTGCGCCAGAGCATGTTGGTGGAGGCCTGCTATCGAGTGCTGGAGCTGGTCGGGGCGGCCGCCGATGCTCCGCGGCCGCGACTCGACGATCCCCCGCCGGAGCACCTGCTGTATCGGCCGGTGCAGGCGGTGGTCGGTCTGCGCATCCTGTTGCCGGACGGCGACGGCACCTTCGATCTGTTGGCTTTGGTATCGGGGGCAGAGGCCATGTCAGCGGTCGAGCGCCTTACTGCCGTGGTGCGGAGGAACTCCGACTAGCCACGACCCAAGCGTGGTGGGCACCTGGTTTCATACGAGGTAGAGGTGGTCAGGAGCCGTTTGCGCCCATAGATGGGGGCGTCTACGATCAGCCTGGCAGGAGGGACGAAAGCGTGACCCGCTTCCCAGACGAAATCTCTATGGACAAATCCGCCGTCGACGATGCAGAAGACACCGACGCGTCGGAGGTGGTCGCTCGTAGTGAGCCCGTGGCCGCCCCGCGCGTCGTGCTTGGTTGCGTGCTGGCGTGGGCGGTGCCCGGAGCAGGCCACGTTGTCTTCGGTCGATGGAGGCGCGGGCTCTTGTTCGTATCCCTGGTGCTCGTCCTGTTGGTTGGTGGGATCGCCCTCGAAGGCAAGGTATACAAGCCTGTCCCGGGCGAGCCGCTCACCTATCTGGCGGCGCTCGGCGCCGCTGGCGTGGGTCTCCCGTTCGCCGCGGCGCACGCTCTCGGCTGGGCCGACGGCAACCTCGAGGGAGCGTACTTCGAATACGGCAACACGTTCACGCTGGTCGCCGGGCTGCTCAACCTGCTTGCCGTGCTCGACGCCTTCGATGTCGCGATTGGAAGACGTTAGGTGATTCACGCTCTATTCCTCGTCATCTTCTGTCTGGCGGTGGGTCTCGTTCTCGGAGCGATGCTGCGTCACGATCCCCGCGATGCGGCGGTACTGGCGGGCTGGATCACCGCCGGTATGGTGGGCGTTGCCTACGTGATGTCGTGGTTGATGTACCTGCTGCCGTTGTAGAAGCGTGAGCGGCGCCGTGCGTTGGCTGCCGGCGCTCGCCATAGCAGGCACTATCTTCTGGCTTTCGCACCAGCCGTCCAGCGATCTCCCCGGGACGGGGATCGACAAGATAGAGCACGCGGTGGCGTACGGTCTGCTGACGCTCTCCCTCTGGTTCGCCTTCGGCAGCCGTCTGCTAGATCCCCGGGCGGCGTACCGCCGCGGTTCGATCACGGTAGTGATCGCGGCTGTCTACGGATTGTCTGACGAGTTTCACCAGAGCTTCATTTCGGGCCGTGATCCCTCGGCGTACGATTGGATCGCCGACGTTGTGGGCGCGGTATTGGTCGTAGCGGTGTTGCTCTGGGCGTCGTTTGCCGGTCTTCAGGGGGTGTGGGACAATCGACATCGTTGACCGGGATGGCCGCATCTCGGCGTCCCGCCACTGGCCGCGCGGCCACCGCTGCGGCGGCTTTCTCGCTGCATGGCGTTGCCGACCACTCGCTCGCACCCGACTTCGGCCTCGTAGCGGCACCGTGTCTTCGACCGAACACGAAGGAGAGCTCGATGAGCCGTGACTTGTGGATCTTGGAGGGTGCGCGAACGCCCATGCGACGCTTTCTCGGGGACTTCGCTCGGACCTCGGCGATCGACTTGTGTAGCGTTGCGACCAAAGCCGCGGTGGAGCGTGCCGGGGTGGCGCCCGATGAGATCCAGCACGTCGCCGTAGGCAACGCGCTGCAGACGTCGACCGACGCGCTGTACGGGGCGCGCCACGTGGCGCTGAAGGCCGGCCTGCCCGAAGACACACCGGCGGTAACCGTGAATCGTCTTTGCGGATCGGGTATCCAGTCGATCATCTCTATCTCACAACTCGTGCTCACCGACGAAATTGACTGCGGCGTTGCCGCCGGCATGGAGAACATGACCATGGCGCCGCATGTCGTGTACGGAGCCCGACAGGGATTCCGCATGCGCGCCGCCGAGATGAAGGACTCCTTGATCGAGTCCCTCATGGATCCCTACTGTGGGTGCACGATGTCGATGACCTCCGACAACCTGGCCCGCAAGTACGGCATCACGCGCGAGCAGCAGGATGAGTTCGCCTTGCAGAGCCAGCAGAAGGCCCACGAAGCTCAGCAGGCTGGCCGACTGGCCGAGGAGATCGTGCCGGTCGACGTCAAGAAGCGCGGCAAGTCGATCGCCATCGATGCCGACGACCATCTGCGCCCCGAGACCACCCTGGAAGGACTCGCTGCGTTGCCGACGGCGTTCGGCCAGGAGTCGTTCGTTAGCGCGGGCAACGCCAGTGGCATGGTCGACGGGGCGGCCGCGGTGGTGGTTGCGGAAGCTCGCTGGGCGCGCGAGCACGGGCACGAAGCACTCGGGCGGATCATGTCGTGGGCCACCGTCGGCGTCGACCCGAGCATCATGGGAATCGGGCCGGTTCCGGCGACGCAGGCGGCTCTAGAGCGGGCCGGATGGGGGCTCGATGATGTCGATGTGATCGAGGTCAACGAAGCGTTCGCTGGCCAGTACCTCGCCGTGGAGCAGGAGCTCGGCCTGGATCGAGACAAGGTCAACGTCAACGGCGGTGCCATTGCCCTCGGTCATCCACTCGGGGCAACGGGCACACGGATTACCTACAGCGCCTTGCGCGAGCTTCAGCGTCGTGGCGGCGGCAAGGCGCTGGCCACCGCATGCATCGGCGGTGGCCAAGGCATCGCGGTTTGTCTCGAGGCCGACTGACGCAACCAGGGATCAGGAATGCCAATCAAGAAGGTCGGGGTTGTCGGATGCGGGCTGATGGGCAGCGGCATCGCGCAGGTGTGCGCGCAGGCCGGATACGAAACCGTGGTTCGGGAAGTCAGCGATGCGTTGGTCGAGAAGGGCCTGGCACGGATCGGTGGCTTCCTTGCCAAGGCAGTCGAGCGCGGCAAGGCCAGCCAGGAGGACGTCGACTCGGCTCTGGGTAGGCTGGCTGGCACCACGGAGCTGAGCGATCTGGCCGATTGCGACCTGGTGATCGAAGCGGTACCCGAGGATCTCGAGATCAAGCGGCAGACCTATGCGGCGCTCGACGAGGCCTGCAAGGAATCCACCATCTTCGCCAGCAACACCTCGTCGTTGAGCATCACCGAGATGGCGGTCATGACGCAGCGGCCCGATCGATTCCTCGGGCTGCACTTCTTCTCGCCGGTGCCACTGATGAAGCTCGTCGAGGTCGTCTACACGTTGCTCACCGACCAGGCGGTCGTCGAGGTTGGACGTGCCTTTGGAGAGTCGATCGGCAAGACCCCCGTGATGGCCAAAGACCGCACCGGCTTCATCGTCAATCGTTTGCTGGTCCCCTACATGCTGGATGCGATTCGTGTGCTGGATGAGGGGCTGGCATCGGCCGAAGACATAGACAACGCCATGAAGCTTGGCTGTGGGTATCCAATGGGCCCGCTGACCCTGCTCGACTTCGTCGGGCTGGATACCACCTACTACATTGCCAACATCATGTTCGACGAGTTCAGAACGGCGCAGTTCGCGCCGCCTCCGCTGCTCAAGCGCATGGTGCTGGCGGGGCATCATGGGCGCAAGAGCGGCCGCGGCTTCTACGACTACGGCGGCTAGAAGTTCAGATCGATCGTTACCGGCACGAGCGTGAATGAGGTCGCGAAGACGACGATCGCGAGCACCAGCAACAACAACCGGGTCAGCCCGAGACTCCCCTCGAAGGTCAGGGGTCGCGGATGCCGTGTTCCCAACACGAAGAGCACCAGAAACGCGAAGACCAACCAGCCGCTGAAGTAGCGGAATCCGGCAAAGACCATTGCCAACACCATCAGCAGGGAAATGCCGCGGTGCAGTCGGGGCGTGATGGCGTAGAGCAAGTGGCCCCCGTCCAGCTGCCCGACCGGCAGTAGGTTCATTGCGGTTACCAGCAATGCGAACCACCCGACGAACGCCAATGGATGGGCGAGCAGGGTTTGTTGAGGGCCCATCGGTGGCGCAAAGATGATGCTCAACGGCGCCCATATCAGTGGCTCTCCCATGCTGATGGTGCCCGCTCCGAGGTCCTGCAGGTCTACGACGCGCGACTGTGCCAGCCCGACCGCCAGGATCGGAATCGCTGCCAGGAAGCCGGCGAGCGGTCCGGCGATGGCCACGTCGAAGAGGGCACGCCGGCTCTTGATCGGCGCGACAATGCGGATCACCGCTCCCATCGTGCCCGGCAACAACACCAGGCCGGGTACCGGCGGAATCGGGATGAAGTAGGGGAGGGTCGCCGCGATCCCGTAGTATCGACAGGCCAGATAATGGCCCATCTCGTGGGCAAGTAGAAACGAGATAACCGCCAATCCGTAGGGCAGGCCGGCGAGCCAGAGCATAGGCTCCGACAATGGATTGAGCGTGACGAGATCGTCGAGGTAGTAGGCCTGATACTGGATGAAGCCCCAGTAGCTCGTGGTCAGGACGGTCAGCACGAACAGCACCGTGTGACGGCGCCCGCGCGGTGGCGACAGTGGGGGCAGCACCGGGGTGATCGGGGCCGGCGCGCCGAGATCGTCCAGGCCGCTCGAACCTGCCGGCTCTTCGAGCGGCCAATCTGGCGATGGCCAGGGCCCGGAGGGTGGCGGGGTGGTGTCGTCGCGATCCATCAGAGTTTCACCACAGCCTGCCTGGGACCCGCTCGATGCAAGAGGTACGCCGCCCGGTTCAGAGGTCGGCCGGAAGATTCGACAGGTGTTTCCCGGGCTTGAAGCGAGTCGTCTTGCCCGACGGAATGGCAACTTCCTCGCCGGTGCGAGGATTGCGCCCGATGCCGCTCTTGCGCGGACGCACGTCGAACACACCGAATCCCCGGAGCTCGATCCGTTCGCCGCGCGCGAGGGACTCCTTTACCGCTTGTAGGATGCGTTCGACGGCGCGCTCGGCTTGGATCTTCGGGATGCCGGTGGCGGCGGCGATGCGCTCGACGATATCTGCCTTGATCATGCGGCGTTTAGGGTCGAGGGGGCCGTTTCGAGTGAAGAGATCCGAAGCTTAGCATAGTCTTTACTTCCTGCCGCTGACGCCGCCCCCGAGCCCCGAACGATGGCCGAAGACCGCCTCCCCGAAGTTGTGATCGTCGGCCGCCCGAACGTCGGCAAGTCGACCCTGTTCAACCGCATCCTGGGACGCCGGCAGGCAATCGTCGGCGCCGAGGTGGGCCTCACCCGAGATCGCCACTGTGCCCCGGCCGAGTGGGGCGGTCGCCATTTCCTGCTCAACGACACCGGTGGAGTCGAGTGGGAGTCGGCCGACGAGCTGTTGCGGAAGATCCAAGACCACGCCCTCTACGCAGTGGAGGACGCCGAGCTCGTCCTCTTCGTGGTCGACGTCCGCGAGGGCATGGTGCCGATCGAGGCGCGCATCGCCATGGAGTTGCGTCGTCGAGGCATTCCGATGCTTCTCGTTGTCAACAAGTGTGACACCGACAAGATTGCCGAGGCGCGCGCTGCCGAGTTCCACGAGTTGGGCGTGCAGCCCGTGTTTGCCATCGCCGCCGAGCATGGAGATGGAGTGGCCGATCTGCTCGATGCGATCATCGCCAGGCTGCCAGGTTCGGCCGCGGAGCCGGAGGAACTTCCCGAGGGGGCCGTGAGGGTCGCCGTCGTCGGGCGGCCCAACGTCGGCAAGTCGTCGCTGGTGAACGCGATGCTGGGGCAGGAGCGGGTCGTCGTCAGCGAAGTGTCCGGAACCACGCGTGATGCCATCGACACGTTGATGTTCCGTGACGAGCAACCGTACCTTCTCATCGACACCGCCGGAATCCGTCGCGGCGGGCGGCGCGAGGGCTTCGCCGAGATGGTGAGCGTGACGATCGCGCGACGGAGGATGCAGCGCGCCGACGTGGCCTTGCTGGTAGTCGACGCGACGGTCGGCCTCACCCGGCAGGACGTCACCATTGCTGCGGAAGCGGGCGAGTCGGGCTGCGGGGTCGTGGTGGTAGTCAACAAGTGGGA
>DASCOT010000059.1:0-6218 GCA_036012155.1 Acidobacteriota bacterium
CCTCGATGATCTCGTCGAGGTTGTCGATGCCCTCCTGGTTTTCGATCTTGGCAATGAGCCGAACGTGGTGCCCGCCCGCATCCTCGATCACCCGTCGCGCCTCGCGCACCGCCTCGGCGTTTCGCACGAAGGACAGCGCGACGAAGTCGATGTCATGCTCGATGGCGAAGAGGATGTCTTGCCGGTCCTGATCGGTGATCGAGGGCAGGTTGACCCTGACGCCCGGCAAATTGATGTGCTTGCGTGAGCCCAGGGTCCCGCCATCGAGTACGCGGCAGCGTAGATCATGCTCGCGGACCTCGAGGACCTCGAGGTTGATCAGGCCGTTATCGACGGTGATCGGGTCGCCGGCCTTCAGCTGGTGAACCATGTCCTGGTAGTCGATATGTATGCTCTTCTCTTCCGTATCTTCGCTCGGGCTGACGGTGACGGAGAACTCTTCGCCGACTTCGAGCTCCAACTGTCTACGCCGCTCGCCGGTGCGGATTTCCGGTCCCTGTAGATCGAGCAACAACGTAATCGGATGGTTGAGCCGCCGATTGAGGCTGCGGACCCGGCGAATGGACAGCAGGTGGCTGTCGCGGTCCCCGTGGGACATGTTGAGCCGGGCCAGGTTCATGCCCGCCTTGGCCAGTTGCTCGATGCGTTCGGACGACTCGCTCGATGGACCCAGGGTGCAGATGATCTTGGTCTGCCGAAAATCGCGGTGCTCGGTCATGCTCGTGCCTGCGTGAACGTGTGGCTGCTGGCTGAGGAACTATCTCGCGACGACTATAGCCCGAACAGTGGCCGGATGCCGGCAGTCGACCCGAACCGGTCACGCCGCTACGGCTTCATCCCCGACGAGGGGCAATGCATGGCGCCGGCAGCGACTCGATCGCTGCTGAGAGTCCGAGCGCCGACTTTCCGTCGACCGCTTCGGTAAACATTCCACCCGGCAGCGGGAAATTTCACGAGCCACACGTGGCTTGCCCAGAAGAAGACAAGCGTCACGCTGTTTCTCACTCCTGGTACGCAGCTTGCTACCCCAAACGGCCGGCGCCTCCCCGGTCTGAGGTGTGTGTCGTGGTGCACTCGGTGTGTGGGAGGCGGATAGGTGGCAACGGACAGCAACGTGGTGCGGTCGGGCGGACAGCGCCTTTCATTGGAAGGAATGGCGCTTGGCGCGCTGTTTGGACTGGTCGGCATCATCGGCGTCATCTACGGCGCCCGGGAATGGGCGCCGGAAGTGGCCTCCCAACACGGTGTCGGCATCGATTCGATGCTCGACTACCTCCTCATCGCCACCGGCTCCCTCTTTCTCATCGGTCATCTGGTGCTCGCGGTGTTCATCTGGCAGGGCTGCCGGCGGGACCGGGTCGCGACACGGCTGTCGCCGAGCCGGACCGAGCGGATCGTCTCGGTGTCGCTTGGGCTGCTGATGGCGGTGGTCGCCGAGGGTGGCGTGCTCGCCATCGGGCTTCCGGTGTGGGACGAGTACTTCATGGCGGACCCACCGGCCGACGCGGTACTGGTGGAGGTGACCGGAAAGCAGTTTACGTGGGTCGCTCGCTACCCGGGTCCGGACGACCGGTTCGGACGGACAGTCGCCGAGCTCATCGATGACGCCACCAATCCGATCGGGCTGGACGAGACGGACCCGGCCGCGGTCGATGACATCGTGATAACCGGCGAGATTCACGCACCGGTCGACCGGCCGCTACGGATCCGCTTGCGGTCTCGGGACGTTATCCACAGCCTGTTCGTGCCAAACCTGCGGGTGAAACAGGACGCCATCCCGGGCCTGACACCCGAAGTGGTCGTGACGCCGACCCGTGAGGGAGTCTTCGAGGTCGCGTGCGCTGAGCTCTGTGGGCTGGGGCACTACCGGATGCAGAGCTACTTCCACGTCGTGTCGAGTGACGAGTTCGAGCGTTGGCTGACAGAGCAGGGGAGCTAGTGCCCAGTCGGTGACAGCAACGGCGCGTGCGTGCGCGCCCGCGAGCAGCGGCGCGGGGCATTGGGGTCCCCGCGTAGCGTCCGCGGGGGTACGGGGCGCAGCCCCGTCTGGAAAAGTTCCGGGGTGTGGCGTAGCTCCCCACAATTAGGAAGCCGCGCGACAATGCGCGGCTCGCGGGCGCGGAGTGGGGCATTGGGGTCCCCGCGTAGCGTCCGCGGGGGTACGGGGCGTAGCCCCGTCTGGAAAAGTTCCGGGGTGTGGGGCAGCGCCCACGAGGACCGTCAACGGCGCGCACGTGCGCGCCCGCGAGCAGCGGCGCGGGGCATTGGGGTCCCCGCAAGCGACCGAGCCGGGGTGTGGGGCAGCGCCCCACGTAAACAAGATGAGTCAGGACAGCTTCATCCGCCGTTACGTGTTCAGCACCGACCATAAGGTCATCGGCATCCAGTACATCCTTACCGGTTTCGCGATGGCTCTCGTCGGGGCGTGGCTGTCCGTCTTGATCCGGCTCCAGCTCGCCTGGCCGCTCAGGCTCTGGCCCTGGCTCGAGACGCTGATGCCGAACGGGTATCTGGGCGGGGTCATGGCGCCGGAGTTCTATGTCGCCCTCGTGACGATGCACGGCACCATCATGGTGTTCTTCTTCATCTCCTACGTGCTGGTCAGTGGCTTCGGCAACTACCTGGTTCCCCTGCAAATCGGCGCGCGGGACATGGCGTTTCCGTTTCTCAACATGCTGTCCTATTGGTTCGCGCTGCTGTCGGCGCTGGTCATGCTGGCTTCATTCTTGGTCGAAGGGGGCGCCGCCGCTGCCGGCTGGACCGCCTACCCGCCGCTGAGCGCCGTCGCCTCGGCGATGCCCGGCTCCGGCCTGGGGCAAAGCGTGTGGCTGCTGTCGATGGCGCTCTTCATCGCCTCGTTCACGATGAGCGGTCTGAACATCGTCGCGACCGTGTTCACCCTGCGCGCGCCGGGCATGACGATGTGGCGGCTGCCACTGACGATCTGGTCCTACTTCATCTCGGCCATCCTGGGTTTGCTCGCGTTTCCGCCGCTGACCGCGGCCGCGATCATGCTGCTGTTCGACCGGCACCTCGGCACCAGCTTCTTCCTGCCGGGCGGGATGGTCGTGGCGAATCAAGTGTTGGAGCACCAGGGTGGGTCGCCGCTGCTCTGGCAGCACCTGTTCTGGTTTCTCGGACACCCCGAGGTCTATGTACTAATCCTGCCGGCGCTCGGCATCGCCGCCGACATCATGCCGGTCTTCACGCGCAAACCGCTCTTTGGGTATCGCATCTCCGTCTGGTCGTTGATCGGTGTCGGGGTGCTCAGCATGATCGTGTGGGGACACCACATGTTCGTCAGTGGGATGAGCCCATTTACCGGCGAGTACTTTTCGCTCGCCACGATGCTCATCACCATCCCGATGGCGGTCTACGGCGTGAACATGATGGCGAGTCTCTGGGGCGGCACGATGCGACTGACAACGCCGATGCTGTTCGCGCTCGGGGCGCTGGCGTTCTTCGGCACCGGCGGCTTTGGCGGAATTTTCCTCGGCAACGCCACGGCCGACATGCAGCTCCACGACACCTACTTCGTAGTCGGACACTTTCATCTGATGATTGGCGGGGTCACGCTGCTCGGGACCTTTGCGGCCGTGTACTTCTGGTTCCCAAAGATGTTTGGCCGCCTGATGAGCCCATTGCTCGGGCGGATCCACTTCTGGGGGACCTTCGTGCCGTTCTTCACCATCTTCTTCGCGCAGCACTTCCTTGGGCTCCAGGGGATGCCGCGCCGGTATTACGCCTTCTCGACCTACGAGTACCTGGAGGGGACGCAGAGTCAGAACGTCTTCATCAGTGTCGTCGTGCTGGTCCTGGTGGCGGTGCAGTTCGTGTTCGCATTCAACTTCGTGTGGAGTCTCCTGCGCGGGGCGACGGCGAGCGAGAATCCGTGGGAGGCGACGACACTCGAGTGGACCGTGGCATCGCCGCCGCCGCACGGCAATTTTGGCGACGCCGCGCCGGCCGTGCACCGTTGGCCCTACGAGTACAGCGTCGAGGGGCAGTCGTCGGACTACACCTCGCAAACCGTGACGTCGTCCGACGTGCCGGTCACCGCGTGAGGGGCGTAGTCGGAGGAGTTCGGCGAGATGACTGAGATTGACGCGAGTGTGACGACCCCGTTGGCGATGGGCCAGACGGACGTGCGCTCGACACGCGAAGATCGGCGCCGGCGGGAGCAGACACAGCTTGGGCTGTGGATGTTCCTGGGCACGGTCACGATGCTGTTCGCGGCGTTTACCAGCGCGTATCTGGTGCGTCGTGGCAGCATCGACTGGCAGTCGATCGTACTGCCGGCGGCGCTCTGGGTGAACACGGCGGCGCTGGCGGCGAGCAGCGTGACCCTCGAGGCTAGCCGATGGGCCGGGCGCTCGGGTCGCGTCGGACCGGCGCGGCTGGGCATGGCGGTCACGATCGTGCTTGGCGCGGGCTTTTTCGTGGGACAGGTGGGTGTCTGGCAGACGCTCGCGGGCCAGGGTGTCTTCGTGCCGACCAGTCCGCACGCGTCGTTTTTCTACATTCTGACCGGGGTGCACCTCGTGCATCTGCTGGTCGGGCTCATCCTGCTGGTCAACGCGCTGCGGTCGTTGGCAGCCCGCGGCACGGGTGCCATCGAGCGGGCGTGGGACGGGCCGGCGGCGACCGCCGCCACCTTCTGGCACTTCTTCGGCGGTGTCTGGCTCTACCTGTTCTTCTTACTGTCTTCGTTCTGAGGGTCTGCGATGTCTGAGGCTGCGGTTGGGGTCGCGACGCGATGGGCGGGTGGCGTCTGTCCGTTCGATGCGGGATGGAAGAAGGTGATGATGTGGGTGTTCATCATCACCGATGGACTGCTGTTTGCCGGGTTCCTGGCCGCATATGGCTATGCCCGGCTGATGTCGGGTGTCTGGCCGGACCAGGCGGAAGTGTTCAGTCTTCCGTTCGTCGCGGCGATGACGTTCGTGCTGATCACGAGCAGCGCCACCATGGCCACCGCGGTGTGGGCGTCGGAGACCGGTCAGACCGCGTCTGCGCGGCGATACGTCACGTTTACCCTGGTGGGTGGCCTGACCTTCCTCGGCATGCAGGCCTACGAGTGGACCCACTTCATCGGCGAGGGTGCCCGGCTTGCCTCGAATCCCTGGGGTGACCCGCTGTTTGCCGCCTACTTCTTTCTGTTGACCGGGTTCCACGGCTCGCACGTGCTGACTGGGCTGATCGTGCTGACGAAGACGGTGCTCGGGTTGTCGGCGGCGAAGACCCCGGTCGCGAACGTCGAGATGGCCGGGTTGTACTGGCACTTCGTTGACCTGGTGTGGGTCTTCATCTTCACCTTCTTCTATCTCATCTGACAGGACGACAGCGCATGGCCACGCAACCAATGCAGACGACGATCCGGTTCTACTGGATCACCTGGACCATTCTGCTCGTGCTGACGGCACTGATGCTGCTGATCGACCAGTCGCCGTTGCCACGGCTGCTGTTCGTCCTCGTGATGCTCGTGGCGATGTTGGTGAAGGCGTCGATCATCGCCGCGAACTTCATGCACATGCGGTTCGAGCGGATCGCCCTCGCGTGGATGGTGGTCATCGGGCTCCTCATCAACGGCGCGATCCTCTTCGGGTTGATCGTGCCCGACGCACTGCGGGCCGTCGCCTCGGAGGCCTGGTGATGACACGTCGCACTCTAGTGGCCACCATGGCTGTGGCGGCCTGTTGGATGGTGTGGCTGCCGGCCGAACCGGCAGCGCAGTGTGCGATGTGTCGCACGGCTTTCCAGTCGCCCGAGGGGCGCGCGCTGCTCGAGGCGTTCCGCTCCGGCATCGTCTTTCTGCTGGCCGCGCCCTATCTGACCTTCGGGCTGATCCTGTTTCTCGCCCTGCGCGCTCGGCGGCGAACGACGCGTGCTGAGGTGCGTGAAGAGGGCGCCTGAAGGCGCAGTCGCATCGCGCTCGGCGCTGAACCCTGACGTTGGATCGTCGCCGAAGACGTCGTCTCGACCGATGGTGATGTGAACTCGATACAGCGG
Organism: Acidobacteriota bacterium; assembly: GCA_036012155.1. Taxonomy (GTDB): domain Bacteria; phylum Acidobacteriota; class UBA890; order UBA890; family WLXD01; genus DASCOT01. The sequence goes on from DASCOT010000059.1 coordinate 6,010, forward strand.
CTCTTCGAGTTGGCGGCCGACCCTCGTTCGACAGTCACCCGAAGGCCTTCTCCAGATAGGCACGGAGCTGGCGAAACGCCTGCCCGCGGTGACTCACTGCCGCCTTTTCGTCGGCGGTGACCTCAGCCAGCGTACGGCCATAGGCCGGGTAATAGAAGATCGGGTCGTAGCCGAAGCCGGCAACCCCCCGCGCCGGCAGGTGCAGCCGG
>DASCOT010000060.1:0-13228 GCA_036012155.1 Acidobacteriota bacterium
GCTGGGGCCTACGCCGATATGCCCGCTGCCGTCAAAGATCCTGAGTTCATGAGGCGGCTCCAGGAGCACTCCGCCGTCTTGCATGCTCTAACTCGCGATACCTGCTCGATCACGCGATTCGACGCCTCCAACAAGATCAATGTCGTACCGCCAGAGGCGTGGGCCGAGATTGATTGCCGCATACTTCCAGACAGGCCATCCGATGTGTTCGTGAACGAGATGCGTGAGCTCTTGAAGGACACTGGCGTGGAAATCTCGGTCATCATGGCATTCACGCCGGCCGTGTCCTCTACAGAGTCCAGGCTCTACCATGCCATTGAAACCGTGACCAGTGAGCGCTACCCAGGATCGAGAGTGATGCCCTATGTCAGCACTGGCTTCACCGACAGCCATTTCACTAGAGACCTAGGCATCGTCAGCTACGGCTTCGACCCCACCATCGTGCCGGAATCGGAGTTCTCCAGAATTCATGGCAACGATGAACGCATCAGCGTTGAGGCCTTCAGACGTGGAGTGATGGATCACCTGGCGATCATTCAGGCCGTGGTTTACGACTGATCGGCAAGATCCTGCGGAGACCGCTACGGGTCCGCCGGCCCAGTGGTTCAAGATGGACCCTGACGAATGATCACGCCGTTCTTCATGACAAAGAACACGCGCTTCAGTTCCTGGATGTCATCCAGAGGATTGCGCGGTGTCGCAATGAGGTCTGCCGCCATTCCCGGAGCAATCGTTCCGCGCACATCGGCCACGCCCAATAGATCCGCGGCCGCTGTCGTCATGGAACGGAGTAGGTGAGCGGGCGTCATCCCTGCCTCCGTAAACATGTCTATGCGGCTCATGGCCAGCGCCCCACGCGTATACCCGGGTATCTCAGTGACGGCGTCGGAGCCGAAGACCATCGGAATCCCGATCCTCAGGGCACTGCTGATGCGGTCAATCTGGTGGGCATGCTCTGCAGCCATTTCCTCAGCCGTGGGGTTCCCCCGATCAGCATCCTGGCAGCAGGCCGTCCACTCCTCGTCCGGGAACGGGGTGAACACAGCAGTGACACCATTTGCTTTTGCCAATTCGAGGTCAGCATCCTCGATCGCCCACAGGTGCTCTATCGATGTAACCCCGGCTTCCGCTGCATTGTGGGCACCCTTGGCTGTCCAGGCATGCGCGGCCAACCGCCGACCGGCGCGAGCCGCCTCCTCTGTCATGAACCTGATGTCCTCAGGCGAGTAGATGTAGTCCTGATCATCTACCACGATCTTGATCACCATGGCGCCGTAGTGGACGTTTTCGCGGATCGCTTTGACCATCTCGTCCCGTGTATCGGCGAAGAAGTACTCGGGCTCAGCGAGATTCGGTCTGTCTGGCTGGAGGGCGAACTGCCCTCCATACGGGGCGATGATTCGGCCAGCATTGATTATGGTGGGGCCAACAATACGCCCGGCCTCAATGGCACGACGCAAATCCGTGCACGCGTACGCCCCCTCGTTGCCGATGTCACGAACGGTAGTGAAGCCTGCATCGAGCATCGACCGGCCGGCGATCACACCATCGATTGCCCGCGCCGCATCGGAATCTTGCAGAGTGGTGAAATAGTACGCACCCGCGTCGCGTCCGAGACGAACATTCATGCACAAGTGCGCATGGGCATCGAACAGTCCCGGAAGTACGGTCGAGGTCGACAGATCAACAAGGTCCGCACCGTCAGGGATCGGAAGATCCGGGCCGACTGCCGTTACGACGCCAGACTCCACGATGATGACTTGGTTTGCGGCGGTGGTGCCGGACTCGGTATTCACCAACTGCCCTGCTCTGATCGCGACAACCTGGCTGAACGCTGGAGTCGCGTAGAGCCCTATCGCAACGATGCACAAAGCGATTCGACGCACCATCTGCAGTCCTCCGACAAGAATGGGATATGACCAGCGAAGCCACCCTAGCATTGGTCGTTGAAGGCGTCGCGGTCGGCAACAAGAATTTCGACGCGAGCGAGCCAACCGCGGCCCGAGTATGGTCTGCATCCCGCTGGCCGAGGTGATCGGCGGGGTAGCAACAGTGCCAGCCGCCGTGGGAGAGTCGGGGACGCGGCAGGGCCGAACGGGTCGCCCCCTGCAGCACGCTAGGATCGCAGCTTCGTGGCGCGGGCGACGAGGCTCAAGTAACGGAGCCGGGTTCGATGAGCAAGAAGCACGATGAAGCCGCCAACCTCGAGCGTTGTAGCGAACCGCCCGGTGAACGGCATCTCGCAACAGTCCGACTACCAATGCCGCTGACTCCACGGAAGCGAGCGCGCGGCGCGATCGTCTCGGGTAGCCTCTTGTTGGCTCTGGTGGGAACGATCGCGCTGACGGTGAGCTGCGACACCGGTGGCGACGGGAGCGGTGGATCCGGTGCCGACTGGGTGCTCACCGGCGGCGACATCGTGACAATGGACGATGGCAACCCGTCGGCTACTGCGGTCGCGATCGAGGACGGCGAGCTCACCTACGTCGGGGACGACGCCGGGGCTGCGGCCTTCGTGTCGGAGGCGACGCGCACGGTCGATCTGGCGGGCCGTCTGGTAATCCCGGGCCTCATCGACGGTCACACTCATCCGGGTTACATCAACCTCGAGGACCGCGAGTCCGTCAGCGGCTCCAGCCGCGAGGAGTTCCTCGAGGCGGTACGCGAGCATGCCGAGAGCAATCCAGGCGACGAGGGGTGGATCCGACTTTGCTGCTGGCCCAACGGGCTGTTCGTCGACGGGTCCAGGGGGCCGCACCGACGCGACCTCGACCGCATCGTTGCCGACCGGCCGATGTGGATCGCCAGCGGCTCCTGGCACAGCAACTGGTTAAACTCGAAGGCGCTGGAGGTGCTCGGAATCGACGCCAGCACGCCCGATCCGCGACCCGGGCTCGCCATGTACGCCCGCGATGCTGACGGCTCTCCTACGGGGTGGGTCAAGGAGGGGGCTGGCTGGCAGCATCTGGCGTCGCTGTTCGATCCCGACGACGAGCACGAGGCCAGCGTGGTGGCGTTTCTGCAGACACTGTCGGAGAACGGCGTGACGACGGTCTACGACGGCGGCAACTTCGGCTACGAGGACCATGTATACGCGCTGCTGGCCCGTCTCGACCGCGCCGGCGAGCTGCCGCTGCGCTACGAGGGCACCTACCAGGTGTTCGTTCCCGAGCGTCGCTTCACGGCAGTTGAGGAGATGCGCCGGCTGCAGCAGGAGTATGGCGGCGAGCGGCTACGGTTTCGTACGGTGAAGCTGTTCATGGACGGCATTCTCTCGAACCACTCCGGCGCCTTGCTCGAGCCTTACGCTCACGATCCCAGCTTCACCAGCGACACCCTATTGTCGACGGCCGAGCTGCGCGACTTTCTGCTCGAGCTGCACGAGGCGCAGCTCGACCTGCACGTCCACACCATCGGCGACCGCGCCGTTCGCATCGCGCTCGACGCTGTGGAAGCGGCGCGGGCGGCGGTCGAGGGAGAGCTATACCCGCGTGTCACGCTGTCGCACGTCCAGGTCATCGATCCTGTCGACATGCCGCGCCTAGCGACACTCGACGTCTCCGCCAACCTCACGGCCTGGTGGTTCGGCGTCGGCGCTGCCTACCCCGAGGAGACAGAGCTGGCAGCGCTGGGCCCGGGGCGAGACACGCGGATCTACATGGCCCAGTCGCTGGTCGACGCCGGCGGCCGCGTGACCTTCTCGAGCGACGACTGGGGGCTGTCAGCGATCAGCCCGTACCTGAACATGCACGGTGCCCACACGCGGGAGGTGCCCGGGGTCGAGAGCGCGGGCCCTCGACCGCCGGCAACCGAGCGTATGGATCTGCGCACGATCGTGCGCGGTTTCACCCTCGATGGAGCCTATCCGTTTCGCATGGAGGACCGCATCGGCTCCCTCGAGGTTGGCAAGCTCGCCGACCTCGTGGTGCTCGACGAGGACCTCTTCATGCTCGATCCCGCGGACATCCCCGAGGTACAGCCCTCGGCGGTGATGATGGAAGGCGTGCTAGTGCACGGTGAGCTACCGGGTGCGTCGCCGCCGGCCATAGCGCAGTAGCCGGAAGATCCAGGGAAGCCGACTGCAGCAACGTGGATCACTTCAGCGCGTTCAAGGGTGACTTCGATTGCTAGCCAGCGGGAGCGTGGTCGAGGGTAGCTACCAGGCCCGCTCCGCGTCCCCTTCCAGCCAAGCGCCACGTGGGCACCTCCCTCAATGTAGGAGCCGTGTAGATAAATACGTGTTGAGGATCCGGTTATATCATTATTGGTCGCACGATCCATGGAAAACGCTGCGCATCTGTGGTTGCATGCAGGCTCACCCTCAACGAGGGAGTAGCATGACTCGACAGTGGCTACCTGGGAGATTCCGAGGTAGATATCTTCCTGTCCAACTGGCCCCTCGGCCCGGTGATGGGGCGCCCTCGGCGCCGATTGCCGAGCGAGCTCGAGTCTCTGCCAGCCCCATGATCTCCCGCGTCCGCACCGTGACGCTGGTGGCAGTCGCGCTGGGGTGCGCCGGTGCGACGTTGCCGGCTGCGGCCCAAGACCACGCCCACGATTTCGTATTCGATACCAAGAGCGTGGAGTTTACGCTTCAGCCAGGCGAGAACCGGGAAATGGAGGTCCGCTGCGACAAAGGCGAGTATGCGTTGTTTGGCGGTGTCCACGACACAGCCCCGCTCCTATTCCCGATCATCCCGAAAGCCGAGCTTCTAGGGCGCAACTTCTATAAAGTCGTCGTGGAGAATGAGGGGTCTGCTCCGATGGACGTTATCGTTTTCGTCGATTGTCGGCCTAACCGGACCAAGCCCGCCGCGGACGACAGCGGCGTCGAGCACGAGCACAAGATCCCCAAGCCGAGGCTGCTTCCCGCGAAGACTAAGCTGCCACCGGCGAGTTCCAGATCCTGTGTCAGAGTGGCAAGACGAAGTCGGCGCTCGGCCACAGCCACGAGGTCGATGTCGAGGTCGTCGAGAAATCCCGCTCGTCACGGGCCTTGCCCGAGATGATGACGGCGCGCACCGTCGATACGTCCGTCGTGGTGAAATGCCAGAAGGGGTACCAGGCGGTCGCGCCAGGATGGCTCCCGGGCGTCCCGTTCGACAACCCGATCCAACTCCTGGCCGCTGAGAAGAAAGGGAAGAGCGGGCGCAAGATGAAACTCTCTTTCCGCTTGGCCGAGAGCGGTGACTACGTCGCTCAGCTTCTCTGCGTCAGGAGCACTGTCCGTTAGCCTGCGCTGGGCGCGGCTGACCTCAGCGATCTTTGCGCTCCAACCGCCACCTGAGCTTCGCGAGCCTCGGGACAGTGGGACGAGCCTTCGCCAGGAATGCGTCGACCGAGCATTCGACGGAGGTATGCTGTTGGGCTCAACTGATCGGAGAACGATGCTGATGACCGATGACGAGCCCCCGCCGATCCTGGCCGGAAAGAGCTATGACGCTCCCTCGGCCTTCACGCCGGAGAGCTTGCTGCGCGAGGCACGGCGTCAGAAGTCAACCTCGGTCCAGCCAGTGCCGGACGTCTGCCTGCTCGACCCGGACGGCGATATCGTCCGCCGATTGAAAGCGGAAGGGCGTGCGCGGCACCATGACGGGTGGGTCTGCTATCACACGGATCTCTATGTTCTCGAGGCAGGCGGCCTGACTCTAGGCGTCATCGGCTGCGCCGTCGGCTCATCTTTCGCCGTCTTGGTGGCCGAAGAGCTGTTCGAGTCCGGGTGCAAGCTGTTGATCAGCATGACGTCGTCCGGGCAGATCATGCCCGTGCAAGCGCCACCGTATTTCGTCATGATCGACCGCGCCCTTCGCGACGAAGGCACGAGCTATCACTACCTGCCGCCGACGACCTACAGCCACGCGCCCGAAGCCCTGATCGCTGTTCTCGAGGGCGCCTTCGACGACCTTGGGGTTCCTGTGTTGCGGGGTGCGACCTGGACAACCGATGCACCATTCCGCGAGACCGACGATGCCATCGAAACTATGCGTCAGCGCGGCCTGCTTGCTGTCGAGATGGAAGCCGCCGCTCTCTATGCGTTCGCCACGGCGCGTGGCAAGGCGGTGGTCTGCTTTGCACACGTTACCAACCAAATGGGCCGGATCGAGGGGGATTTCGAGAAGGGCCACGCGGACGGCACGACCGATACGCTACGGATTGTGGTCAGAGCTGCGCAGCGCCTCATAGAGCGGGGGTAGGATTCGAACCTCCGAGTCACCAAGAAGGACTGTCTTGGGTGGCGATCGAGTCAGACTTGAAGGAGATGGCGATCCATTCGAACAGCGTCAGGTTGTCGACAACAACTCCGTCACCGCCCGATGCGCCTCACCAATTGCGACCTCGGTCATGGCCCAGGCGCCCGCGTCCAGCGGAGCTTGCCCGTCAGCCATGGCGCGCTCCACCAGCTCCGCATACTCGGCGTCACGATCGAGCTTCGCGTAGAAGGAAGCCCTCGATATGCCGGCCTTCGCGCACGCCCAGGTCTTGATCGGGTGGATCGCGAGGAGCGCTAGGACTTCCTCGTAAGCGTCAGGCTTGCCGGGGTTGGGCACCGTGTCACCTCGGGTATATGTTACACGAGTCACATGACCTGATCCACGCAGTCTATCGGAGGACCATCGCCGAGCCAGCGCACCTAGCAGCTTCTTGATATCTAACGGGCCGATGCCGCCCTTGACTGAGTGTCCGATTGATTAGGAGCCGGCCCGGCACACGCCATTACGCATAGAGCGCATCGATGCGCGTGTCGATCTCGGACTCCAACTCATCGGCCAACTGATCAACTCGATCCCAGACGCACGCGGGGAGCTCATGAGCATCCAGGGGGTCTACGCCAATCGCGACCAGCGTGGGAAGCTGATGCAGCTACTGCGGTTGCTCGCATTGCGAACGCCATCTCGGGAGGTCCGCCGCTTCGTGCCTGAAGGAATCGGAACTTGGCCGAGATGGGAGTGCTGTAAGTCGGGCACGCGAACCCTCAACTCTCTACCGTCTGGAAGGCGCCAGAGCGACCACCCCTCGACGGTCGGTTGTTTGGTCTAGATCGTTGACCTGTAACTACTTAGGTCGATTCAACGGAAGTGAACAGAACTATTTTCTGTTTACTTCTTACGGAGAAGTCGAGACGGTGTCAAATCCCGTTGCGGAGCGGTGCGCATGGTGCGATATGATTCGTGCAACCTAGGCCCCTCCCTTCCTGCGGGCGAGAGACATCGATGTCAGCAACTGGCCGGTTACCCAGTAGTGCGCGATGTCTTGGATTTGCGCTCGCCCTGGTCCTCACCCCTGTCGGCGGCGTCGCGACCCGTTGGGGCACCCAGGAGCGCGTGTTCGAAATAGTCGACGACTGGGTCGTCTCCCTCAGCCGGGACCTCATCACCGATCACGCGGAGGGTTTCGCGGGATTAGATCCAGGCTTGATCGAGCCAACGCCACACTTACTGATTGCCGTGAGTTGCATGACCGGGGATTCCGCTCCGACGGTCCAGTTGGAGTATACGGGGCGCGCGATGCCCAACTACGACGATCAGAATCGGGAGATGATCCCCGGCCACGTGCGTTTCGACCGCGATACAGCCGAGCCAGTTGTCTGGAAGCGCATGCCGCCGGTGTTCTTCGACGCGGACGACCCCAGCACCGTCGAGAATAGGGATGCGATCTTCGCCTTCCCTGGCGACGCGATCGGGACGACGCGGAAGCTGATGGCTCATGGCCAGGTGGTCGTGGAACTGGTATCCAATCGGCGATACGTCGAGGCCGCCAGCCTACGCGGGTCCAGCGAGACGATCTCCATGCTTCTCGATGCGTGCGGCATCGATATTCCCTGACGTCCAAGTGATCCAGCCCCAGGAAAACATAGTGATCGGGTGAAGTGCAGCTCAGTATCGAGGTCGCTAACACGAGGCCGTATCACGGCCTGACTAAATGGCGCGAGCAGACAATCAACAGTCTGAAGGACAACAGCGACGAGGCGCGGTGGTTAGAGAACAGCAAGCCGAGTTACTCTGCCCGCTGCTGCTGGAATTGTTGCCAGTCAACGTTCGCCTGAAGCTGGGTGGTCATGCCCTCGACCAGCTTCGTAGCCTGAGGTAACGATGGCTCTGATTGCATGCTCCGAATGCGACGCCCAGATCTCCGACAAGGCGGCCGCGTGCCCGCACTGCGGATGTCCCGTCGACGCTCAACACGCGGCACCCGCGCCGCCTCCAACAGTCGAGTCGCCAGCGCCGGTCGCACCGCAACCGGGCGGTTGGGTTGGCTGGCACGGGGCGCCATGTCCCCCGGTGCCGAGAGCAAGCCAACCGGGATTTCCCAGATAGCCACTGTTTCGTGCACGGTGCCAGCGTTGACCGGGAACACGATCCGCATTATCCGGTCACGTGTGGGCGTTTTCGTCAAGGGTCGTAGGGAGTTCCGACGGACCCGTAGCGCGCTCAGCCGAGTCTCGCGAGCTGCGCCACGCGCCCATTGCCCTGTCGAGGGCGCGCAGGGGTTCTCCGGTCCAACAAATGGCCCCGAAAGTGGCCCCGAGCCCGAATGGCCGGAGCCAGAAAAATGGCGGAAGCGCCTGGGAATCGAACCCAGCAAGGACGCCTTTCGGAGCCCCCCAACGGATTTGAAGTCCGCGAGAGCACCGAGCCTTGACCGACCTCCCGCGTGTAAGATGCCCCTGCATGCATGCAGAGTGCAAGCCTTGAGCGACCTGCATTAGCCACCCACGCCCCGCCGGATCGCCGGACGGTCCCTGTCCTACGGATGACGCGTTTCGCCGTGGACATCGTCATAGGCTGAGAGGTGCATTGTGAAACGACGCGACTTTCTCCGAGCCGGTGCCGCGAGCGGCATCGGTGCCATCATTCCCACCGCCTGTGCCCCCGCCGGGCCACAAGGGTCCACGGACGCTACGACTGCGACCGGGGGGCGCTGGCAGCGGGACCTGGCGCTGGTCAACGCCCGACTGGTGACGCTGGAGCCCGACCAGCCAGAGGCGCAGGCGGTGCTGGTAAGGAGCGGCCGGATCGCACTCGTCGGCAGCAACGATGAGGTGCGCTCGGCGGCCGACAATGCCCCGGTGTTCGACGCCGCCGGTCGCGGCGTGGTGCCAGGGTTCGTCGATGCCCATGTCCACTTCGAAATGGCCTGCAATGCCAAGGCGTATCACGTCGCCTGTCACACGCCACCCTTCACGAGCCTGCGGCAGATCAAGGACGCCCTTGCAGCGAAGGCGGCCGAGAGCCCGGCGGGGCGGTGGATCATCGGACGTGGCGGCTTCGCCATGGCCGATCGTGTCGAGGAGGGCCGTCTGCCGCTACGCCAGGAGCTGGACGCGGTGACCGAGGATCACCCGCTGATCCTCTATGCCGGGTTTCACGTCGCCATGGTCAACACGCGTGGCCTCGAGGAGCTCGACCTGTGGGCCAACGATGACAACGTGCCGCGTGGCGCGATGGTGCACCGCGATGCCTCGGGCGTTCCGACGGGGATCGCCACCGAGATCTGGACAATGCCGCCACCGCACACGGTCGACGAGGTCGAGGCCTCGATACGGGCGCATGCGATGGAGCTGTTCGTCTCCAAGGGGATCACCTCGATCCACACGTTGCCGCTGGCGGGCACCGATCTGCGCGCCGACCAGGCGGTACAGGCGACGGGCGAGCTGCCGATCCGTTTCCGCGCCTACTATCACGTCCCGCATTTGTTCTCGCAGGATGACTTTCTGGCGATGGGGCTCGAATCGGGTTTTGGCACCGACATGTTTCGCTTCGGTGGCATCAAGATCTTCGTCGACGGCGCCGGGAGCGACGGTCTCGGGCGTCGCTTCACGGACTTCAAGTGGACCCAGGATGAGCTCGACGAGTTTGTCTTCCGGGCTCACGCCGCCGGCGTTCAGCTGATGATGCACGTCGTCACGGACGACGGGCACCAGGCGGCAGAGGCGGCGGTCGAGGCGGCGCTGGCGCGGGATCCGACTCCGATGCGCCATCGGCTCGAACACGGCGGCGACGTCGAAGATCTCGATCGCATCCAGCGTCTGGCGACGCTGGGACTGATCCCGGTGATCACACCGCAGCAGCAACGAGCCACCGAGGTGCGAGCCGAACCGCGCCGGGTGCCGAGATACCGCACACTGGTCGAGGAGAACGTCCGCCCGGTGGCGGTGTCGGATGCTACCGGGACGGTGCCGGTCTTCAGTCCGCTGGGAGCGATCGCTTCTTTGATGACTTCACCGGAGGCCGGTGGCGGCACGCCGCCCGGGGAAGAGCTGAGCTTCGAGAACGCGCTCCGCATGCACACCATCTGGGCGGCGCGTTCAGGCTTCGAGGAACAGGACAAGGGCTCGATCGCGGTCGGCAAGCTGGGCGACTTCGCCGTGTTGTCGACGGACCCGACGAGCCTACGCGGCGAGGAGTTGTTCGACGTCTCTGTGGACGCCACCATCGTCGGTGGAGAGGTGGTCTTCGAACGGTAGTGGAGCAGACGCCTGGTACCAGCTCGGCGTTAGCCTGCCCTCGCATGACGAGACCGGAACTCTGACCTACGATCCCTTCAACGCCAGGGCGACGTACTCCGGCGGGTGGTTCTGGTCGCCGACCGACACGACGATGTACTGCTTGCCATCGAGCATGTAGGTCATCGGGCCAGCGGTGGTTCCGGAGGGCAGCTCCGTGGCCCACACCACATCTCCGGTCGCCTTGTCGTAGGCGCGGAATACCTTGCCCCAGGCCCACTCCTCGTCGAGGGTGCCGATGACGGCGTTGCTGCCCTCTCCGATGAACAGCAAGGTCTTGGTCAGCAGGGGCGCCGGACGGTTCGGGACCCCGAGCGGCGGCAGGTTCAGATGTCGCAGTAGTGGGTGCTTTCGCTGCCCGTCGCCGTTGGCGGCCATCCACAGCTGCTCGCCGCGGTTCAGGTCCAGGGCCGTGATGCGGCCGTGGGGGGGCTTCATGATGAACAGCCCCTCGATCGTGGGCGCGGCGGTCGGCTCGTAGGCGTACTCCATGGTCGCCGCCGGGTCGGTCTGCTTGACCGCGTTGCGGCTCCCCGGGCCGTAGGAGCTGTTGGAGACCGCGTAGTAGACGCCGGTCTCCGGGTCGAAGGCGCCAGTGTTCCAGTTGCCGGCGCCCCAGGCGCCGGGGTACATCAGCGAGCCCTTCGTGCCTCCGGGCTCGTCGCTGGGGACGGAGGGCGGCGTGAACAGGGGCCCGGTGACGTACTGGCTGGCGAGCTCGCGCGCCTGGCGGTTGAGCGCCGGCGTGTAGTCGATCAGGTCGGCTTCGGTGATGCCCTGCCAGTCGAACGGCGGCGGCTTGGTGGGAAACGGCTGTGTCGGCGAGGCTACCTCCCCGGGCACCGTCGACGCCGGCACCGGGCGCTCCTCGATGGGCCACACGGGCTCGCCGTTCCGGCGGTCGAACACGAACAGGAACGCGTGCTTGGTGGGCTGCATCACCACCGGGATCCGGCGCCCGTCGACCGTGATCTCGCCCAGCGTCGCCGGGCCGATGGGCTCGTAGTCCCACAGGCCATGGTGGATCATCTGGAAGTGCCAGACGCGCTCACCGGTCTCCGCGTCGAGCGCCACGAGGCTGTTGGAAAAGAGGTTGTCGCCCGGCCTCCAGCCCCCGTACCAGGCGGACGTCGGAGCCGTGAACGCCACATACACGTGGCCTAGCTCCTCGTCGGCGCTCATCATCGACCAGACGCCCATGTCGCCGGCGACCTTCCATGAGTCGTTGCCCCAGGTGTCGACGCCGAACTCGCCCTCGCGCGGCACCGCGTGGAACGTCCACCGCAGCTCTCCCGTGCGGACGTCATAGCCACGTGCATCCTCCGAGACCGCCTCCCTCTTGTTGCCGCGATCCCCCGCACCGCCGGAAAGTCCGCTAATGACCACGACGTCGCGTACGACGATCGGACCGCTGCTGTCGCTGAATCTCCCCGCTGGCGCCGCGCCGTCCTCGTACCGCAGGTTGACGCGGCCACCGTCGCCGAAATCGTCATACGGCTCGCCGGTCGTGGCGTTGATCGCATACAGATATTCGCCGCGCACCGCCACGATCCGTTCGTCGCCCTCGCCGTCGCTCCAGTAGTCGACGCCGCGCGTGGTCGCGCCTTCGGCCTCTTCCTCAGTGAACGCCACCAGATCCTGTTGCCAGACGGCCTCGCCGGTTCGGCCGTCCAGAGCGATCACCAGCCCGTGGGCGTCCTGCGTGTAGAGCACGCCGTCGATGATGATCGGGCTCGACCGCAGGTAGGCGCTCGGGAACAGATCGGGGAAAGCCTCCATGAGGTCGCTGCGAACCGCCGGGCGTCGCCAAACGATCTCCAGTTGGTCCACGTTGTCGCGGTCGATCTGATCTAGAGGCGAATAGCGTGTGTAGCCCTTGCTGCCACCGAAATAATCCCAACCGGTTTGCGGTGATCGCCCGCTCGCGGTTGCGGCGTCGGGAGGCAAGCCGACAACCAGGCTGATCGAGACGCACACAACAACGAGATTCCGCAAACAAGCCACAGCTAGCCCTCCTGTTCTCGGTCTCCGACCTGTGTCTCTTTGGTCGGCCAGATCCGCGCGCGAACACGTGCAGACAGAGTACCGTCATCGCCGCACAGTTCAACTCGATTGTGAGAGCGATTCGCGTGATATCGGTGAGAAATCCTGTCGGCGGTCAGGAGATCTTGGACGCTTCGAATCCCAGGCATTCGCTTCAGACGCGAAGAAAGGGCCGAGGAGGCTGGATTCCGCTGACTGGCCGACCATGCTGTAGGACGACGCCTACGCGGTTACGGGATTCGCGCTGATGGATGATCGCGTCGCCGCGCGCCACCATGGAATCGAGACGCTGGGCCAGAGGACTCGTTGAAGCACTCGAGAAAACACCACGCGGGCCTAATGACAGGACGACTCGATTGATGAAGCTACCCGCCGCGACCGTCACCGTCGCCTTATTGGCTACCGCTTGCGGCGGCGAGCTTTCCCTCCCTGAAGGTGATCCAGCGGCCGGGCGCGAAGCCTTCGTCGAGCTGCGATGTACCGCCTGTCATCGAGCGTTCCGACAAGAGGGCTTCCCTGATCCGATCGCCGAGCCGCCGGTTTGACCTGCCCCCCAATAATCGGGCCAGTTTGAGAGTTAGGATTTGAGGCTCTCAGGAAGGCTCGGGAAGGGGGAGAAATGGCCCGGAAACGATACACAGTAGAGCAGATCATCGCCAAGCTCAGGGAGGCGGAGATCGA
>DASCOT010000061.1:0-55053 GCA_036012155.1 Acidobacteriota bacterium
ATGTTGTTGGACAACAACAACGGGTCGTTGCAGCATGACGTGTCGGTGATCGTCCCCGAGACGCCCTGGGCGGCCGTGGCGCTCGACTACGACGGCGACGGCGACCTCGACGTGGCGATCGCCGACTACTCGGGCCACCGCGTCTCGATGTTGGAAAACGAAGGCGACGGAGATCTCGAGGTGGCGTTCACGTTCGCGGTTGGCGAGCAGCCCCATCAGGTTGTCTCGGCTGACTTCGATGGTGATGGTAGGCCCGATCTGGCCACCGCGAACGATGCCGAGGCCTCGATCACCGTCCTGCTGAATCGCCGGCGCTGAGCCACCCCGTTGGGACCGGTTCGATCATTCTGACGTTAGGGGGCCTTGCGTTGCGGAGCGTCGCAAGGTACTCGTTCGGGACCGACGCAGCCTAGACTGAACGACACACAGCGTCCTAAACGGAGTGCGGGAGTGAGCATGGCGACCAGCCACCGTATCGTCGATCTCGTCGGCCACGATCGCAGCATGATCAGTCGACTGGGACCACTCGTATTCGAGGCCCTCAAGCAGCATTCGCCGAATTGGTTGCCGACGGTCAACGACGCGACGCTCGAGATCCTTGAATCACTGACCCCCGGCCGCCTCAGCCGCGTTCTGATCGATTCGACGGGGGAACCTGTGGGCTGGATCGGAACGATCCCTCACAACAACGGCCGGGTCTGGGAGATTCACCCGATCGCCGTCGCTACTGCGCATCAAGGCAGGGGCTACGGACGGGTGCTGATCGAGGACCTGGAGAAACATGCCCGCGAGCAGGGCGTGCTCACCTTGTGGGCCGGTACCAGCGACGAGACCGGATTGACCAACTTGTCCGACGCTGACCTCTATGCTGATCCCGCAGCGGCGATCGCCGGTATCAAGAGCCGCAAGCCGCACGCCTGGGAGTTCTGGGCCCGCGTGGGGTTCACCGTAGTGGGTCTCATGCCGGATGCCGAGGGGCGAGGCAAGCCCAGTATCACGATGGCCAAGCGGGTGGGCTGAACCGTGGCTGGAGCTCTGTTGGTTGGCGTGCAATTCGTGGCTCGTTAGACGGCGACCCCTGCCTTGAGGCCGTCGAACACCGCCTCCTCGGCTGTCCGCGGGCAAAGACAGTCGCCGATCGCGATCACTCGACCCGAGTAGTCCTCGAGGTGCCTCTCCAGCTCGGTGGCTGCCACGTGCCCGAGTGCCAACACCAACGTGTCGGTGTCCGGACACAAGAGCGGCTCACCGCTGGTGGTGTGCTGAAAATAGACGGTGTCGGAATCCACGCCGTAGAGGCGCGCCAGCGGGATGATCTCGACTCCGGCACGGTACAGATTCCCCAGCATCTGATCGCGGACGTACTGCTGGATCGTTTGCCCGGCGAAGTTGCCGTTCACGCACAGCCGAACTCGGTGCCCTTGCGCGGCCAGACGTCGGGCGATACCCAGACCCACCCAGTCGCAGCGCCAATCAGCGATCACGACGGAATGGCCGAGCTCGACCTCATCGCGGAGCACCTGCCAGGCTGTTACGACGTGCGCCTCTTCGGCGCCCGGGAGCTCGGGTACGCGCGGCCGCGCTCCCGTCGCCACGATCACAGCGTCCGGGCTCTCGCTGTCTACCAGGCTGCGGGTCACCTCGACGTTCCTGACAACCTCGACACCCGCCAGCTCCACCTCCCGCGCAAGGTTCGTCGTAAGGCCCCCGAACTCGGAGCGTCCGGGGAGCAGCTCCGCGAGCACCACCTGGCCACCGAGTCTCCCTGAGCGCTCATACAGCGTGACCTCGTGACCCCGCTCGGCGGCAACGGCAGCCGCCTTCAGCCCCGCCGGCCCGCCTCCGGCAACCAAGACGCGACGCGGATGCCGGGTTCTCTGCCGGCGCGGGTACTCGAGCTCACGGCCGCTCTCGGGGAACTGGATACAGGAGATCGGGGCCCCGATGTGCATATGGCCAATGCAGGCCTGGTTGCAGGCGATGCAAACACGTATGTCCTCGACGCGCCCTTCGGTGGTCTTGTTGACGAGCTCCGGATCGCTGATCAGGGCGCGGGTCATACCGCACATGTCTGCCTGATCCGTGGCCAACAACCGCTCGGCGTCGGCCGGGTGGGCGATACGGCCGCCCACGACGACCGGCTTGCTCACCCGCTCCCGTACCACGGCAGCGTACGGAGCGACGTAGCCAATCTCGATCTCCATCGGTGGCACGATGTGGATCGAACCGCTGAGGGTGGCCGAGGAGCCGGCGATGACGCTGAAGTAGTCGACGTCGTCATCCAGTGCCGCGCAGATGTCGGTGACCTCATCGATGACGAGGCCTTCCGGGTCCTGCTCGTTGCCACAGATCCGCAGGCCGATCACCATGTCATCTACGCGCTCACGGACGGCGCGGAGCACCTCGCGGACGAATCGTAGTCGGTTCTCCGTGCTACCCCCGTATTCGTCGGTGCGAAGGTTGGTCCGGGGGTTGAGGAACTGCGAGGGGAGATAGCCGTGGCTGGCGACAATCTCGATGCCATCATAGCCAGCGGAACGAAGGCGGCCGGCACCCTCGGCAAAGCCGGCGACAATCTCGTCTATCAGGTTTCTCGGCAGGGCCCGCGGCGTTACGTGGAAGCGCTCGTTGGGAACGTCGGAGGCCGAGTAGGCGACCATCGCGGTGCCGTCCTGGGTCTGCGGGAAGAGCTCACGGCCCGGATGGAACAACTGCCCGAATACCTTGCAGTCGTGCCTGTGGCAGGCTTCGGCGATGCTCCGGAACCCCGGGATGCAATCGTCGGTCGTCGCCATGAGGATGTGCGAGGTGTAGCGCGAGCTTTCGTGGACGCCCGCTACCTCGGTGATGATCAGGCCGGCGCCACCGCTGGCGCGTGCTTCGTGATAGGCGACCAGCTTGTCACTCGGTAGCCCGCCATCGGCGAGCATGCTGTCGTGGGCGGTGGAGACGACGCGGTTCTTGATCGTGAGGTCGCGAATCGTCAGCGGCGAGGTCAGGTTGGGAAATCGTGTCGCCATCGTGTCACCGGAGATCGGCGGCGTACTGCCGGCTACGTCCCGAGGGTTGGGGTCTCATCGATCTCCGGCGGCGTCGAGATCCCAGAAGCAGGTTCTCCCGATGTTCCCCCATCTGCCGCATTGACGAGGCTCTGGGCGATCTTGACGGCCACCGTCGCGTCTTCCGCATAGGCATCGGCTCCAATCTGATCCGCCCAGTCTTGATTGATCGGAGCGCCGCCCACGATCACCTTCACCTGGTCTCGAAGACCCTCGGTATCGAGTTGTTCGATGATCTCTCGCTGCCTACTTACCGTCGTCGTCAGCAGTGCCGAGATTCCCAGAATATGGGGCTCGAAGTCACGCACCTCGTCGATGAAACGAGCCGTGGGGACATCCACTCCCAAGTCAACGATATCGAAGCCGGCGGTCTTGAGCATCATCTTCACGATGTTCTTACCGATCTCGTGCAGGTCACCTTCTACGGTACCGATTACTACCTTGCCGGCGTTCTTGCGGTCGGCCGCTGCGAGCAGCGGCTCCAGTCGTTGAATGCCGCGCTCCATCGCCCCCGCTCCTAGCACGAGATCCGGCAGGAAGAACCTTCCGGAGCCGAACTCGTCGCCAACGACCTCGATGCCACGCGTCAGCCCCTCCTCGAGGATCTTCAGGGGCGAGAGACCCGCCGCCAGAGACTTCTCTGTCCACTCCAGGACTGCCTCCTCATCGCCTTCCACCACCGATGACGCCAGGTGACTCAACAGCTCGTCAGACTCCATCTCGCCCTTCCTTTCTGTAGCGGCACGTCAACTCATCACCACCGGCTCGGATCCGGTTGCATGACCTCGCTCGGCAGCCGGATCGGGAAACGCTCGCGAATCCTCCGATCCGCGGCCCTGTCAACATGAACCGGATAGTGTGAGGAGAGCAGCTGGCGTACCCGTTCGCGAGCCCGTATGCGGATATCCGTCGACCCATCGTGTTCCCACTGCGTGGGAGAGTGTCGGTCACCGATCTCCGGGTACAAGTACTCCGTTCGCATGAGCTCGCGTGTCTGGGCATGGCCGAGGTAATGTCCGGGCCCTTCGACGACCTCCCGTATGACATCGTAGGAGAGCAACTCGTCGGTTACCTCGATTCCCCGCAGCGCGCGCTGCACGACGCCCAGCATCTCGTTGTCGATCACCATGGCTTCGAAGGAGCAGCCTAGAAGGCTGGCCAGCATCCCCCCGGTCTCGGATACCGAGTTCGCCCCGGCGAGAGCGGCGAGCGCCGTCGTGATGCCCTTTTCATACCCGGCCTGAGCGTCGGGTACCTTCGAGTCGGTCATTCCCGCGGCTACACTGGATGACAGATCGTAGAAGTTGGCGATCTGTGCGGCAGCCGCGTTGAGAACAGCCTCCTCTCCACCGCCGCCCGAGAACGCGCCGGTTCGTAGGTCGGTCACAAACGGCCACGGGCCGAAGTTCACCGGGTAGCGGGGCACCACCAGGTTGACCAGCATGAGGGCGGCCAACGTCTCCGCCACTGTCTGCACCAGAGTGCCCGCCAGCGCCGCCGGTGCCGTTGCCCCCGCCTGCGGCGCGATCACGAGGCTGACCGGCCCTCCCATCCGGGTCGCCGCGATGCATACCTCGGAACTCTTGCGATCGTAGCGCAGCGGTGAGATGACCGGACAACCGCCGGAACTACAGAAGGGCCGTTCGGCGAGGCGCCCATCGGTGCCGAGCACCAGGTTCAACATGTCGATCGTCGGGTCGATGTGGGCAGCGTCGTCGAAGGTCAGGTTGACGTGTTTGTCGGTCGCCGCGACGCTGGCGTATGCCGTGCCGATATCACGCTCGAAGGAGTCCTCTATGTCTGTTGCCACGACGACGCGGCTGAACGTGTGGATATGGTCCAGCTGGTCAGTGAGCCGGGCGAAGTCGTACACGTCGACCAAGGTCGAAGGGCGGTAGAGGCCGGTCTCGAAATCGACGGTCGTGCTCGCCTCGCCGCCGGGATCGAAGTGCACGCGAGTGCCGTTGCAGTCCAGGTCGTGCTTCGGATCGCGTCCGTAGATCACGAAACCCCGTGTCGCCTCTGCAATGACCTCCTCTACCAATGCCCGCGGAAAGCGCAGCCGCCCGTTGTCATCCAGCCAGCAACCTCGTGCGAGCGCACTATCGGCCAGCAAAGGGATCGGGTCCGCCATCCCGATGTTCTCGAGCACGTCCAGCGCGGTCTGGTGAATTCGCTCGACGTCTCGAGTGCTCAACGGCTGGTAGGCGCCACCTGGCATTCCGGGACGAACGACGGCCGTGGTGGTCGCTGTGCCGGTGGCGCCGGTAACAGGACGCTCTCTCATTGGCTCGGCGGCGCTGTCTTTCATGAACCCATCGGTCTCTCCGGCCGCTATTATCCGATATTAGGAGCTGAACGCACGTTTTTCTGTTACAACGAGCGATAAGGGCAGCGCGCGACGTCGAGGGGGGTCGCAGTGGTTTCGAGCCAGGCTCGGAACGCCGACACCCTAGGCCGCGCCGCAAACCCGAACAGGTGAGATCGACACCGGCAGTCGGAGGCGCCAAACCGCTCCATGGGGATCGTGGTTGCGGGGCTGCTCCCCAGAATGCCGGCCCAACGGTGCTCGCGCTCTGCGAGACCACGGGCGAACCAGACCTCTCGGAGCGCCGTGTGACGGCGCAGATAGTCGATGTGCCAGTGAGGCCGGCGCGCTCGCCGGCGATGGTGGGCAAGCCGTGCGGCGAGGCCGCCGGGTCCGCGGGCGCTGCCCACATAGGCGTGGAATCCTGGCTGGAGATCGATCGTGCCGAGAGAGCCAATTCTGACCCGGCGTCCGGCCGATGCCTCGAAGATCAAGACATACGTGCCCGGCGATGCCGGTACGGGATCCTGTTGCGACCGGGTTGCCAAATCGGGTCGATCTCCGTGGCTGGTGCGGCCGGAACTTGCCGAGGGTCGGGATGGTCGACATCTACGCGGGCGTCGTGGGTGACGCGCGCCGCAAACTAGCCCAACGGGACCTGGTTGTCCACGGATCGATCCGCATGGCCAGGACCACCGTCACGAGGCACCGTAGTGGGCATGAAGCTTGCCCACTACCCGAGGCACCCGCGGCTGTACGCCAATCGATGGTCGTGGTATCACCGGCAGCATCAAGTCGACGAAACCAGGCCGCGAGTCGCAGGGAGGATCAGGTGCAGGGTGTGATCGCTGAGGGTGGTTGTTTCTGTGGTGCCGTTCGCTATCGCGGCGTGTTGCTGAGCTCCCGAGTCCACGGCTGCCATTGCAGCGATTGCCGCCGGGTGTCTGGCGCTCCCTTCTTGGCGTGGACCGACTTCGACCCCGACCAGTTCGAGTTCACTACGGGCTCACCGGGGACCTACGCGGCGCTCAACGATGCCGGGGCACGCACCCTGCGCCATTTCTGCAAAGACTGTGGCACGCAGATGACCTACCGGCGGCCTGACGAGGTGGAGGCTGTCTGGGTGACGATCGGTAGCCTCGACGAGCCGGGAGAGCTGACACCGGGAGAGCATATCTGGACGGGCAGTCGGCTCGACTGGGTCCTTCTGGATGACCGTTGGCCCCAGCATGAGGGGGGCTTCCCGGGAGACTGACGGGAGGTGCGTTAACCCTCGGTTTCCCAGCGCCCATTGCCGGGCTGCATCGCCTCAATGGGAAGACGAATGTCGAGCATGTCGCGTATCTTGGCGTCGGCAGCCGCATCGATGTGTTCCGGATAGTGGCTCGACAGGATCTCGCGCACCCTTATCCGGGCGCGATCACGGATATCCAACGCGCCCATCTCTTGCCATAGCACCGGCTCGGTGCGGTCGCCCAGCTCCGGATAGAGATATTCGGTCTCCATGAGCGACAGCGTCTGATCGTCTGCGAGAAAGTGGCCCGGACCGTTCACTACCTGCTCGATTACTTCCACCGATAGGGTCTCGTCGGTTACCTCGATGCCGCGCAGTACCCGAAGCGCCATCCCCAGCATCTCCGAATCGATCGCCATCGCCTCGAAGCAGCAGCCCAGGAGGCTTGCCTGCATCCCCGCCGATTCGTGAATCAGGTTGGCGCCCGAGAGCGCCGTCAGCAGGCTCGTGAGCGCCTTTTCGGAGCCCGATTGACTATCCGGCAGCTTCGAATCGGTCATGCACGCCGCCACGCCACTCGGCAGATCGTAGAACTTCGCAATCTGCGCCGACCCGGCGTTCAATAGAGCCTCCTCGGGGCCGCCTCCCGAGAACGCACCCGTCCGTAGATCCGACACGAAGGGCCAGTTGCTGAAGATCGCCGGGTGACCCGGTTTGAGCAGGTTCACCATCGCGATACCGCCGAGCCCCTCTGCCGTCGTTTGTACCAACGTCCCGGCCAGCGCAGCGGGCGCGGTGGCGCCAGCCTGAGCCGCGATGATGAGGTCGACGGGCATGCCGACCTTCGTTGCTTCACTCGTCACCTCGAGGCTGAGGTGGCCATAGCGCAGCGGCGGGACGATAGCAGTGCAGAGGAGGCTGCAGCAGGGACGCTCTGCGAACCGCCCCTCACCACCCATGACGGTGTCGAACATCTCCGCCGTAGAGCGCACACCCTCCCTTGACGTGCACCCGAGGCTGACGTGTTTGTTTGTTCCGGCAGCGCAGGCGTATGCGACGTTCACATCCATGATGGCGCCGCCCGGTAGCTCGGTCGGCACGAGCGTGCGTCCGAAGAAGTGGACATTGGGCAGCCGATCGGCGAGCCGCGCGACATCGTAGACATCGACCAGCGTGGAGGGCCGATAGCGCCCGGTCTGCATATCGGGGACCGAGACGGCGGCCCCCGCGGTGCCGAAATGCACCTTGGAATCGGTCAATTCGATATCGAAGGCGGGATCTCGGCCAAAGAGCGTGAAGTTGCGTGCCGCACCGGCGATCAGGTCTTCGATGAGGGCGCGCGGAAACTTGATGCGACCGCTGTCGGTGATCTCACAGCCCTTCGCTCGGGCGACCTCGAGGACCTCGAGGGTTGCGTCACCCATGCCGACACGCTCTAGAAGGTCGAGGGCAGCGGAGTGGATGCGCTCAACCTCGTGGTCCGACAAGGGCTTGTAGATTCCACCTTCCATCCCCGGCCAGACGACCTTGGCGCGCTCCACCTGCGCCCGTTCGCGGGCGGAGACACGAGCTGCGCGGCCCCGTCGGTGCGTTGGCTTACCGTTCCCCTCCGCCATGATTCGGTCCTTTGCTCGTGTTCGCGATCCGCACTCGCGGCATCGATTCCACGGCGCCGCTAGCGCATCCTCGATGTTCGTATCGAGCGACTGGTCTGTAGTCTGTCAAGAACAGACACGATCCTAGCAGCAAATCAGCTCAGAGCATCGTAATTCAGCAGCACCCCAACGTGGTTGTGGCACCAGCCGGATAGGGTTGGCTCAAGCGTCTCCGGCGAGTAGCTGACGTCTGATCTCGGCGCGACGAGTCTTGCCGCTCGAGGTGGCCGGCAGAGCGCTGACGAATTCGAGTCGCCGCGGGCGCGCGTGGGCAGCGAGCCGCGTCTTGACAAAGTCCTGCAGCTCCGCCGACAGATCGTCATTGCCATCGAACCCGGGCTTGAGCCGTACGCACGCGGCCACGATCTCGCCGCGCTGCGGATCCGGTAACCCCACCACCCCGGCCTCCATGACGGCCTCATGAGCCAGCAACGCTCCCTCGACCTCTTCCGGCCCGAGGCGATAGCCGCTCGCCATGATCATGTCGTCCAGGCGACCCTGAAAGTACAGAAAGCCGTCCGCGTCAATCAATCCCGCGTCACCGGTGCGAATCCAGCCGTCGCCGAACTTTGCCGCGGTTGCCTGTGGCTGTTCCCAGTACTCGAGCATGACGATTGGATCGTCGCGGTGCAGCGCGATCTCGCCGGAGATGCCCGGCTCGACCTCGGTCCCATGCTCGTCGAGGATGCGGCATCGACGTCCGGCAACGACCTTGCCGATGGCACCGGCCGGCGTCTCGAAGAGGGCGCGACACCCGGTGGCGATGTGGTTGGCCTCGGTCTGACCGTAGATGTCGTTGACGGTAGCGCCGAGCACCCGGTTCGTCCATTCGAGCACCTCGGGAGGAGAGACCTCACCGCCGGTCATCACCGTGCGCAGCGCGAACTCGGTGTCGGCCGGCGGTGGGTCCGCCCGCATGCGGCGCAACGCGGCGGGTGCGAGGAACGGACAGCTCACCTGGTGCTCGGAGAGGATCCTGTATGCGCCCGCTATGGAGAATCGCTCGCGGCCGGCCACGATCGGGCATCCGAAGTAGAGCGCCGGAAGCACCACCTCGACCAGCGAAGCCACCCACGACCAGACCGAAGGCGTCCAGAAGACGTCGCCCGGATGCGGCGCCAGATCGAAGACCATCTGGAACCCGGGTAAGTGACCAATCAGCACCCGGTGGGCGTGGAGGACGCCCTTGGGAGAACCGGCGGTGCCCGAGGTGTACAGGAGAATCGCCGGATCGTCGGCCGTGCTCTCGAGAAGCTGCGGCCCGCCGCCATCCTCGATCGGCGTGCTCAGCTCGGCGAGCGGAAGCGTGCCCGGGACGGTCGCCATCGGACTCGGTTCGGAAGCTGCTGACGCCTCATCCCGGCCTGCCCTGATAGCGATGTGCTCGAGGGCAGGCAGTCGCGCGCGCAGGTCGACGCCAGCTGACGGGGAGAGCTTCGCTACTCCGACCTGGTCGGTAACCAGAAGGCGCGCCCCACAATCGTTCAGGCGATACGCCAATCCCTCGGTGCCATACAGCGAAGCGATCGGTGCCGAGATGGCGCCGATCTTGAAGCACGCCAGGTGAAGCGCCAGCACATCGGCGCCCTGTTCCAGGGTGATCGCGACCCGGTCGCCGGACCCGATGCCTCGTTGCTGCAACCCCACCGCCAGGCTGTTCGATCGGGCCTCGAGCTCAGCGAACGTGACGACGCAGTGACCCCCTTCTGGGTCGTCCTCAATCACCGCCGGTGATTGTGGTGCCGATCGAGCGTGGCGACTGCACACCGCCTCGGCGATGTTGAAGGGCTGCGGGACACGCCACCGGAACTCGCTCGCGAGCGTTTCGTGCGAAGTGGTGTCGCTACGTATCTCCGTGGGAGAGTCGGCCATGGCTCGGCCGTGGTGCTCGTCTTGGGGACGCATGGCCTCCCCGGTTGGGACAGTGTCGACAGCGGCGAGCGCAGTATAGCGCTGTCGCCGAGCTTGTCGTTGACCTACATGCATCCTCGCGGATCTCTGCCAAGTATCTCGCCCGAGACTACCCGACCTTTCCGTTGGCAAATCGGCTCGCCAATCTCGCTAGCGCGCCTCCTCGAGGCTTCGCACCAGCGCCAACACCTGGGGGTCCCCCGGAGCCAGCGCGCGCAGCCGCCGCGCGTACTCGATCGCCCGATCTCGGTCGCCAGCGTCGCGGGCGAAGGTTGCCAGTGCGACCAATATGTCGCGATTGGCGGGGAAGCGCGCATGAGCGGCGTCCAGCAGGCGGAGTGCTCCTTCAACGTCGCCGGACGTGTGTACGCCAACCCCAAGCACGTACGCGTAGCGCGCCACCGCCGGGGCCAGCTCGGCAGCGCGACGCAGGGGATCCAGAGCCTCCAGCAGCCGCTGGCGCCGCACCAGGGTCAACCCGAGGCTGTGGTACAGGGCAGCCTCGCCGGGGACGAGCCCTATCGCTGCGCGAAGGGCTTGCTCGCTCTCTGCCTCGCGCCCCTGTGCTCGGTAGAGATCCGCCAGGTTGATGTGGGCGGGGGCGAAGGTCGCGTCGATCTGGAGCGCTCGCTCGTAGTGGAGCTGCGAGGCCGGCGCATCACCGCGCACCATCGCCAACCAGCCCAGGTTAGTCTGCCCCTCCGGGCTGTCGGCGTGGAACAGCTGGGTGCGCCGGTACTCGTCTAGAACTTGCTGTAGCGTCGACCGGTACTGCGAGGGAATCGCGTCGGCCGGGAGCGCCGCCAGCGCGTGAGCAGCATCGAGCCGGGTCGGCAGATTCGAGTCACGCAGCATGGGGGCCAGCGCGCCAACGGCGGCCCGGGGATCAACGCTTGTCAGTACCTCGACCGCGGCTCGACGTACCAGCGGATCACCATCACCGAGCGCACCCTGGACCGCGGCGAGGGACGCCTGCGTGAGATAGGGCGGCAGCAATTGGAATGCCGTCGCCCGCACGATTGCCGGATTGGCGAGCCCTGCGGCCACGGCCAGAAGGCGGGTCTCTGACTCCGGATGGCCGGTCCGCGCTCCGGAGATGGCCTCTGTCCACTCCGCACCGCGCGTGCGGTCTTCTCCGTAGAGGCGACGGACCGCCGCTGCCGACCACCCCGCGCCCTCGTCTGCGTGGCAGGAGTCACAAGCGTTGGGAACGCCGAAGGCTGCGCTTTGGTCGGGTCGTGGAACGCGGAAGCCGTGGTCACGGCGCGGGTCGACGATCATGTAGGTGCGGTCCGGCATGTGGCAAGAGACGCACGCGGCGCCCTCGGTGCCGGTGTCGTGGAAATGGTGCTCCGGCGTGTCGAATGCCGCCGCCAGATGGCATTGATTGCACAGCGCGTTGCCCTGCGCGTAAACCCGCAGGGAATGGGGCTCGTGGCAGTCGCTGCAGGTAACCCCGGCGTCGTACATACGGCTCTGTACGAACGACCCGTAAACGAACACCTCGTCGAGAATCTGCCCGTCGGCGTGGTAAAGGACGTCGTCCAGCAGCGCGACTCGGTGCGTGTCGGCGAGGGGTAGACCGAACTCGTAGTCGTCGACCAGAGCACCGCGGCGTGAGTGGCATCGACCGCATGCCTCGACCTCTGGCTGCGCGGCGCGTCTCGGGTTGCGGGTGGCCAGCCCGGTTGTTGCGTCGATGGACCACGTAGGGTTGCCGTTGCTCAGGTCTACCACCAGCTGCATTGCGGCGGCGTCCAATCCGTCGGCATCGGAGCCCCCGTCGGCCCAGGCGGCGTGCCGGGAGCCCGGCCCGTGGCAAGCTTCGCAGGAGACATCGATCTCCGAGAAGGTGGTCTCATAGCGCTGCTCATCGGCGAGGTATCGCTTCTCGAGGTTGGTGGAGTGGCACTCCGCGCACATCCGATTCCAGTTCTGGCTGACCCCCGTCCAGTGCAATGGATCGCCCGGTTCGAGCACCAGGTCGGGGTAAAGGTCGAACCAGCGCTGCCCACCCTGGTCCTCGGCTCGAGCATCCCAGGCGATTCCGAGCGCTTGGTAGCGTCCTCCAGGGAGCTCGACGAGATACTGCTGCAGCGGCTCGACACCGAACGTGAACACCACGGGGTAGTCGACCGTCTCGCCGCTCGGCCCGAGAGTCCGCACCGAATAAGTGTCGCCGTCGCGCGAGAAACGCGTGTCTGCGCCGTCGTGGGTGAACGTGGCGTCGTCGAAATCCCCGAGCACGCTGTCCTCGGTTGCGTGCTGCATCGCCAGATCGTGGTGCGAGGCGGTCCACAGCTCGGTCTCACGCGCGTGGCACTCGGTGCAGCGGGTGCGACCGACAAAGGTCGCGGCGGTCTCGACGCGTGCCGAGGCGGCGTCCTCGGTCGGCTCCGGCGCCGCGCGTGGACTGCACCCAAAGGAGGGTAAGAAAGCGACGGCGAGAGCAAGAACTCCGACACGGGCGCGACGGTCGACGAGGTGAGCAACGCTGGATGGCATGGTGCAGCTAGCCTAGACCACTATCGCGTCGAGTTCCGTGCGCCGTTTCGAGATCCCGACACCGCGTTGGTCCGCCTCCGACGCCAAGTTCTTCAACGTCGAGAAGCCGGAAGGCACCATGAGGCCCATTCCGTGCCGCCCTGTTGTCGCCGTTGCCGACGATCGCCGCGATGGCTCAAGAAGGGCGAATCTGGACATTTCGCCACACTCTCGAAATACCGAGACCCGTTTGGGGCCTTGCATTGGTCTGATAGCCGCAACACGGTGGCTTTTCAGCCGCCAGCGGGTGTGCCGACGAACCACCCGTGGAGGTCTCAGCGGCCGAGCGTACAAAGGCGAGCCGCGACCTTCTTGGCCGACGGTGGTCGTTGAGCGCCTAGATAGGTTCGCGACTGGCGCTCGATTGGCACGGGCCGTGCAAACAGACCCAGGGTAATCGCCGAGCGGCGCCGTCGCGGGGAATCAGTTGGCGGCAGCTCTGCTCGACGGCCAGGGTAGACGCGCATCCAAGCTCACACGGGCGGTTCGATGGCTGAACACGCACTACTACAATCAGTTGGCGACCACATCCTCAGGGCACGTCAGGCTGCGGGCGTCGAGCAGCAAGAGCTGGCGCAGCGGATCGGTAAGACCGCGTCCTATCTCTCTCGTATCGAGAGCGGGACAGCCATGCCTTCGCTGCAGGTGATCGCCGACATAGCAGACGCGCTGGAGCTCGAACGCGAACCGCTGGAGCGCTTGGTATTGGGTGCGCAGGTCCTCAAGCTGGTTGGTAGCAACCTCAGCCTGGATGAGCTGAAGAGAGCGCTGTCCTATCTAGCTGCCGCCGACTCTCCACTCGATCGCGCTCTTTCTTGGACGGTAGGGAACACGCCGCAGCCGCATCCAGTCCGTCGTCTAGAGGCGTAGCCTCGACATGGAGCGTCGCCTAGCGGCTCGACTCTCCGATCGACGGCCTCAAGTTGGCCGCGTAATCCCGAGCTTCTTCATTCGGGAGCGCAGCGTGCTCGGGTTGATCCCGAGACGGTCGGCGGCGTTTCCAGCTCCGTTGATGGTTCCGCCACACGCTTGAAGCACGCTCAGGATGTGCTCCCGCTCCGCATCTTCTAGCCGTTCGGAACGTGTGTCACGGGTGCTGTCGGGAGAACGGATGTCACGCTCAATTCTCAGCTCCTGACCCGGCGAGAGAATACAGGCGCGTTCTACGAGGTTCTCCAGCTCCCGCACGTTGCCAGGCCAATCGTAAGCGATCAGTTGGTTCATGGCCGGTTCGGAAATGGTGTCGATCTTGATGCGCCGGCGAGCGTTGTTCCTCTCCACGAAGTACCACGCGAGGATCGGAATGTCCTCGGTCCGCTTGCGCAACGGCGGGAGCTCGATCGGAAATACTGCGAGCCGAAAGTAGAGATCCGACCGGAAACGCCTCTCGTCGACAGCCTCAGCCAGATTCCTGTTTGTTGCAGTGACCACCCGTACGTCGACCTTGATGGAGCTCTTGGAGCCGAGGCGCTGGAATTCCCTCTCCTGCAGCACCCGCAATAGCCGGGATTGTAGATCGAGGGGAAGCTCGCTGATCTCATCTAAGAAGATCGTGCCTCCGTCGGCGATTTCAAAGCGTCCCGCCCGCCGCTGCAACGCTCCCGTGAACGCACCCTTCTCATGGCCGAAGAGCTCGCTTTCGATCAGCGTGCTAGGAAGCGACGCGCAGTCCACTTTCACGAGAGCGTGCTTGCATCGCGGGCTCTGGTCATGGATTGCCTGGGCAATCAGCTCCTTACCAGTACCTGTCTCACCCTGGATCAAGACACTCGAGTCAGTACCTGCCACGAGCCCCACCTGCTGCATGATGTTCTGCCACGCGACACTCTTGCCTATGACGTCACGGCGGTGGACGGCGTCGTCCAGCTGTTCCTGAAGGTAGACGTTCTCGGCTTCGACACGAGAGGCGAGTGCACTGAGCGTCCTGCGCTCAGTGATGTCCTTGACGGAGCAACTCACGCCTAGGACCGTGCCGTCTGTGTTCTTGCGAGGGAAGTAGCTGTGTCGGTAGACCCTTACCTCTTCTGGATGAGCTGCCGTCGTTGCTTCGATCTCTCCATCGATGACCGGCTCCCCCGTTTCGACTACCTGGCGAGGTTGCGTCATGGCACCCGACGCAACCCCAGGAAGTAGCTCCTCGAGAGTTCTTCCCAGGTGCTCCTCCACACTAAAGCCGTTGATGGCGGCCAGCCACTCGTTGATGTGCACGAAGCGAAGAGCGGAATCGAAATAGCAGAGACCGATCGGTGCTTGCCTGTATAGAGCCGCGATCTCCTGTGGCGGAATCTCCTCGCTCACGTTCGTCCTCTCTGCGCTCCGTCCGTGCTCCGTCGCGAGACAAGAGCAGGTGGCTCGATATTTGGTGATCGGTAACGAGATATCAAGAGCCGGCCCTCGAATCCACCCGACCCGAGAGCCCCCCGGCACACTTGCGACCCCCTGGATCAAGCGCCGGCGCGCGAGTTCGTTGCTTACGATCCTTCACCGCCATTGTTCGGCACAGAAACTGCATTCGTAGCCGGTGCGATGCGTCTGCGAATTGTTCTCTCAAGGGAAAGCCGGTTCACCGTACTGACGCTTAGCGGGCGTCTCGCAGGCGATGGCGTCGCCGAGTTTCGAAGGACGGTGGAGGCAAGCGACCGGCCGATTCAAATTGATCTAGCCGAGCTCCGTTCCGCCGACCATGAAGGGATGTGCGAGCTACGGCGCGTTTGCGCCGAGGAGCAAGCGCACGTTGTAAACGCTCTACCGCATGTCGCGATGTTGTTAGAGGCAGATTCCAAGCCGCGCAACCGTGGTTGAAGCAAAGATGGTCCCGGGCAGTCCACAAGGTTCTCGATCGGCGGGCTCCCTGCTGTCGACCGGTGTGACCCGTCTCGCGGTCGCTCTCCTGGTCGGCGTATTCCTTATCGCGGGCGGCATCGCGCGAATGCTCTGGGCGTTCCGCGCCGGCGTTGGAATCTCCGCCGCCGAGCCTGTCAGGAGCGAGCCGTCGTGAGGGAGCCGTTCAATCCCGCCAACGAGCAAAGGACCGAATCCGGCCGTCGACCCGGAGGTGATGGGCGACCCCTTCATGTACCCGGCGGTGCATCGCCAGATGTCAGAGCGCGACGTCCTGGGTGTGTTCGGCGACGAGCTCACCGCACAGCTCGTCGAGCTCCCGGTGGGTGAGTGGAGTGGACCCGTTACCTCGGCCTTCGGGCTCCACCTGGCTCGTCTCGATGTCTTCGAGCCGGGCCGGCCCTCCAAGCTGTCCGAGGTGCGGGACGCGGTTCACCGTGACCTGGTGAGTGAGCGAACCCGCGCGGCGCAGCAGCGCTACTACGAGGGCGCTCTCGCACGATATACGGTGAGCATGGAGTGGCCCGATGGCATGGAGCCGGTCGCGATACCCGGAGTAGACGAAGAGTAGGGGCCAGCCACCCGACGTTTCGCGAAGTGATTATGTTCGCAGCGAACGAAGAACCAACGACCGGAGTGTTGCCATGACCAAATCGACGAGGAACCTTGCTCTCTCGCTGCTGGCCCTCATCGTTCTGAGCCCCGCTCCGGAACCGGCCGCGGCGCAGGACGGTCGCCCCAACGTGGTGCTCGTGTTCATGGACAACTTCGGTTGGGGTGAGCTCGGCGTGTACGGCGGTGGTGTGCTGCGAGGGGCGCCGACACCCCGCATCGACACGCTCGCCGCCGAGGGCATGCGGCTGCTCAACTTCAACGTCGAGGCGCAGTGCACGCCGAGCCGGGCAGCCATTCTCACGGGTCGCTACGCGATCCGCACCGGCAACGCCAGCATTCCGATCGAGACTCCCGTCTACGGCCTGACCCAGTGGGAGTACACGATGGCCGAGGTGCTCTCGGATGTCGGCTATACCACCGGCATGTTCGGCAAGTGGCATCTGGGCCATACGGAGGGCCGCTTTCCTACCGACCAGGGGTTCGACGAGTGGTACGGGATTCCGAACTCTTCGGATGAGAGCTCGTGGGCCGACGACACGCGTTTCCGTCCCGATGCTCACGAGTTCGCGCGCCTTGAGTACGTCATGGAGGGCCGCAGGGGCCAGCAGCCCCGAAACCTCCATGTCTACGACACGGAGCAACGGACGCTGATCGACGGCGAGATCACCGACCGGTCGATCGACTTCATGGAACGTCAGGCGGAGGCCGGCGAGCCCTTCTTCCTCTTTATTCCGTACACTCAGACGCACATGCCGATGATTCCACACCCGGAGTTTCGCGGGCGGACGCGCAACGGTGATTTCGCCGACGTGCTGGCGCAGACCGACGCCTATGTCGGACAGTTCCTCGACGCGGTCGATCGGCTCGGGATCCGCGACGACACGATATTCATTTTCACCTCGGACAACGGCCCCGACCCGACGGTTCCGCACGACAGCTTTGCGGGGCCGTGGAGCGGCAGCTACTTCACGGGCCGGGAAGGCTCATTGCGGGTGCCGTTCATCGCTCGGTGGCCGGATCAGATTCCGGGGGGAGCGGTCAGCAACGAGATCGTCCACGAGATGGATCTGTTCCCGACGATCGCCCGCATTGCCGGTGGCCGCGTCCCCGACGATCGCATCGTCGACGGCGTCGACCAACTCGACTTCTTCCGCGGCGAGCAAACAGCGTCGAATCGCGAGTCCGTGATCGTCTACGTCGGCAGCGATCTCTACGGTGTCAAGTGGCGTAACTACAAGATGATGTCGAAGGAGATCGACAAGGCGTTCGCAGACCCCACGAGGTCGTACGGTGTGCCGCTCATTTATGACCTGCACGTGGACCCTCGAGAGGCGAATCCGCTCAACTCGAAGTGGTACCACTCGGGTTGGATTCGATGGCCTGCGGGTGAAGCGCTGGTGCAGCACATCGGGTCGCTGCGCCGAGAGCCGCCGATCCGGCCGGGCACGCCGGATCCCTACACGCCTGGCTCATGAGCGCGCTGGTGCTCGGCTGGCATCCTACAGATCGAGAAACTCCCGCAGCGCCGCTTTGATCTCATCCTGCAGGGCGTCCGGGAGGACGCCTAGCTCCTTGCGAAACAGGGAGTTGTCCCACGCAAGAATCTGATCGATGAGAAGGTCGCTGTCTCGTTCGATGCCCGCGGTTTGGGCCGGGATTCGCACGCGAAGCGGGAAGGCGTCCTGAGCGGTCAGCTTGGTCGTAAGGGGGAGGACGACGGTGCTTCCGAGGCCGGCCTCCGCGAGCTCGCTCGGTTGGATGGCGAGGCAGGGGCGTTGCTTGCCGGGTTTGGTATGCACTCGAGGTTCGAGGTCGACGATGTAGACGTGCCACTGGCGCGGGGCCAGGGTCACAGCTTCTTCAAGCGGGTGTGCGGCCTGAACTCGGCGTTGATTGCGTCGCTTGTTGCGGCAGCCGCCCGGGCGGCCGAGCGCCAGCGCTCGATGCGGGCGCGTCGCTCCGCCTCGCGCTCCAGCAGCTCGAGGCCGGCACGCACGACCGCGATCTTGGTGCCTGCGCCGAGACGGGCCTTCAGATCTTCGATCCGACGGTCGTCCTCATCTTGGATGGTAAGGGGCTTTCCCATCTTAGCTCGCCGCATATTTCTTAGAATATATTCGTGAGTATATCTCATAGGGGTCCTTTGCCGGCCGTGAGGGCTCGCTTGAATGAGACGGCCCACGATCGATGCCGTGGCGATGCGACTGACTGAGGACCCCCCGCGTGCCCGTCTCCTTTGGAGCAAGAGGGGGCCGAAATCAACTTCCTCATGAGGTTGACCTCGTCCTCGGAGTCAGTACAGGATATGTACATGTCACAACTGAACATGCACATGACCAAGGCTTTCCGCACTGACCTGGAGCGCCTGATGCGCCTGAGGAAGATAAGGACGAAGTCCGAGGCGATCCGTACGGCGGTCACGGAAACGCTCGAACGCGCGACGGGCAATGGTGACGAGGTAGATTACCGAGGGTGGATCGGCGCCGCCCTGAAGGCACCTCTAGAGCTGAATCCGCGTTTCACCACGGATGACGACCTCTGGAACAAGGATGGTCGTTGATACGTCGGTCGTGCTGGCGGTCCTTTTCGAGGAAGAGCATGCCGCATGGGCGGCGGAGCAGCTGCAGCGCCATCGGGGCGAGCTCTGTATGAGCACGGTGAACCTGACCGAGGTGCTGATTCGGCTGCGGAGTCAGCAGCCAGAGCTCGCCGATGAGCTGTCGGAGCAGGTGCTCACGGGTGGGTTCCGCTTCGAAGCGCCAGACACCCGGCAGGCCGAGCTGGCGGCCGCGGCACGGCTGCGGT
Organism: Acidobacteriota bacterium; assembly: GCA_036012155.1. Lineage (GTDB taxonomy): Bacteria > Acidobacteriota > UBA890 > UBA890 > WLXD01 > DASCOT01. The sequence continues at coordinate 18,973 of DASCOT010000061.1, forward strand.
TTCCGCTCAATCTTGGAGATTGCTTCGCCTATGCCCTGGCAATCGCAGAGGACTGTGCGATTCTGACGACCGATGCCGACTTCCGTCGGCTCGATCGTCCGATTCTGTTTCCCGCCTGACGCCATTTTCGCCCGTTCGCTCGGTGGTCTCGCCGGTGAGCCGCCAGCCGAGCGAATAGAGCCTCCTGTGCTCTCGACGGGTGATGTCGACAGGGCCAGTAGGTGAGCGGCGCCCGCGGCGCTATCATGGCGCGCGGACCGAAACTCCAGGAGGCGACCCGATGACACAGAGATCTCGGACCGGCGACCGTTGCATGGTCGCGGTTCTTGGCGTGGTGCTGGCTTCGTGCGGCGCCGGAGGACCGACGGCGGAAGAAGCGGCCGACATCGCACTGGTCAACGGCAAGATCATTACCGTCGATGCTGCCGACAGCGTCGCCGAGGCCGTTGCGGTGAAGGACGGCCGTATCGTCGCGGTGGGCTCGGACGCCGACATCGAGGCGCTGGTCGGTGCCGACACGCAACGGATCGATCTGGGCGGCCGCGCCGCAACACCCGGGCTGCTCGACGCTCATGCCCACTTCGGCGGCGGCGGCGCTACCCGAATGTTCGTGCTCAGTCTGAGCTACCCGGAGGTGACCTCGGTGGCCGATGTAGTCGACAAGGTCGCCGAGCGCGTCGCGCAGGCCGAGCCCGGCGAATGGATCCGCGGGCGTGGCTGGGACGAGGGCAAGTTCGAGGAGCTGCGCTACGTGCTGGCGTCCGATCTCGACGCGGTGTCTCCCGACAACCCGGTGTGGTTGACCCACACCATGGGGCACTACGGAGCCGCCAACAGCCTGGCGCTGGAGATGGCCGGCGTCACCGGCGACACGCCCGATCCGCCCGGCGGCTCGATCGATCACGACGCCGACGGCAACCCGACAGGTGTGCTCAAGGAACGGGCGCAGGGTTTGGTGAGTGGCTTGATTCCGCCGCTCAGCCCCGAACAGGTTCGTGACGGCATGCGCGATCTGTCCCGTGCGTTCAATGCCGAGGGCATGACCGGGGTGAAGGATCCGGGCATCGGTCAAGCGACCTGGGATGCCTACGCCGACGTGCTCGCCGACGGCGACCTCTCAGTCAGGGTGTTCGTGCTCTGGCGTAGCCGAGGTGACCTTAGCGAAGCCGAGGCCCTGGCGGAGCGCATAGCCTCGTTCACCAAGCCCTACGAGTCGACCGGCGACGATCATCTGATCTCCGGCGGTATCAAGCTCATGATCGACGGAAGCGGCGGGGCTCGTACCGCCTGGCTACACGACGACTGGAACCGCGACTTCGACCAGGTCGACACCGGCAACCGGGGCTACCCGGTGGAGGAGCCGGAGCTTATCCGCGACAAGATCCGGTTGTTTCACGACGCCGGCCTGCATATCAGCACCCACTCGATCGGCGATCGAGGAATCGACTGGGTGGTCGACAGCTACGCCCTGGCGCTGGAGGACAATCCGCGCTCCGGGCTACGCCACGGGATCATCCACGCCAACATCCCCACCGACCACGCCATCGATACCATGGCGCGGCTAGAGCGCGAGTTCGATGCCGGGTACCCGGAGCCCTCGCCGCCCTTCATGTGGTGGATCGGCGATACCTACGCCGGCAACTTCGGGCCCGTTCGCGCGCTGCGCCTCAACCCGTTCGCCACCTTCGTCGAGAAGGGCATCCCGTGGGCTAGCGCCTCCGATTTCAGCGTCACGCCCTTCGAGGCTCGCTACGGCCTGTGGGCCTCGGTGGCGCGCCAGACGTTGCTCGGTGTGTACGGCGCCAATCCCTATGGCACCGACGAGTCGGTAGATATCCATACGGCGCTGCGCTCCTACACCATCTGGAGCGCACGCCAGATGTTCCTGGAGGACGAGATCGGCTCGATCGAGGTCGGCAAGTACGCCGACATAGCGGTCTGGGACCGTGACCCGTACACGGTGCCTACCGACGACATCAAGGACATGGTGTGCGAGCTGACGCTGTTCAACGGTCGTGTCGTGTACGTCAGCCCGCAGACCGCGCTCGAGGTTCCCTGACCACTCTAGTACTCCCCGGAGTTGATCATGCGCACCGATTGCCCGCCCCGGACCGCCGCGCTACCGGCGCTCCTCGTCACCGCTTTGCTGCTCGTCCCGGTGCTGGCCTCACCGGCCGCTGGTCAGGCTCCGGCAGACGGGCCGCGCGCCATGACCTTCCTCGATATGCAGGAGATGGCGCGGGCGGGCGCCTTTGCTCCGAGTCGCGACGGCAAGTGGATGCTCTACACGGTCACCACGCCCGACTGGGAGGAGGCGACGCAGCAGTCCGATGTCCACCTGGTGTCGCTCGAGCAAGGGGCGGCCTCGGCTCGCCGCATGACCTATACGGACGACAAGAACGAGCACTCCCCACGGTTCTCGCGCGACGGGCGCTTCTTCGTGTTTGCGTCGAACCGCGACGCCCGGGGAGGTCGCGGTAATGACAGCGGTGGTGATGGCGAGGGGGGTGGCGGCAACAAGGACCAGCTCTATCTGATGCGGCCGGACGGCGGCGAGGCGCGGCGCATCACCGATGCCGACGACGGCGTATCGGACTTCGCTTTCAGCCACGACGGACGGTGGCTGGCTTACCGCAGCGGCGAACCTGGCCGGGAGCAACTACTCCGGTTGCCGATACAGGGAATCGACACGGCGATGGCCGCGCAACTGACCGACAACGACGCCGGAGTAGAGGACTGGGAATGGGCGCCGGATAGTAGCCGCATCTACTTCATCAGGCCCGATCGTGCCGATGTGGACGACCGACTCCGCAAGGAGATGGAGTTCACCGTCGACATCCGCAATCAGGAGACGCCGCTGTCGAGCCTGTGGGCGCTAGAGGTCGATACGCTGGCGACAACTCGGTTGACCGACAGTCCGGAGATGAGCGTGACCCGCTTCACGATCTCCGACGACGGCCGCTGGGTAGGTTTCGTCGGGGCTTCTGCCGAGCGCTACGAGCGCAACATCACCGAGGAGCGCATCAACGCCGACCTGTATCTGCTGGAGACCTCCACCGGGGAGGTGGAACGGCTGACCGACAACCACGAGGTCGGCGAGAGCCCCATCAGCTTCTCGCCCGACGGCCGGTTGCTGGCGTTCTCGGCCCCTGACGACCTGACCGCCTACAGCATGAGGAACCGGCGCATCTATGTGCGTGAGATCGCCGATCGAGGCGGTGTGCTCCGCAAGGTGGGCGCTGAATTCGACGGCCACGCCTCGCCGGCCTTCTGGTCGGACGACGGCGGCACGGTCTTCTTCAATGGTGGTGTCCGCGTCACTCGCCAACTGCACTCCGTAGATGTGGCTACCGACACGGTGCAGCAACTGACGCATGAAGACGCCGCGCTGGGCGTTACGCGCGACCACGACTCCGGCGTGCTGTTGATCAACTACGCCGATCCGAACACGCCACCGACGCTCTTTACCGTGGCCAGCGTCGAGGACGTGGGCAGGCGCACGGCGTGGCGGCAGCTCGTCGACGTGAACCGCCAGGTCGAGGGTCTGCTCCTGGGCGAGGAGACCGAAGTTACCTGGACGTCGACCGACGGCGACCAGGTAGGCGGTGTGCTGGTCAAGCCGGTCGGCTACGAAGAGGGTACGCGCTACCCGCTCATCGTGGCGATCCATGGCGGGCCGGCGGGTGCCGACACGCTGCGGTTCAACGGCGGCTACGGCTCGCAGGTGTACGCCGGTGCCGGATACGCGGTGTTGAAGCCCAACTACCGTGGCTCGTCCAACTACGGTGAGGCGCATCGCACCGCCATCGTCGGCAACTATTTCCCGCAGGGCTACGACGACATCATGACCGGCGTCGACCACCTCATCGCCGAGGGCATCGTCGACCCCGATCGCATGGGCGCGCTCGGCTGGAGCGCCGGGGGCCACTGGTCGAACTGGATCCTCACCCACACCGACCGCTTCAAGGCGATCAGCTCCGGTGCGGGCACCTCGAACTGGATCTCGATGTACGCGCAGAGCGACGTGCAACGGAACCGCCAGTTCTATCTCGGCAACGACCTCCCGTACGACAACTACGATGCTTACTGGGAGCAGTCGCCGATGAAATACATCAAGAACGCCAAGACGCCGACGATGATCCACGTAGTCGAGGGTGATCCACGCGTCCCGAGCCCGCAGTCGGTGGAGCTGCACATGGGGCTCAAGAAGCTCGGGGTGCCGACCGAGCTGTTCATGTATCCGGGCCGCAGCCACGGCATTCCCGACCCGCGCAACCGGCTGGTGAAGTCGGTCAGCGAGATGGCGTGGATGGATTACTACGTGCGCGGCATCGGCGAGAAGTTCGCCTGGCGTGACGTGCTCGAGACGCTCGAAGCCGATGACCAGCCGGCCGCCGGTGCACGCCGCTAGCCAGATAGCGTCTCGACCGCACCGCCCCGTCGCGCCGATCGGTACAGAGCCTCGATGACGCGCATGTTCTGCGCCGCCTCCCCAGCATCGTAGCGAAGCGGCAGGTCGTCGAGAACGCAGTCCGCGAAGTGCTCCACCATGAGTTGGTACTCGTCGGCGCCCTCGACGGTGTGTGTCGTGCTGTCGCCGCGGCCGCCGTGCTGATGAATCTGCACTTCCTCGGTGCCCGGCAGGAAGGCCGCCGGCACCTGGAGATGCCCGTCCGTCCCGGCGATCTCGTACGCTTCCCGCCGCTCCAGCGTCAACGCGCAATCGAACTGCGCCAGCAGCCCATCGGCGAACCGCATCGTACCCGCCATCAGGGTGTCGACGCCGCTCGGACCCCACTCCGCCAGCGCCTGTACCTCCAGAGGCTCGCTGCCGGCGACGGTTCGGCTGATGTTGACGCAGTAGCACCCGACATCCATCAGCGCGCCACCGCCGAGCTCTGGCTGCAGACGGATGTTGTCCGGCTTGGTGAGGCGAAACGTGAACGCGCTATGGATCACGTGCGGCTCGCCGACGGCACCCGACCGCACCATCTCCACGACCTTCGCGGTGCGCGGATGGAAGCGATACATGAACGCCTCCATGAGCTTCACGCCGTTGGCGTCGGCGGCCGCCTGCATCTCGGCGCACTCCTCGGCGGTAAGCGCCAGCGGCTTCTCGCAGAGCACGTGCTTGCCGTGTTCGGCGGCACGAATCGTCCACTTTCGATGCATGCTGTTGGGCAGCGGAATGTAGACGGCGTCGATGTCTTCCTGTGCAAGCAGGGCCTCGTAACTACCGTATGAGCGAGGAATGCCCGCTGTCGCGGCGAATGCCTTGGCGCCCGACGCCGTGCGGCTGGCCACCGCCACCAACTCGCCGTTGCTCGACGCCTGGATCGCCGGGTTTACCGCCCAGCGGCCGATGTTCGCCGTGCTCACCACACCCCATCGCAGCGGGCGGTCGCTCATGGACGATCTCTCCTTGTCACAGGTCGCCTCGCGGTTCCTTGCGAACCTCGCTGCCTCGGGACCAGGCTACAGGCTGCCTCCCGGCGTCGTCTCGACCTCGTCGCGAAGCGGCAGCTCCACCCAGCGCCGCTGGCGGTGCGAGAGCGTGACGGCGTTGATGACCTCCTGCACCCGCGCACTCTGGGCGAAGTTTCCCTGGTTGGTAGCGTCTCCGGCGATGATCTCCCGGCAGAAGTCGTGCACCAGGTTGCCATAGAACGCCGTGCTCCAGTCGTCGTCATCCTGGGCCCCCGGTGGGAAGTAGCGGCTGGGAATCTCTTGTTGCACGAACTCGACTGCATCGGGCTTGGCGGTGTGGATGGTCTGGATGACGCCGAACTCCTCGACCAGGCGCACCTGGATGGCTCCCTCCTCGCCGTAGATCCGCGCCTCGATGCCGGGATAGTTGCCGACCGTCACGTAGCTCGACTGCATCGAGAACAGCGCGCCGTTGGCGGCCTCGCCCATGAACATGTCGGCGTCGTCGATGTTGATGCGCTCGCGCCCGCTGTCGAGGTTGGTGCGGCGGCGCTCGGGAACCATGTTCGCCAGAATGCCAACCACCTGCGTCAGGTCGCTGTCGATGCACTCGAGACCGATGTCGATCGTTGGTGCTCCGTATCCCTCCAGCGAGGACACGGTGATGCCCTCGCGGCTGGGGTCCGCTCCCCACTCTGGCTCGGCCGCCGGCTTGCTCTTGTGGATGCGCTTGTCCATCGGGTTGTCGGGATCGAGCCACTGCGAGTTCTGCTCGTAGCCGTTGAACACGAACGGGCGCCCGATGAAGCCGTCGCGGATGAGGTCGAACATGTACATGACCGCCGGCGCGTAGCGGAAGGTCAGCCCGACCTTGGTCTTCAGGCGCTTCTGCTCGGCCAGCGCATGAGCCCGCCAGACATCGCGATAGTCGTGGCACACTGGCTTTTCCACCAAGCAGTGCTTGCCGGCATCCAGGGTTTCGAACACCAGCTCTTCGTGCTCGGCGCGCGTCACGATGTCGACCACGTCGATGTCGTCACGCTCCAAGATCTGCCGGTAATCGGCATAGACATCCGGGATATCAAACTCCTCCGCTCGCGCCGTGGCCAGCTCGCTATCGAGATCGCAGATCGCCACCAGGTCGCACAGCGGCGAGCGACTGAATCCCGGCAGGTGAGCCGATCGCGCCCAGCGACCGGCGCCAACAACGGCAACGCGCAATATCTCGGTGGTCACGGAGTTTCTCCGGCTTCGATTCGCTCGGCGTGATGGCAGGCCACCCAGTGGTCACCGGGATGGCGGGAATCTCCCATGGTGCGGTACTCCGGGTCCTGCTCGGAGCAGATGTCGGTGGCGTAGGGACAGCGGGTGTGGAATCGACAGCCCGGCGGTGGGCGCATGGGGCTGGGAACCTCGCCTTCGAGTCGCGCGCGATGGCGCTCCGGAGCGGCGTCGGGATCGGGCTGCGGGATGGCCGCGACCAGCGCCTGTGTGTACGGATGTAGGGGGCGCTCGAAGATCCCGTCACGGTCGCCGAGCTCGACGATGCGGCCGAGGTACATCACGGCGATGCGATCGCTGAGATGGCGCACCATCGAAAGGTCGTGCGCAATGAACAAGTAGGTGAGGCCGAGATCGTCCTTCAGATCGCTGAGCAGGTTGACGACCTGTGCCTGGATCGACACGTCGAGGGCGGATATGGGCTCGTCGGCGACGATGAATCGTGGGCTGGTGGCCAGCGCTCGTGCGATGCCGACCCGCTGTCGCTGACCTCCCGAGAGCTCGTGCGGATAGCGGCCGGTGAAGCTCGTATCGAGGCCGACGAGCTCGAGCAGCTCACCGACCCGGTCGGAGCGACTTTGCGGACTGCCGATGTCGTGAATGTCGAGTGGCTCGGCGATGGTCTCATCGACGCGCCGCCGCGGATTCAGCGAAGCGAACGGATCCTGGAAAATCATCTGCATGTGCCTGCGGGCTCGACGCAGGTCGGCGGGCTCCAACCTGGTGAGGTCCTCGCCCTCGAAGACCACCTGGCCGGAGGTCGGTTCGTCGAGCTGCAGGACCGCTCGACCGGTGGTCGTCTTGCCTGAGCCACTCTCGCCGACCAACCCGAGAGTCTCGCCCGGGAAGATGTCGAAGCTCACGCCGTCCACAGCTTGGATGGAGGCAACCTGTTTCCTCAGGAAGCCCCGCAGTACCGGAAAGTGCTTCTTCAGCTCACGTACTTCGCATAGGGGCGCCGGCGTGCGTTCGGTGCTCATGGAGTTGGCCCGTTCGTGGTTTGTGCGGCTACTTCCTCGGCTCGCCAGCAGGCCGACGCGTGCTCTGACGCTGCTGCCTCCAGCGGCGGCATCTCCTGATGGCAGCGGTCGACGACAAACGCGCAGCGCGGTGCGAACGGGCAGCCCACGGTCGGTAGCGACAGGTCAGGCGGATGCCCGGGAATGGCTGCAAGGCGCTCGCCCGCCGGCCGCGTAGCGCTCGGCATCGAACGGAGCAGGCCGAGGGTGTACGGGTGACGGGGGCGACGGAAGATCTGGCGAACCGGTGCATGCTCGACAATGTGGCCGGCGTACATCACGGCGACCCGGTCGACCAGACCCGCTACCACCGCCAGGTCGTGGGTGATCCAGAGGATCGCCATACCGAGCCTGCGTTGGAGGCTCTGGACAAGGTCGACGATCTGCGCCTGGATGGTCACGTCGAGCGCCGTGGTGGGCTCGTCGGCGATGAGCACGGCCGGGTCGCAGGACAGCGCCATGGCGATCATCACCCGCTGACGCTGGCCGCCCGAGAGCTGGTGTGGGTAGTCGAGCAGACGATCGGCGGGATGCGGAATCCCCACCAGCTCGAGAAGCTCCAGTGCCCTCGACCGGGCGGCCGAGGCAGGCAGGCCCTGATGCCAGGTAAGCGACTCCGCGATCTGCTTACCGATGGTCAGCACCGGGTTGAGCGAGGTCATCGGGTCTTGAAAGATCATCGCGATCTCACGACCCCGAACATGGCGCCACTGCGCCCCGGACAGCTCCAAGACGTTGTCGCCGTTGAGAATCACCTCGCCGTGCTCGACGGAGCCCGGCGATGGCACCAGCCCCATCAACGACAGGGCGGCGACAGTCTTGCCGGAGCCGCTCTCGCCGACGATTGCGAGCGCCTCTCCAGGGTCGAGCGTGTACGACACGCCGTCGACGGCGGTGATCGGCTCGCCGTCGGTCTCGAACCTCGTCGTCAGGTCGCGTACCTCGAGCAGGTGAGCCGGCTTGGCGGCGGACGAGGGTGACGAGCGCGTGCCTCGACGGCGCCGTCGCCTCAGGCGTCGGCCAGATCGTTCCCCGGTCGGGTCGAATGCCTCTTGCAGGCCGTCACCGATGAAGTTGACCGACAGCACGACCACCAGGATGGCAAACCCCGGGAACACCGTCAGCCACGGGCGGGTCGCCATCGTTACCTGGGCCTCCTGGAGCATGTTGCCCCACGTCGGGGTTGGTGGTTGCACCCCGAGGCCGAGGAAGCTCAGCGAGGACTCGAGAATGATGGCGTTGCCCACAGCGAGCGTGGCGCCCACCACGATCGGCCCGACGGCGTTCGGCAAAATGTGGCGCAGGATCAGCCGTTTATTGCGGGCGCCCAGCCCGCGCGCCGCCTCGACGTAGCCGCGCTGCTTGATCGACAGCACCTCGGCACGCACGACGCGGGCGGTCGCCATCCAGCTCAGCAACCCGACGATCAGCGCCACGGAGAGCGCGCCGGCGCGCGAATAGGCGCTCAGCACGATGAGCAGGGGCAGTGCCGGGATCGAGTAGGCGACGTCGGTCAACCGCATGAGCACGGCGTCGATACGGCCGCCGTAGAATCCCGCCAGCGCACCGACCAGCGAGCCGATACCCGTACCAATCGCCGCTGCGAGCACCCCGATGAGGATGGAGATGCGGCCACCGTAGAGCACGCGGGTGAACAGGTCGCGGCCGAGATCGTCGGTACCCATCCAGTGCGCCCCTGACGGTGCTTGCCGGATCCCACCGAGATCGATGGCGTCGAACTCGTACGGAACGATCAGCGGTGCGGCGATACAGGCCAGCGCCATGATCGACACCACCCCCACCGCCACCACGGCCGGCACGTGGGCTCGCATCCGCCGCCAAACGGGTCCGGTCCAATCAGTCATAGCGAATGCGCGGATCAAGGACGCCGTAGACGACATCGGCAACGAGATTGAAGACCACGACCATCAGCGAGCCCATCAGCAGAATGCCCATCAGCAACGGGTAGTCGCGAGCAAACATCGCCTGCACGAAGAGCCGGCCGATGCCCGGCCACGCGAAGATCGTCTCGGTGATCACCGCGCCCGAGAACAGATCGGCCAGGTTGAGGGCCATGATCGAGACCAGGGGGATCAAGGCGTTGCGAACGGCGTGCACGCCCACCACAGCGCGCTCGGGGAGACCCTTGGAGCGAGCGGTGCGCACATAGTCGCTGCGCAGCGCGCTGATCAGGCTGGCACGTAGATAGCGCGACCAGCCGGCGATGTTTCGGAACGAAAGCACCGCGGCGGGAAGGATCAGATGCTGTAGATGATCCCCCAGCGAGGTGGCGCCGACCGTCTCCGTGCCGGCCACCGGCAGCCATCCGAGCCGCACCGAGAACAGCAGTTGCAAGATGAGCGCGAACCAGAACACCGGCATGGCGATGCCGACGAAAGACGCGCCGGTGGCAACGTGATCGATGAGGCTGTGCTGTTTGACGGCACTGAGAATACCGATCGCCACAGCGAGGATCGCGGCGAGCACGAACGAGGTGGCCATTAGCTCGAGAGTGGCCGGCAAGCGCTCGCCGATCATCTCCGCAACAGGTCGAGTTGTGGAGAAGCTCACACCGAGGTCCCCGGTGAGCGCTGCCGAGAGCCACCGGAAGTACTGCACGTAGATCGGCTGGTCCACACCCAGCCGTTGTCGGTAGCTCTCGATAACCTCCGGATCGATGAATCGTCCGGTTTGGAGAAGGCTACCCTCGGGTCCGCCCGGTGCGGCCTGGATGACGGCGAAGACCACCATCGAGATGCCGAGCATGAGCGGTACCATCTGTAGTAGACGGCGGCCGAGGTGGGCGCTCACGGGCGCGCAGGAACCGGTAGCTCGCCGCCAGCGCGTAGCGGCAGGCGTCCGAAGTCGCTGCTATCGACGCAGGTCCCACTCATAGAGGTTCCAGAAGCTGCCGAAGTTGGTGCCGCTGCCGCGATAGTTGACGACGCGTTTGCTCACTACCTCAGGGGTAACGCCGTAGTAGATCGGTAGAGATCTGGCGCTCTCCGCCAACAGCACCTGGACAGTATCGAGGAGCGGCTTGCGCACCGCGAAGTCGATGGCGCGGTCCGAGCGCCTCATCATGATGTCGAGCTGCGGATCGCACAGGCCGGTCATGTTGTTGGATCCGTCGCAGAGGTAGAGGTTGCTGACGCTGGGATCGGCCGAAAGGAACCAGGCGCTGACGATGGCCTCCCACTCGCCGCGTCGCCATTGCTGTGTCCAGGCGGCGCTCTCCATGGTCACGAACGTGACCTCGATGCCGATGGCTTTGAGCTGCGCCTGGATCACCTGCGCGATGGCGATGCGCTCGCGATCGCCGGCGCGGTTGATCATGGTGAACGAGAAGCGCTCGCTCCCCTTAGACCGCACTCCGTCGGGTCCGAGATGCCAGCCTGCCTGCTCGAGTAGCTCGGCAGACCGCCGTGGGTCGAACGCGTACTTTGGCACTTCGGGGTTGTGGTACGGGCTCGCCGGATTGATCGGCGTGTCGGCGACGCGCACGGTCCCTTGCATCAGGCCGTCGGCGATCGCCTGACGATCGATGGCGTGGAAGATGGCTCGACGCACGTCCGTATCAGCGAACAGCCGCTCTCCGTGCTCGGTGCTGATACCCAGATCCAGGTGCATGAATCGGTTCGAGGTCACCAGGTGGATGTCGTAACCGGGTAGATTGGCAACCTCGCGTACCTGGGTCGGCTCGATCTGGCCATAGTCGTAGCGACCCGTACGCATGGCATTCAGTCGGGCGTTGGAGTCGGGCACGAACGACCACACGATCTCGTCGATGCGCGGATATTGCGGCCCGCGCCGGTAGTCGTCGTTGCGCACCACGCGGATGTACTCGCCGGCTCGCCACTCGGCGAACTTGAAAGGTCCGGTGCCGATGGTCTCGGTGCCGCGGTTGTAGGGCACGTAGTTGATGATCTCTCGCGTGGACATCCCGCCCAACACGTGCTCAGGCAGGATCGCCTCGAACAGGCCAGCGTAGTAGCCGTAGGCGTCGTCCCAGCGCATCACCACGGTGTAGTCGTCTGGCGTCTGGCAGTCGATGATGCCGAGGTACTGGTCGCGGTTGTAGGTTTCAGAACCGTCGCTGGTCACGAAGGCCCAGGTGAAGCACACGTCGGCGCTGGTGAATTCCTCGCCATCATGCCAGCGTACGTTCTCGTGCAGCTCCCAGGTCATGTCGAGGGTGCCGTCCTCGTTGCGCACGATCAGGCCGTTGTCTTCGGTCGGGATCTGCTTGGCCAGCACCGGGATGAAGGTGCTGTTCTCGTTGGTGGTGATCAGGCCCTCGACGATGCTGGAGTGGATGTCGATCAACATCTGACTGGTAAACGCGTTGAGCACGTCGATCTCGCGGTTGTAGGCGACGCGCAGGATCTTTCGTGCTCCGTCGACCGGACCTGCCGCGTCGTCGGGCACCGTTTGACCGCAGCCCCAGACCAGCAAGCCGATGATGGCGCAGGCGGCGACTCGACCTGAGCTAGCCGTCATCGGCACGGCTCCCCTTCATATGAGCGGCGATCAACGAGACGGGAATCGACCCGTACGAGAGCAACTCGTCATGGAATTCGCGCAGGTCGAAGTCTTCCCCATCACGCACCGACAGCTCCTGTCGGAGCTCGTGGATCGCGTTGGTGCCCAGCATGTACATGGCTGCCGTTCCGGGGAACATGCTGTTTTGTACGGCGCCGGCCATCGCCGCCGCGGGCGCCATGAGCGCCGTGCGCTCATAGTAGTCGGCGGCCTCCTGCAGAGAGAACTGGCCGCAGTGCAGCCGCACGTCGACAACCGCCCGAGCGCACATCCGCATGCGCGATTGGTGCTCCGAGTATTGTTCGAGCGGCGTCAGGGCTCCCGCTTCGCTCATCAGGTCGGTGGCGTAGCAGGCCCAGCCCTCGGCCATGGTGCCGCCGCAGAACATGGCGATGCGCGATGCGCAGTCAACTGCGGCGATACGGCCGATGCGGGAATGGGCGCGGAACGCATGCCAGTTCTGCACGTGATGGCCAACGCCGGCGTGGTGGATCACGTGATTGAGCTTGATGACACTGTCGTTCTTCGCGTGCAGGAACTCACGTTGCTCTTCAGGCGAGGCGCTGGCGTCGAGCGGTGGTAACAGCACCTCGTGCACCGGCGGCCGGTTGACCGCCGCCGGCGATCGATAAACGAGGAAGTACAGATAGGGTGCAGCCGCCCGGGCCCACTGCGGTCGGGCGACGAAACGGATCGGAAACTCCGGCCAGGTGAGTAGGGCCTGGTCGCGGACGATCTCGCGCGACTCGTCCCAGAGCTCCTGATGGCGCAGGTAGTAGCGGTCTGGTGGCGGGTACGCCGCCCGCAGCCCGGCGAGTGCCTCGGTGCTGCTGTCGGCGTCGAAGTCCTCCGCCTGCTCGCTTAGCCGGGCGGCGGCCTTGGAAAGCTCGTCCTGCGCCCTCGCGGCGATCACGGCGGCGCTGTCGTCGACACAATGGCCCTCGCGCAAGTACATCGCGAATGCCTCTTCGCCGCAGGCATAGGTGGATGTTGTCGCCTCCAGCAGGTCGTGCTCGAGGTAGGAACGGAACTCGGCGAACGCTGTGGTCGCCGCTGCCGCCGCTGCCGTGAGGCCAGCCGCGTCGATGCACTGGTCGGCAGCCAGGACTCCCAGGCCTGTGTTGAGGAAGGCAGCAGCGCCGTCGCACTCGCGGATCGCACGCTTGGTCCAGCCAACTGGCGCTCGGCGCACGTTGGTCTCGCCCTGAGCCAGCAGCGTCGGGATCTGCCGCATCCGTGCGAGCGCCGCCTCGGTGCGCTCGGTGCGCTCGGTGCGCTCGGTGCGCTCGGCGCCAGGCGCGGAGTTGGTGAGGAACAGCGACATGACCCCGAATACGGCCTCGCCCGTGTACAGGCTCGGGTTGCCGCGATGGAAGTGGGTCGACTGCAGCTCCCAGATCTGGGTGCGGAGGAAGCCCTGGGCGAGGCGCAGGTCGACACGCTCGAAGGCCGAAATCGTGTCGGTTGGCAGATCCTGCGACTCGCGCAGCAGGCTCTCAGCGTCGGCGAGGGCATCGCCGGCGCCGTTGTCGGACAAGTCCGGGAGTCGATGATCCAGGTGGTGAGCGCCGATGAACGTCGCGTTGACCGGTCTGTGCGTGTAGTAGGAATCGAAGAACCTGTCGAGCCACGCGCCGGTAGCGTTTGTCTCAGCCAACATGGCGCCGATTAGAACACATGCGACACTGCTGGCATGGGGAGCCTGACGCCGTCCATCTTCATTGTCGGCGCCGCTGGCGGTTCGCGGCTCATGCGAAGGTCGGTCGCTGGGATGCGCTCGGATTGATGGATGCCCGCGAGTGGAACGAGTACTACGCCGACAGCGACCAGGCGTGGACGCGGCCCGACGATGACGTGGTCGACGAGGTCGCTGGCCTACCGGTCGGTCGGGCGCTCGATCTGGGCGCCGGCGAAGGCGCCAACAGCATCTGGCTGGCGCGTCGCGGCTGGCAGGTCACGGCGATAGATCAGGCGCCCGCCGCGATCGAGACGCTTGTGCGGCTGGCCGCGGCCGAGGGCCTCGCCATTCGGGGGGAGGTAGCCGACATCGCTGAATACCGTCCCGGTGCGCGGTACGACCTGTCGCTCATCTGCTACGTGCACTTGCCGCCCGCGACCCGCGAGCGAACGTTGGCCAATGCGGCAGCGGCGCTGGCGCCCGGCGGCGTGCTGTTGCTCATCGGGATTCCGGCGCCGGATCGGGACGACGCCGGCGTCGGCGAGATGTCGAGCGTTACGCCGCGGATGCCCGAACCGCTGTCGCTGCTCCCTGAAGTCCCAGACGAGATTGGAGGGTCGCTCCGCCAGCTGACCATCGAGCGATGCGACGTGCGCCGCCGAACCATTGGCAGTGTGGAGGGGGAGCTACACGCCGACGTGCTGTTGATCCGGGCGCGTCGCCCGGTGGCCAGAGTCGAGCGGTATGGATCGACCTACGAAGCAATGATGGAGTGATCTATGGAACTTCTCAGCCTCGACAACCTCGTGACGCTGGCGCTGCTGACGCTTCTGCAGGGCGTGCTCGGCTTCGACAACCTGCTGTACGTGGCGCTTGAATCCAAGCGCGCCCCGGAGGGGCAGCGGGCCTCCGTGCGGCGCTGGGGTATAGGTATCGCCATCGGGCTCCGCATCGTGCTGCTGTTCGCCCTGACTAGCATGATCCGTTATTTCCAGGCCCCGGTTTTCACCCTGCAAAGTACCGGGCTGGTGGAGGGCGCGTTCAATGTCCACAGCATCATCGTGCTGTTGGGCGGTGCATTCATCATCTACACGTCCACCAAGGAGATCTTCCACATGATCGGTGTCGACGATCTCGAGCACGAGGAGCGCGGTGCCCGCCCGCTCCGCACCATCGTGCTGTGGATCGTGGCCATGAATCTGGTGTTCTCCTTCGACTCGATCCTCAGCGCCATGGCGCTCACCGACGTGTTCTGGGTCATGGCGACAGCGATCATCATCGGCGGCGTGATGATGATCTTTCTCGCCGACAGCGTTGCCGAGTTCCTGCAACGCAACCGCATGTACGAGGTGCTGGGGCTCTTCATCCTGTTCGTGGTCGGCATCATGCTGCTGTCGGAAGGCGGACACCTGGCCCATCTCCGCCTGCTCGACAACCCCGTCACGCCGATGAGCAAGACGACCTTCTACTTCGTCATCGGCGTGCTGGTGCTGACGGACATCGTGCAGAGTCGATACCAGAAGAAGCTCCTGGCCCAGCGTGCACACCGGGCGTGATGCGCGACTTGGAGCCTGCGTCCAAGTCACCACGGCCAGCTGCCGGCACGCTCGCACCTGCCGCCAGGGCGTGCCGTCGGGATGAAAACACCTCGAGGGTGTAGCGGGTCGGATGCCGCTACCTAGAGCATCAGCAAGTACGTGAACTTCAAGATGATGGCGCGGTTCTTCGGCCGTATCGCCGTGCCGGTGCCCCAGTCCTGGTTGTAGACGAGGAAGAGGTCGGCGCCGGGACGGTAGATCCAGTTGAGGCGAGAGTTCAGCGTCAGGAGGTCGGTGGTGTTGTTGTACTGCACCAGCGTGTTCCAGTACAGGTTGGGTGAAAAGGCCAGCTTGACGCGCTCGCGCACGACGCTCGCCTGGAAGGAGCCGGCCGGCAGGTCGACGTCGTTGTAGCTCCACACCGTCTCGGCCGACAGCAGGCGGCTCAGGCGCAGGCTCAGCGTGCTGTTGCCCATCAAGCGATTGCCGCCGAAGAAGCTGCCCTTGGTGTAAAAGCCGAAGAACGACACCGGCCTGCTGCCGTCGGTGCGCAGGAAAAGGCCGACGTCATTGAAGTGGTATTCGCCGGGCGGGATGATGATGCCATCCTGTATCTCGAAGTCTTCGAGAATGCGCTCGAAGTTGTAGCTGGCGAAAAAGGACACGCGATCGCCGGCACGGGTATCGAAGCCGAAGAACCGCACAGTCGCGTCGACGGTCTCGACGGTCCCGTCGGAAAGCGTCACGATCTCGGTGCGCTGGTTGAAGTTCAGGTTGCGGATGCCAAGCTTGTTCGCCGGGCGGGGCTCGAAGTCGACGCTGTAGTCGTAGCGGCGAATGCCATCGCGGAGCAGGAATCCCATCGCCGGCCGGAAGTCGTCGCGGATCTCGGTGAAGCTGGCGCGCGCCCGCCAGATACGACCGCGATAGTTGAAGCCGCCGCCTGCCGCCCAATCGGTGACCTCGTCGCTGCCGAGCTCCTTGTCGCGGCTCGCCGCGAAGAAGCCGTTGAAGCTGACCGCACGAGAAACATTGATCTCGGTATCGATGCCGGCGACCCGGTTCCACTCGTCTTCGCTTACCTGCTTGTTGGTGAAGATCGCGCCGATGCTGGAGCGCTCTCCCATGTTGCGCTTGATCCGCCCCACCCCCCAGTTGGTGGCCGCCACATCGATGTCGCCGTCGTCTCCGAGACCGCTGACGGCGCGCGTCTGCACATCGAGCAGTCCGAAGTTCCAGCCGCCGGCGCGACCCGTGAGGCGCGCTCCCGCCTGTATCGGGATGATCGAGTTCTCCTCCAATCCGATGCGCCGCGAGAAGAACATGCGCAGCAACGGCCCACGCATTCCGCCCCCTTGACCCTGGCTGGGACCGAAATCGAAGATGCCGCCGTTCTCGAGAAAGAACTCGCGCTTTTCCGGGAAGAACAACGAGAATCGCGTCAGGTTGATGCGCTCGTCGTCGGCTTCGACCTGGGCGAAGTCGGTGTTGGCGGTGAGGTCGAGCGTCATGCTGTTGCTGATGCCCCAGCGCAGCAGATCCAGGCCGCCGTCGTATTCCTCGACGCCGCGGACGGGCCGGGTCTCGAAATCGAGTGCGCTGGTGGCGATGCCGAACGGCTTGGCACGCAAGTTGATGCCAGGCTCGAGATCACCCATCCCGGTGAGCTCACCGGCGAGCGACAGCCGCGGCAGGTTGGCGTCGCGCCCCACCGGCGCCCAGAACGCGTCCTCGTTGGTGCGCCGGATGAGGCGGCGGATGTTCAGGCCCCAGGTATCGCCATCGCCGTCGAAGCGCAGGGTGGAGAAGGGGATCGACATCTCGGCGCTCCAACCCTCCGGTGTGCGTGTGGCAGCGGCGTTCCAGACGCCGTCCCATTCGAACCTGGGGTTGTTCTCGTCTTCAATCAGAGCGTCGGCGCGGGCGCCGTTGGGGTTGGTCTCGAAATAGAAGCCGTTGCGCTGGTCGAGAAACGTATCGAGGACGATGATGATGGAGTCGTCGTTGCCGTAGGCGCCCGAGGCGCCGCGAAAGCCGCCGAACGAGCGCGACCCATCACGTTGCATCTCCTTGGCAACGATCGTGTCGGGGTCGCTGTCAAATGCCATCACCGCGATGTAGATGCCGTCACCGTCGCGCGCGATACGCACCTCGGTGCGCTCCGACGCCGGTTGGCCTGTATCCGGGTTGCGCTGTACGAACCCGGTAGCAACCTCGGCCTGTTGCCAGAAGGGCTCGTCAAGGTGCCCATCCAGCCTGACGCGCTCGTCGATGGTCAGGGCCTCGAGCGAGAGGGGTGGCGACTGTGCCACGGCCGGAGTGCTGGCGAACGTCAAAAGAGCCCCCACTACGACGAGGTAGACCCATCGGCTCGACGTCGGGAGCGCACGCTGCGCGCAGGCTACGATGTTCATGATCTGGCGAGGGGAGGGAGGCCAGTTCCCGGAGCTGAGATCTTGCGTCTCAGAGAACCTCAGGCGCGGCGCAGCGTACCATGGGGCGATCCGGCGAGCCGGCCATCCTTACATATCCTTACAATCTCGCTAACGCCGTTGACAATCTCGTCAACGCGAGTGAGATCTGGCTAACGCGCGCGCCGCGGTACGTAGACCTGCCGCCCAGCCTCCATGGCGTCGATTTGTGCCATCAGGTCGTCGAAATCGTCCGCATCCTGGACGAAGTCGATCTCGGTCGTGTTGATGACCAGCAGCGGCGAGTCGTCGTATTGCAGGTAGTAGTGCGAGTAGGCTTGGTTCACCTGTTCCAGATAGTCGCGCGAGATGCTGCGCTCCTCTGGCCGATTGCGCATCTTGACGCGTTGCAAGAGTACTTCGGTGGAGCCCTGCAGATAGACGATCAGATCCGGTTTCGGCACCTGCGGCGACAGCACGCCGTAGAGCTTGTCGTATAGGAGCAGCTCGCTGTCGCTGAGCGTCAGGTGGGCGAAGACCTGGTCCTTTTGCAAGGTGAAATCGGCAACCGTGAAGCGCGCGAACAGATCACTCTGCCGGGCTTGGGTGAGCAGCTGAAATCGCGACAACAGGTAGTAAAGCTGCGCTTGAAACGCCGCCCCGGCCTTCTCCTGATAGAACGGCTCCAGAAACGGGTTCTCCGGATCTTCGAGGATCTTGGTCGCCCCGAGGCGTTCCACCATCAGGTTGACCAGACTGGTCTTGCCTACGCCGATCGGTCCGTCGAAGGCCAGGTAGTTCTTGCGCATCAAACGGGCGGCGGAGACAGCAGCCAAACGCGCTCAGCAGATTCTAGCCGCGAGAGCAGGTCGCTGATCGGTACGCCGCAGGTCGGGTGCAGCAGGTCCGCGGCGAGCTCGGCCAGCGGGCGCAGAACGAATCGACGCATGTGCATCCGTGGGTGTGGGATTTGTAGTCCAGATTCGTCCACGACGCGATGATCATAAAGCAGAATGTCAACGTCGAGGGTTCGGGCCTCGACCTCGGCAGCCGAGCGTCGTCGTCCGCACGCCTCTTCGACCTGGAGCGCGGCATCCAGCAGGGCTCGTGGCGCCGGCGGATGATGTACCTCGGCAGCACAGTTGACGAACCAGGGCAGCTCCCGATCGCCGACCGGCTCCGTCAAGTAGAAGGAGGAAACCGAGCCGAGCTGCAGTCCGGCGCTGTGCAATCCGTCGAGGCCTCGGCGGAGCCACACACTTCGGTTTCCCACGTTCGAGCCCAGTCCCAGATAAGCCCTCATTGTCACCCAGCGAATATGCTCCGCGAGGAGCATTGCCCGTGCTCCCGGTCAGCCCTGCCGATCACCATCCACCGCAGCATCCTCTCACGCGGTGCTTGCCCGCTCCGAAGCCCGCTACCTATACTGCCAGCCGGATCCCTCTTATCTGCGCACTCTCGTGCGATCCTGCCTGGCGATGTCTGAGCTCCTCACACGTATCGAAGATCGCAGCGCCCACGTTTGCGTCATCGGGCTCGGCTACGTCGGCCTGCCACTGGCGGTGAGCCTTGCCGAGGCCGGCTTCCAGGTAACCGGCCTGGAGATCGACACCTCCAAGGTCGAGATGATCCGCCGCGGCGAATCGTACGTGCCCGACATCGCCACCGCGCGCCTCCGCGCCCAAGTGGAAGCTGGAAGGATCTTGGCAACCACCGACGCGGCCGTCATCGGCGCCGCTGACAGCGTCCACATCTGCGTGCCCACGCCGCTGAGCAAGACCCGCGATCCTGATATCTCGTACGTCGTTGCATCGGCCGATCGCGTCGCCGAGGCGATGCACGACGACATGCTCGTGGTGCTCGAGAGCACGACGTATCCGGGGACTACCGAAGAGGTGTTGTTACCGAGGCTGGAGGCCCACGGGCGCCGCGTCGGCCGCGATTACTTCCTGGCGTTCTCGCCGGAGCGCATCGATCCTGGAAACGAGACCTTCACGCTCGAGAACACGCCCAAGGTCATCGGAGGCATGACACCGGAGTGCACGCGGGTGGCGGCGGCACTCTACGGCTCCATCGTAGGCACGGTGCATGCTGTGTCGTCGCCGCGCGCCGCGGAGCTCGTGAAGCTGCTGGAGAACACGTTCCGCGCTGTCAACATCGGGCTGGCCAACGAAATGGCGCTGATCTGCGATCGCCTCGGCATCGATACATGGGAGGTGATTCGAGCCGCGGCCACCAAGCCGTTCGGTTTCATGCCTTTCTACCCGGGACCGGGGCTCGGTGGGCATTGCATTCCGATTGACCCGCACTACCTGACCTGGAAGGTACGTACCCTCGACTATCAGGCTCGTCTCATCGAGGTGGCCTCCGAGATCAACGCCGGCATGCCGCAGCACGTCGTGCAAAAAGTGGTCGATGCGCTCAACGAACACCAGAAGAGCGTCAAGGGCTCGCGTGTCTTGATGATTGGCGTGGCGTACAAGCGCGACGTCGACGATACGCGTGAATCGCCGGCCATCGACATCATGCGGTTGCTGGCCGACAAGGGAGCCGAGGTTTCGTACCATGACCCGTTCGTGCCCGTGCTCGAGAACATCGAGGGTGTCGATCCTCTGCATTCGATCGACGAGCTAGTCGACGCTTGTGCCGAGGCGGATTGTGTCGTTGTGGCCACCGACCACAGCGAAATCGACTGGGCTGGCGTGATCTCCGCGGCGCCGCTGATCGTTGATACGCGCAACGTCGCCAACGGGGAAGCGCCGCCGAACCTCGTGCGTCTCTAGGCGCATGGCCGAGAAGCTGAAGGCCGTCGCCAACAACCGGCGGGCCCGCAAAGACTACGAGATCCTCGATACCTACGAAGCCGGGATCGTTCTGCTCGGTTCCGAGGTCAAGTCTCTGCGCCTCGGAAACGCCAATCTCAA
Organism: Acidobacteriota bacterium; assembly: GCA_036012155.1. GTDB lineage: Bacteria > Acidobacteriota > UBA890 > UBA890 > WLXD01 > DASCOT01. The sequence goes on from DASCOT010000061.1 coordinate 39,793, forward strand.
GGATGCCTACGCCGCGATTCAAGACGGTGAGGTGTGGCTACACAATCTCCACATCGGCCCCTACCCGGCCGCCGGCAAGCACCATCAACACGATCCGGAGCGCATCCGCAAGTTGTTGTTGAAGCGACGCGAGATCGACCGTGTGTTCGGCCGCCAAATCGAAAAGGGCTTCACCCTCGTGCCGCTGCGCATCTATTTCCGCAACGGCCGGGCCAAGGTGGAGATAGCGGTGGCTCGGGGCAGGAAACACTATGACAAGCGTGACGTCCTGAGGCGCGAGGCGGCGGAGCGGGAGGTGGAGCAGGCTTTGCGACGGCGCCGATAGTTGCCACACCGAGGGAGGCCTGTTCCACTTCCCGAGTGCCGCGTCCCGACTGAGAACTTGTTGGGGACTCTTGTTGAAGAGGAGGCGGTGTCGAATGCACTGACGTTCGTGCAACCGAGGGCGAGTCTGAGTCCTCGGACCCTTCGGGTCCTCGTTTGTGGGCGATCGACGGTGTTCTCGGTGAACGCTTTCGTGCGTCGTGCCGCGGCGTCCGAGGGCAGGCGTCCCTCCGTAGTTGGATCAGCGCTCCGATGCGGGTGCGATCGTAGCGGTGCCGATAGCGCGACCGGTGCGGGGCTGAGAACCCACCCATCCTCTCTAGGCAACCTCGCCACACCCTTCGCTCGCCGACCTACGCCCGAGACGCGTGAGCAAGACCGCGCATCAATTACATATGGTGACGTTGCCCTAAGAGGATGGGTGGGTTCTCAGCCGCCCTCCAGTCGCCAACTCGGCCGCCAGCTCCATCGCCGCCAACATCGGTCGATGATCGGCCTTGCCCGATGCCGCAACGTCGTACGCCGTCCCATGATCCGGTGAGGTGCGAATGTAAGGTAACCCCAGCGTCAGGTTTACCGTTGGCCAGGGAGCACGCTTCGCTAGAATGGTGCCCTGGTCATGGTAGAGCGCCAGGACGACGTCGAGCTCGGGGCGCAGAAAGATGGAGTCGGCGGGGTAAGGGCCTCGGGCGTCGATGCTATCGGCGCGAGTCGCGGCGATGGCCGGATACAGGACACGGGCTTCTTCGGTGCCGAGCCTTCCCTGTTCACCGGCGTGCGGGTTGAGCGCCGCTACGCCGATGGCGGGGGTCCTTCCAAAACACGACGACCATCGGGCGTGTAACGCGCGCAGCATCGTCTCGACGACGTCGGCACGAATCAGCGAGATTGCCGTTGCCGTCGGCAAGTGGGTGGTCAATAGCGCGATATGCGGGCGCGGGCCCGCGAACAGCATGATCGGCGTAGTCACGCCGGCGCGCTCTGCCAGGTACTCGGTATGGCCTCGGAAGCGCGGCTCGACGACGGCGATGAGGTCTTTGTTGACCGGGGCAGTGACCAGAGCATCGACTTCTCCGTCGCTCGCCAGAGCCGCGCCGCGATCGATGCTTTCGAGTACAGCACCTCCCAGCGTTCGTTGGGGATGCCCGGCGCGGAAACCTTCGGCGGCGGTGCACGGGAGTACCCAAGGGCCGCGATCGCCACCGTGTCGGGCGCTCCGCAGAGCGTCGATCCCGTCGACCACGCAGAAGCATCCGGGATCAAGTCCAGCAAGCTCCGCGTGCTTGGCGAACACGGCGGCATCGCCGATCAGAAGGCAGTCTGCGGTTTCGAGCTCGGTCGCCGAACGGAGCAGGATCTGGGGACCGACCCCGGCTGGGTCGCCCATGCTGCAGCCCAGCAGCGGTTTCATGAGGCGGGCACCTGACGGCCGCGGAGTTGGTCTCCGACGGAGATCAGGGTGTGCTCCAGTGACAGCTTTACGTTCGGTTGAATTCCGGTCGTCAGGCGATCAATACCGTGGTTCAGTGACTCCAGCGCCCGCGCCGCCGCGTCGGGGTCCACGTCTTTCGCCCACTCGCTCCAGGCGTCGAATCGGTCCGCGTTCACCAGGCTCGAGCGATCGCCCCCGGCAGCCACCACGAGGAGGTCGCGAAGGATGTCGCGGCCCACTAACAGCGTGCTGACCGCCCGCTGTGTCGCCGTCTCTCCGGTGCCGATCGACGACAAGCTCTCGGCGGCGGCAATCACTCCGGCGCCGCCGACCTGTGCCAACCGCAGCGCCTCGACCATCGCCTCGAGCAATGCTGCGTAGCCCTCGAGATCGACCGCCATAGCACGTCCGATGCTACCCGGGGCGAGAGCTGCCCGTAGCCTCGCTTCATCGGGATCGAGGCCGCGTTTCTCGCTCAAGTAAGCGCGTACCAGCGGCTGAGGCAACGGCGAGAAACGAAGCGATTGGCAGCGCGATCGGACCGTTGCCAGAAGGCTCCCCGGCGCCGACGTAACCAGCACGATCGTTGAAGATGACGGCGGCTCTTCGAGCGTCTTGAGGAAGGCGTTTTGCGCCTCGGTGGTAAGCGTGTGTGCATCATCCACCACCACTACCCGATGGTTGCCCTCGTACGGACGATAGCCCGTAGCCGAGACGGCCTGACGTACTGCCTTGATCCCGACAGTCCGAGGCTCTGGCGCCATCCACATCACGTCCGGGTGTAGGCCTCGTTCGACCTTGCGGCAGGACACGCACGTTCCGCAGGCGTCACCCGGTCCCTGCTCGGTACAGTTGAGCGCCTGCGTTACGACCCCCGCGCAAGTCGCCTTGCCGACGCCGGGTGGGCCGGTGAACAACAGCGCGTGGGGCAACCGAGCACCGCAAAGCGCTCGCCGGAGGGCGCCGATTGCCGAATCCTGTCCGACGATGGCGTCGAAGCCGTGTCCGTCGGCAGCCGGCGGTGGAATGGTCAGCGACTGGGGCGCTCGAGCGCCGGAACGTGCGGTCAAATGTATATCCAGCTGAGAGTGGAACACGCTGGCGGAGGGTCGGAGTATCCAGGATTGTATCCGCCTGTTGTGCGGTCGCTTATCGGGTCGGTCATTCGATGGTAGCCAAGACCGTGCCGCCCTCAACCCCCTCTCCTTCCTCGACGACAACGTCGATCACAGTGCCGCCGCGCGGAGCCTTGAGCTCGTTCTCCATCTTCATGGCTTCGAGGACGATGATGCCGTCGCCCCGCTCCACCACGGTGCCGCGCGGCGCCAGAACCTTGACTACGCGGCCCGGTATCGGGGCCGTGACAGAGATCGTGCCGTCAGGGTCGAGGCCCGCCCGCCCGGTCCGACGCCGGCGAGCGTCCGAAGCCCTCAGCCGGACCACGTGACTGAGCAGGTGCAGCTCCAGTAGATCGGGATCCGTCTCGGCCTCGTCGACATGCACATCGTATGAGCGACCGTCGACAAGCAGCGAGTAGTTGCCTGGCTCGGGCATTCGCCAATCGACCTGAAAGGCTTGTGCGTCGTCGTCGTTCCCGCTCGCGTCGGGAAGGCGCCAGATGCGGATGGCTCCGCCGTGTCGCCGTACCCTATATCGGCGGACCTGTTCTTCGCCCTCGATGTCGATCTCGATGATCATCGGCGAACTCTCCGCAAGCCCCGCTCTCGGCCCGCCATCTTCCAGGCCGATGATCGACCGTTGAGAACCTGGAAAACGCGAGCCTCCTCGCGTCGGAAGGCGTGCAGCGCGGCGCTCAGCGAGGCAATGTCGACAAGCTCCGCGTATCGCCGATGCCGTGGGCTCAAAGGGCTCGAATCGCCGAGGAGCTCGTCGAGATAACCGGTGTCGAAGATACCCTCGTTGAACGAGCGCTCCTGCATGATGCGTTGAAAGAGCGGGATCGTCGTCGAGATACCGACGACCTTGTACTCCTGCAGCGCTCTCCGCATGCGTCGCACGGCGGCGGGTCGATCCGAGCCCCAGGTAATCAGCTTGGAGATCATCGGATCGTAGAAGATCGGTACTTCGTACCCCTCGTATAGCGCCGAGTCGTCGCGCACGCCGGGACCGCCAGGAAGGCGAAGGCTCTCGATCACTCCCGGTGCCGGGGCGAAACCGTTCTCTGGATCCTCGGCGTAGATGCGGCACTCGATGGCGTGGCCGCGCGCGCGCACGTCGCTCTGCTCCCATGGGAGCAGAGCGCCGCGGGCGATCGCGATCTGGGCAGCGACGAGGTCGATTCCGGTGACCATCTCGGTGACCGCGTGTTCGACCTGGAGTCGTGCGTTGACTTCGATGAAGTAGAAGTTGCCATCGGGGTCGAGCAGAAACTCGACCGTGCCTGCATTCGTGTAGCCGGCCTTGTCGGCGATCGCCAACGCCGCCTCGCCCATGCGTCCGCGCAAACCGTCATCGAGTGCCGGCGATGGAGCTTCCTCGACTACTTTCTGATGCCGCCGTTGCAGCGAGCACTCGCGTTCGCCGAGATGGATCCGATTCCCGTGCTCGTCGCAGAGCACCTGGATCTCGATATGACGCGGTCGAACGATCACCCTCTCGACGTAGACGCGTCCATCGCCGAACGAGGAGGTAGCCTCGCTGGTGGCGGCACGGAAGGCGGCGTCCATCTCGTCGGGGCCGGTTACCCGTCGCATGCCCTTCCCACCGCCGCCGGCGACCGCTTTCAGCATCACCGGGTAACCGAGCTGTTCGGCTACAGCCCCGGCGTCGGCGGCACTCTCCAGGGGGCCAGAACTCCCCGGCACCGTTGGTGCGCCGACGTCGCGGGCGATCTGGCGAGCCCGGTTCTTGTCTCCCACTGCCGCCATGACCTCCGGTCGGGGGCCGATGAAGGTCAGGCCGGCATCGCCGACGGCGCGCGCGAAATCGGGGTTCTCGGCGAGGAAGCCGTACCCCGGGTGTACAGCATCGACGTCGGCCTGGAGGGCTATGGCGGTGAGCCGATCGATGCGCAGATAAGACTCGGACGCCGCCGCGGGCCCCAGCCGATAGGCGCGGTTCGCTAGGCGAACATGCAACGCCTCGCGGTCGGCGTCCGAGTAAACTGCTACCGCTTCGATGCCGAGGTCGCGGCACGCGCGGATGATGCGCACCGCGATCTCGCCTCGGTTCGCAACGAGGATACGCCGGATCTCCTTCATGCGCGAAAGGTATCGCTCACGTCCGTCGTCTGCCAACGAGATCGTCGGCCATCAGCCGCCAGCCGAGCTTTGGCGGGCACGGCGAAGCGAACGGTAGCGAGGGGCTGTCGACGCCTAGCTTCCCGCCGTGTCGGCCACCCAGGCGTCGACGGTGTCGTCCAGCGATTGCAGCGGGATAGGGCCGTGAGCGAGTACGGCATCGTGGAACGCTCTGAGATCGAAGGCCGCACCGAGTGTCGCCTCGGCGCGACTCCGAAGCTCGCGGAACTTCAACTCCCCCACTTTGTAAGCGACCGCCTGGCCAGGATTCTCCTGGTACCGGCGTACCTCGATGCGAATCTGATCGAGGGGCAACGCCGTGTGCTTGCGAAATAGCTCCTCGCCACGACGAAGATCCCAATCGAAGGCGTGCAAGCCCGTATCTACCACCAGCCTTAGCGCCCGCCACATCTCGAGGTTCAGGCGGCCGAACTCGGTCATCGGGTGACGATAGATCCCGAGGTCTATGCCGAGGCTCTCGGCATAGAGTCCCCACCCCTCGACGAACGCGGTCACTGAGAAGCGCCTACGCCAGCTGGAGCCGGCGGCCGGCGAGGACCACGTTGTCTGTAGATGGTGCCCGGGCATTGCTTCGTGCAACAACAGCGCTTCGAGGACGTACAGCGGTACCTGGCGCGGGTCGGAGTTCAGCAGCACGTAGCCTACAGGGCGACCTCGGAGGCCTTCGCTGCCGTGGCGATACTGAGCCATGAGCCCGCGCTGCCCACGGCGCAGCAACTCGACGCTATAGGGCGCTGTCGGGATCTGGTTGAATGCCGAGCCGAGACGGCGGTCAATGCGAGCGGCGACCGATCTGGCGACCGATCTGAGCTCCTCCCGAGATGCGGCGAAGAGACGGCTGTCGGTCCGCGCCGCGTCCAGGAACGTGTCGAGATCTGCCTCGGGATCCTGAGCATGGAGGAAATCCAGCATTGCTTGGTGGATGCGCTGGACCTCCTGGAGCCCGAGCTCATGGAGCTCAACGGGATCTCGCTGCTGCCCCGTGTGGTTGAGGAGGTGTGCTGTATATCCGAGCTGGTCGAAGCCGTCCGAATCGAGGTCGAGGTACCTCGATACGGCGAGCCTGGTCTGCCACTCCAGCACATCGAGGTCGATGCGCCCAGCTGAGCCCAGCTCGCTTCGCTGGATGGCCCGCGTGCGGGCCAGCAGATCGACATAGAGTGCACCGACACGCGCCAGGTTGAGCTGACATCGTGGCGATTGCAGGTCTCGACAGCCCATGTCGGCGCGCCGTTGCGGAGCTTCGGAGAGATCCTCGAAAGTGCTGATCAGGGCGCCGAGCTCCAGCTGAGCCGACGCGACGGCCAAGGGGCCGCTTGCGGAATGCAGGGGGCCGCGCGGGGTCAGTACGAGCACCGCCAGGATCGCAGCGATCGACGTCCGGGTAGCGGCGCTCGGTGCCTGCCGGTTCATCGTCCTGCCTCCCATACCGAGCGCGTGTGCACCGAGCGCAGGCCCACCGAACGCTTCCCGCGCCCGGGCACAACGCGTTCTCTGCACAGTAAGAGCCCGGTCCGGTCATTTTCGTCGAGGAATACCGCCGGTCGGCTCGCCGGACGTGGCACGCCCGTCGTTGCACTCCGGGCGCTGCACGGCGAGGCCCAGTAGCTAGAGCGGTATGTTGCCGTGCTTCTTCGGTGGGTTGCTGTCGGCCTTGGAGTCGAGCGCCAACAGAGCGCGAATGAGCTTTGGCCGAGTATCTCGAGGGTGGATCACCTCGTCGACCCAACCGCGCTCGGCGGCCACATAGGGGTTGGCGAACTTGTCGCGAAACTCCTTTACCTTGGTTGCCCGTAGCGTCTCGGGATCCTCGGCGTCCTCGAGCTCGCGGCGGAACAACACGTTCACCGCGCCCTCCGGGCCCATCACCGCGATCTCTGCAGCCGGATACGCGAAGTTTGCGTCGGTGCGGATGTGCTTCGACGCCATCACGCAATACGCGCCCCCGTAAGCTTTGCGGGTAATAACCGTCAGCTTCGGGACCGTTGCCTCGGCAAAAGCGTAGAGCAGCTTGGCACCGTGCTTGATGATGCCGCCAAACTCCTGTTCGGTGCCGGGGAGAAAGCCCGGCACGTCCTCGAACACCACGAGGGGGATGTTGAAGGCGTCACAGAAACGTACGAACCGCGCACCCTTGACGGAGGCATCGATGTCCAGCGTGCCGGCCAGATGGTCCGGCTGGTTGGCCACCACGCCTACGGGGATGCCGTGCAGACGGGCGAACCCGGTGACCAGGTTGCGGGCGTAGGATTCGTGTACCTGGAAGAAGTCGCCATGATCAACGACTCGAACGATCACATCGATGATGTCGTACGGCCGATTCGGGTCGATGGGCACGATGTCATCGAGCTCGGTATCGGCACGCCGTGGATCATCTGTGGGATCCAATCGTGGCGCGTCCTCTCGATTGTTGCTCGGCAGGTACGACAGCAGCTGACGGATTAGCGCCAGGCACTCCTGATCGTTGCTCGAGGCAAAGTGAGCCACGCCGCTGCGCGCGTTGTGGACCGCTGCGCCTCCGAGATCCTGCGCCGAGACGTCTTCGTGCATCACCGTCTTAATGACGTCGGGGCCGGTCAGGAACATGTACGAGCTGCCCTCGACCATGGCGACGAAATCAGTGATAGCCGGCGAGTAGACCGCACCACCGGCGCATGGGCCCATGATCGCCGAGATCTGCGGAATTACGCCGGAGGCCATCGTGTTGCGGAGAAAGATCTCCGAGTAGCCTGCCAGCGACGCGACGCCTTCCTGAATCCGCGCGCCGCCAGAGTCGTTCAGGCCGATCATCGGCGCCCCGACCTCGAGCGCCAGGTCCATCACCTTGCAGATCTTCCACGCGTTGCTCTCCGACACCGAGCCGCCGAAAACCGTGAAATCCTGCGCGAACACGTAGACGAGCCTGCCGTCGATGTGCCCGAAACCCGATACCACCCCATCGCCTTCGACTTGTCGCTCCTCCATGCCGAAGTCGCGACACTGATGCCGAACGTGAACGTCGAGCTCCTGAAACGACTCTGGATCGAGTAGATACTCCAGCCGCTCGCGGGCGCTTAGCTTGCCGGCGCCGTGCTGGCGTTCGACGCGAGCCTCACCACCTCCGGCGCGCGCAGCTTGCCTCCGGCGGTCAAGCTCGGCTGCTGGATCGTCGTACGACACAGTGGTCGGTCCGCCAGGCTCAGCCCTCGGTGCCGGCCGGAAGCGGCAGGTCGGCCACGAGCTCCCGCGCCCCCTCCCAGTCGGCGAGGAAGGCCGCGAGTCCCTTGTCGGTGAGCGGGTGGTTGAACATCGAGTCGAATACCTTGGTCGGTATCGTGACGATGTCGGCACCCATGAGCCCTGCGTCCAGAACGTGCTTCGGGTTGCGTACGGAGCCCACTAGCACCTCCGTGGCGTATCCGTAGTTCTCGTACATCTGGACGATCTGCTGGACCATCTCCATGCCATCGTGTCCGATATCGTCGAGGCGGCCGGCGAACGGTGAGATGATCGTCGCACCCGCCTTGGCCGCAAGAAGAGCCTGCAAGGGCGAAAAGCAAAGCGTGACGTTGGTGCGGATGCCCTCCTGGGACAGTGTTGCTACGGCCCGAATGCCCTCACGAATCAGCGGGATCTTGACGACGATGTTCTCGTGTATCGGAGCTAACCGACGGGCCTCCTCGAGCATGCCGTCGTAGTCCGTAGAGAGCACCTCAGCGCTGATGGGGCCGTCCACGATGTCGCAGATCTCAGCGATCACATCGGCAAACGGACGCCCTTCTCGGGCCACCAGAGACGGGTTTGTGGTGACGCCATCAAGCACACCGGTCTTGCCGGCGGCACGGATCTCGTCGATGTTCGCGGTGTCGAGGAAAATCTTCATCGGATTGCCTCCCGAGAGATTTGTGGCGCCGCCGAAAAAGCCCCAAGTCCCCGAATCGGCGGCTGCAGCGCGGCTAGTCTAGCAGGTCGCACCCGAACTCTGGGGGCACGGCGATTGTTGCCGACCTCGCGGTCGGGTGCCGGCCGCAGGCTTGGAATGCTGCTCAGCGCAGGCGCCAGTCGTAGATCGGGTACGCGTCGGTGAGCTCGCGCACCTGTGCTGCCACCTCGACGACGATGTCGGGGTCGCCGCGCGACTCCAGCACCCGTGCCATCCAATCGATGACCTGCCGCATGTGCCCTTCCGTCAGGCCACGCGAGGTGACGGCCGCCGTGCCGATACGTACTCCGGAGGTGACGAACGGTGAGCGCTGGTCGTATGGGATGGTGTTCTTGTTGACGACGATGCCGGTCTCGTCGAGCCAGACCTCGGCTTCTTTACCGGTGATGCCTTGCTCGCCGACGTCGATGAGCACGAGATGTGTGTCGGTGCCGCCTGACACGCACCGAAAACCGGCATCGTCGAGCGCTGTGGCGAGTGCCTTGGCATTGGCGATAATCTGCGCCGCATACGCCTTGAAGCCCTCCTCGAGCGCCTCCCCGAAGCAGACTGCCTTGGCAGCTATCTGGTGCTCGAAGGGCCCCCCCTGGATGCCGGGGAACACCGCCCGGTCGAGGGCGCTAGCGTGCTCTTCGCGACACAGGACGAGGCCGCCTCGCGGACCACGCAGGGTCTTGTGGGTCGTCGAGCTGACGAAGTCGGCGTGCGGACAGGGATTGGGGTGCAGGCCGGCGGCTACCAAGCCGGCTGGATGAGCGATGTCGGCGTGCAGCACCGCTCCCACCTCGTCGGCGATCTCCCTGCAGCGGCCAAAGTCGATATGGCGCGGGTACGCCGAAAACCCCACGACGATGAGCTTGGGCCGATGCTCTCGGGCAATCGTCGCCATGGCGTCGTAGTCGAGCACCTCGGTCTCGGGATCTACACCGTACGTGACGACGTTGTACAGCTGACCGGAGAACGAGAGTCGGTGGCCGTGCGACAGGTGCCCGCCTTCCGACAACCCCATGCCCATCAACGTGTCGCCCGGCTGCAGCGCCGCGTAGTAGACGCCCATGTTTGCCTGGGTGCCACAGTGTGGCTGAACGTTGGCATGCTCGGCATCGAACAGTCGGCAAGCGCGCTCGATGGCGAGCGTTTCGGTCATGTCGACGAACTCGCAGCCGCCGTAATAGCGCTTGCCCGCGTAGCCCTCGGCGTACTTGTTCGACATCACCGACCCACATGCTTCCAGCACCGCCTCGGAGCTGTAGTTCTCGCTGGCGATCAGCACAAGCTTGCGCGACTGCTTCTCGGTCTCCTTGCGGATGACACGGGAGACCTCGGGGTCGACTTCATCGAGACTTTGCGCCAGGTATGCACCGGTGTGTGGCGCGGACGTGGGGGTGTCGACCATGCGAAGCTCCGGCATCTGCGGTGGAGGGGGAGGTGAGCTCGATTTCGAAGGCTCCCCATTATAGGCCCGGGAGGGGCGTACCGGAGCAGCGCGCATAGGCTCGGGAGGAGCGTATCGGAGCAGCGCGCCTGCAACGTCAACGCACGTATAATCGATCGGACAGTGCGATACGCGGCGGGGGGCGCCGCGCCACGAACCCTCGGTTCTCGTGAAGTTGCTCTGAGGAAAGGTGGGATGACACCGTCGCGAACCATCGTCGCGCGGCCGTTGCTGGTCGTGCCGATCGCCCTGCTTGGGTTGGGGGTCAGCTTTCTGTGGGGCTATCAGGCCCACCGCATCGAGGTCTTCCCCTATTCGGTGCTCTCGTGGTTTCTCGTCGATACTGAAAGCAAGCCTTACAGCTGGGTGCGCCCCCGCGGCCGCCCGTTGAGCGACCTGCGGGCGCTCGCCTATGTCGGCTCGAACTTCGATCCCGACTCCGATCGCCGCGGTGTGCAGGTTCACGATGCGCAGCGCGCCTGGGAAGGCCTGAACTTCTACTACTCTGCTTTCGCGGCGCCGTTCCAGCTGGTCGACATGGAGGGGCGTGAGGTACGGAGTTGGTCGGATCCGGGGTCGGTGATCGCGCACGCTGAGTTGCTGCCGGGGGCCGACCTGATCGTCGTCAGGTTCGACAAGCAAGTCGTGCGCCTCGATCCCGAGTCCCGTCCGCGCTGGGTTGCCGACGTGCGGGCGCATCATGATGTCGCGGTTCGCGGGGATGAGCTATGGGCGCTGTCGAGGCGAGAGCGTGCGATTCCTGGTTTGCACCCGAGTCAGCACATCCTCGAAGACACTTTGACACTGCTGTCACTGGAGACCGGTGAGGTTCGCGATGTCGTCTCGTTGCTCGACGTGGTGCGCTCCTCGCCGTACGGGTTCCTACTCGCCAGTGTCGCCAGGCGACAGTTCGTAGCCGCAGACGGTCCGTTGGATACTTTGCACACGAACCATATTTCAGTGTTCGACGGATCCCTTTCCGCCATCTCGCCGCTATTCGGTGCCGGCAATGTGCTGCTCTCGATGCGCCACCTGAACGCCATCATGATCCTCGACGCCGAAACCCACGATGTGTTGTGGATCTGGGGGCCGTCCAATCTTTACGGGCAGCATCATCCGACTCTCTTGCCAAGCGGGCGGATCCTGGTCTTCGACAACGGCGTCTCGCGCTCGCGCGTGCTGGAGGTCGACCCACGCACCAACGAGATCGGCTGGAGCTATGCATCGGAGACGTTTCATACCCCGCTGCGTGGAAGCGCGCAGCGTCTGCCGAACGGCAACACTCTGATCACGGAATCCGATGCGGGGAGAGTCTTCGAGGTGACCGAGGGTGGTGACATCGTCTGGGAGTTCGTCAACCCTGATGTCACCGAGGCCGGCGAGCGCAGCGTGATCTGGCGTATGACGCGCGTGTCGAGCGGCGACTGGGTCGACTAGGTGAGACGCGGCGCCGGCACCTCGGCCGTTGCTGTGACCCTGGGATTCGTGGCGATCGGTTGCGCCGGTAATGGCTGGATCCGCGATCAACCGGATCTCGCGGAACGCGCCCGGCGAAGCCCCGGCAGCTTCCTGGAGCCGGCGCTGAAGCTGACGGCGCCGCTGGAAAGCCTGGTCGGGTCGTACACGATGCGTTTCTCGAGGGGAATCGGACGGCGCTCGGTCGACACCTTCGTATCGGTCCGCCGGCCGGCCGACGTGGACATCCTGGTGCTCGATCCGACCGGCGGCACTCAGGCGTATCTGCGCGCCAACGCGACGGAGGTCGGTCTGTTTGTCCGCGAGGAGCAGCTTCTCTATCGCGGGCCAGCAACGCGCACGTCCTTCGAGCAGGCAATCGGCTTCGGGTTGTCTGCCGCGGACGTCGTGGCGGCATTGCTGGGCTACGGGGTCGATGCGGGCAGCCATCCGCGCGGTGAGTCGAGCTGGGACGAGAGCCTGCGGCGGATACGGATCGACTACGGCGATGAGGCCACCGCTTGGATGCTGCCACCCAGTCTGCTGTTCGATCGTGTCGAGCATCGCCGCGCCGACAATTCGGTTGTGCTCGAGGTACGCGAAGCGACCGCCACTCCGATCGACGGTCAAACTGTGCCGGTCCCATCGACCCTGCAGCTGCGCATCGAGCCCGAAGGCTACGGGATTGCCATGCAGTTGCTCGGCGAGCCGTCGGCCAACGTCGAGTTTCCGCCACCGCATTTCGAGCTCCAGGTGCCGGCAGGCGTATTGCAGCTACCGATCTCTGATCTGGGTCGCGAGGGTGGGCTCTTCCGGCGCCAGGCGCCGGAAGAACAGTAGATTGCGGCGTCCAGGTGGGATTCGGGGAGCAGCCGCGAAGGCGCCTCCGGTGTCGTTTGATGCCTAAAAAGTAGCGCGCTTATAATGGTGCGTGTCTGAAACGCAGCCCTTGTCGGGGGTCGCGTCCCGGAGACGCCGCTCGGGACTCCTGCGTCGACAGGCAGTTGTTCTTGGGGCGTCGCCAAGTCAGGCAAGGCACCGGTCTTTGGAACCGGCATTCGCAGGTTCGAATCCTGCCGCCCCAGCTACTAATAGTGTAGGCAGACCCACCAGAGTTTGATCACGATCCGGCCAGCTGTCGAGGAAACAACGTCCCGACACCTCAGAGTGCCTACCGCTACCCAGCAAGCACGGCTCGATGCCCAATAACGACCGCAAGATAAAGATCTTCGCCGGCAACGCCTGCCCGGGGCTCGCCGAGGCGATCGCAGCGTCGATGGGTCTGCCCCTGAGCGCCATCGACATCGGGCTGTTTGCCGACGGCGAGGTACGTTGCCAGTTCGGAGAGAACGTGCGCGGCGTCGAGGTGTTCCTCGTTCAGTCGACGTGCCGGCCAGTGAACGACAGCCTCATGGAGTTGCTGGTGATGACCGACGCCGCGAAGCGCGCCTCGGCTCATCACATCACAGCTGTGATCCCCTACTTCGGGTACGCCCGGCAGGACAAGAAGGACAGCCCACGGGTGCCCATCTCGGCCAAGCTCGTTGCTGACTTGCTGACCACCGCCGGGATCTCGCGCGTATTGGCGATGGATCTGCACGCCGGTCAGATCCAGGGCTACTTCAACATCCCGCTGGATCATCTCTTTGCCGCCCCCGTCGCGGTGCGCCGAATCGGCGCCATCGACAACGATCTGGTCATGGTCTCGCCCGATGCCGGTGGCGTGGAGCGGGCTCGTGCCATCGCCAAGCGGCTCGAAGCCGGACTCGCGGTGATCGACAAGCGTCGGCGCGTCGCCAACAAGGTCGATGGCATGATGGTTGTTGGCGATGTCCGCGATGCGGTGTGCTGCTTCTACGACGACATGGTCGACACAGCCGGCACCCTGACCACTGGAGCCACGGCGGTGCTCGACGCAGGGGCACGCGAGGTCTACGCGTTCGCCACGCACGCGGTACTCTCCTCTCCGGCTATCGAGCGTATCGAGGCGAGCCCGCTGAAACGAGTCTTTGTGACGGACACGATTCCGCTGCCGCCCGAAGCCGCCGCCTGCGACAAGATCGAGGTGCTCTCGGTCGCAGGGTTGTTCGGTGAAGCGATACGCAGCATCTACGAGGAAACCAGCATCTCGAGGCTGTTTATCTGATCTCGACGGCTGTTTACTCCGAGAGGGAACAACAATGACGGACACACAATTACTCGAAGTCGAGCTTCGCGAGCCGGGTTCGAGCAACAAGGCGAAACAGTTGCGGCGCGCCGGCAAGGTCCCGGCAGTGCTGTACGGCGGCGACCGCGACACGCGTGCGATCAGCGTGAATCCGCGGTCGCTAATCGAGATTCTGCGGTCCGAGCACGGCCAGAACTCCATTCTCAGTTTGAAAGTCGGAGACGGCGCCGAGCAGACGGCGCTGATCCACGACTACCAAGTGGATCCGATCTCTCGCAAGCTTCAGCATGTCGACTTTCGTCGCATCGATCTGAAGATCGAGATCGAGGTGAATGTTCCGGTCGAGGTGGTCGGCGAAGCGGTCGGGGTCAAGGTCGATCGAGGTATCCTCGACATGATCCTCCGCGAGGTGCACGTCAAGTGCTTGCCGACCGACATCCCGGACCATCTGAAGGTCGACGTGTCCGAGTTCAACATCGGCGATGTAGCTCAGGTGTCGGACCTCGAGGTCCCTGATAACGTCGAGCTACTGGTGGATCTGGACCAAACGGTGCTGACCATCGCGCCGCCGACTGTGGAGATCGAGGAAGAGGTGGTCGAGGACGATGAAGATCTGCTGGCGGGTCCGGAGGAGCCGGTGCTCATTGGCCACGAGGACGAGGAGGAATCCGAGGACGACGAGTAGCCTCGCCAAATGCGCGCTCTGGCCGGGCTCGGGAACCCCGGGAGCGAGTACAGCCGTACGCGTCACAACGTCGGTTGGATGCTCCTCGACCGTTTGCGCGCCGCGGGCAAGATCGTCGAGTCACGGCAGAAGGAGTCGGTGCAGCTCGAGCGGCTCAAGCTGGGGCCGGTAGCGCTCTGGTTGATTCGTCCGCTGTCGTTCATGAACAACAGCGGCGTGGGTATAGCCCAGGCTTGTCGGATGCTATCGATCGTTCCTGCCGATGTGCTCGTTACCTTTGACGAGATCGACCTGCCGTTGGGTACGCTGCGTATCCGACCCGCAGGCGGCGACGCCGGTCATCGTGGTCTCGGTTCCGTACTCGAGGAGCTCGGAACGCAGCAGGTGCCACGCCTCCGGCTCGGCGTTCGGGGCCAAGGCCGGCGGCGCGACACTGCTGCATACGTTCTCGAGCCGTTTGACGATACCGAGGTGGCGGAGCTTGACGAGATGCTCGACCGTGCCGTCGCGGCGGTGCGGATGATCCTCCGGAGAGGGCTGAGCACCGCGATGAACACATG
>DASCOT010000062.1:0-11822 GCA_036012155.1 Acidobacteriota bacterium
CTCTTCGCGCAGAAGGACTTCAACCGCAAGATCGGGTTGACGCTGGTGGTGATCGGTGCCGTGCTGTCTCCCTGGACCTACGGCCTGAGTCTGGTCGTATTCATGGCGCTCGACTACGGCCTGTACCGCTTCGTACCGGAGATCACCGTCTGCTACGGATGCGAGGCCATCCACCGCGGATTCGAGCACAACCCGCTGCATCGCGCCCACGATCCGTTGTTGGCGGATCGGTACCGTCGCGAAGCACCTATCAATGCCGTCAGCGAGGACACTGCCCAACACGACGACAGAACGTGACCGCGGCCTGAATCCACGGCCTTTCCTGGGCGTCAACAACGATTTGACACCCCTTCGAATCGAGAGTAGCTTGTACCCGCTCTGCGGCCCGGTGGGGGCTGTGAGGCGGCACGATCCGGCAAGGTCTCGATACACGAACACATGACCGAACCTAACGTTTCGCAGTCTTCGGAGATCTCTGACGCCACGGACGAGCCGAGTCCGTTCCGGGTCGCCCTCGGCTTCTTCATCTTGCCGCTCCTGCTGGTCGTGGCCGGCATCGCGCTGTTCTTGATGTTCGGCGTGCTGGCGCATGATGGGGCGGACCCGGCCGATTACCTACCGGCGCTCAACGGCAACGGCATCAACGAGCCTTGGCAAGCCGCCTTCCACCTGTCACAGCAGCTGCAGTACAACGAGCAACTCAAAGGCGACGCCGAGTTCACCGCACAGGTCATTGGCGCGCTGGAGCGCGCCGCGGACGGCGACCCGCGCGTTCGTCGGTTCCTCAGCATCGCACTCGGACGACTCGAGCACCCTTCGGCTGTCCCGGCGCTCTTGACGACGACGCGGGACGAGGACTCCGAGGCCCGTCTCAACGCGGCTTGGGCCTTGGGTGTCATCGGCGACCCGAGCGCCGCCACCGCGGTCGCCGAGTTGCTGAGCGACAGCATCCCTGATGTCCGAATCATGGCCGCCTACGTGCTGGGAGTCCTGGAAGACCCGAGCGCCGAGCGGCCGCTGCGCGTCGCCTTGAACGATTCCGTGCCCGCGGTGCGCTGGAACGCCGCGGTGGCGCTCGCCATGTTGGGACACGGCGGCGGCGTGGAGACGCTACGGCGCATGATCGACCGCCAACACCTCTCGTCAGTGCCCGGCATCAACTCACAGGATCACAGCACCACAATGCTGGCGGCGCTTCGAGCACTGGAACGGCTGGGCGCTGGCGGCTTCGAAGACAAGCTGACGGACCTACGCGACACGGACCCCGATCTCCGAGTACGCGAGGCTGCGCGCCGGGTTCTCTCGGCACCGCAGGGGTCGATGACTCGCGACGCATCAACGCTCCTGGCTCAGGAGCAATAGGGGGAGCCAGAGAGATGGCAGAAGCCGAGGCACCAAAGGCCGCTGGCGGTGGGCAGGTAGAGGGCGGCAAGAGTCGCCGTGAGTTCCTCGAGTCCTTGCCGTGGGTAACCATCGGCTGGGCGTCGTTCACTGGAGCCGTCGGCGCAATGCTGGCCGCGACCACGAGGTTCTTGTATCCGAACGTGCTGTACGAGCCGCCCCTGCAATTCAAGATCGGCAATCCGATCGACTTCCAGGTCGGCGAGGTGTCGCTCGCCTTCAAGGATCGCTACGGCGTTTGGGTGGTGCGCAACGAGGAGGGTTTCTACGCGTTGATCGCGGTCTGCACGCACCTCGGCTGTACACCCAATTGGCTGGCGGCCGAGAACAAGTTCAAATGCCCGTGCCACGGCAGTGGCTTCTACAGCACCGGCATGAACTTCGAGGGGCCCGCACCACGTCCCCTGGAGAGAGCCGCCGTGTCGCTGGCCGACGATGGTCAGATCGAGGTGGACAAGTCGCGCAAATTCCTATTCGAGCAGGGCGGCTGGGACGATCCCGACTCGTTCCTCCCCTTTACCGCTTGAGATCGATGCTGAATCCGCGAGGAGCAAAGCTCGGATGAGCAGTTTCGGAGAACGCCTAAGAGGTCTGAGGGAGAAGATCGGCTCGCCTGGGGATTGGTTCGGCGACTTCACCCGAACCCCGGTGTGGAAGTCGATCTTCCGACACAAGCTGCCGCAGGACCCGAAGAACCGGGCCCTGGTGGTGCTTACCAACGTGTTCCTTCACATCCACCCGGTGCGGATGCGCAAACAGGGGCTACGGGTCTCGTACACCTGGTGCATGGGCGGGATCTCGTTCTTCCTGTTCCTCTCGCTGACGGTCACCGGCATCCTCTTGATGTTCTATTACCGGCCGACCGCGCAGCACGCCTATCCGGACATGCTCGACTTGATGGAGTCGGCTTCACTCGGCTTGATGCGTGAGATGCATCGCTGGGGCGCCCATCTGATGGTCATCACGGTGTGGCTGCATATGCTGCGGGTCTTTCTCACCGGCTCGTACAAGCCGCCGCGCGAGTTCAACTGGGTCGTCGGCGTCCTGCTGCTGGTCTTGACCCTGTTGTTCTCGTTCACCGGCTACTTGCTGCCCTGGGATCAACTGGCCATGTGGGCGGTGACCGTTGGCAGCAACATGGCACGGGCGACGCCGATCATGGGGGCGGAAGGGCCGGGACAGCAGCTGATGCAGATCGGCGACGTGCCACTCATTACAGCCGGCTCCGACGCGCGCTTCGTGCTGCTAGGCGGCCGGTTCGTCGGTGAGGCAGCCCTGCTGCGGTTCTACGTGCTCCACTGTCTCGGAATCCCGTTCATCTTCGTGATCCTGCTCGCGGTGCACTTCTGGCGCATACGCCGCGACGGTGGGATCTCCGGCCCTGGCAAGGGCGGGAAACTAGCGCTGTGAGCCCGGGAGGGCGGCAATGATCGAGGCGCTCAAGTCGTTCATCAATCTGCTTTTCGAGCCCTACATCGCGGTCACTTTGACCACCGTGGGCATGTTGCTGCTGTACCGGTATCGGTACCAGGCGACGAGAAACAAGTGGATCGCCGGAAGCATCCTTGCCTCGCCGCTAGTGTTCTTCGCGCTATCGGCGCTCGATGAGAACTTCTGGATCCAGTTCAAGCGCCCCGACAACTTGCCGATCTCGGGGATGGTGTTTCTGGTCGTCTTCTTCGTCTGGCTCGCGCTGAAGAAGGCAGTAGAGAACGACGAGCGCATAAAGGAAGGCCGGCCGCCGTACGAGGGCGAAGAGGCGGAGGAGGAGAAGGTCTTCGTGTGGCCCGATTTGGTCTACACGGAGTTCATGTGTGTATTGCTGGTGAGCATCCTTCTGGTGGCGTGGTCGATCCTGGTACCCGCGCCCCTCGAGGAGCCCGCCAACCCGCAGCTGACGCCAAACCCCTCCAAGGCCCCGTGGTATTTCCTCGGCCTGCAGGAGATCCTCGTCTACTTCGATCCGTGGCTGGCGGGGGTCGTCATCCCGACGTTCATCGTCATCGGGCTGATGGCGATTCCGTATATGGACTCGAACCCCAAGGGCAACGGCTACTACACGTTCGAGGAGCGCCGCTCCGAGATCATTCTGTTCCAGTTCGGTTTCATCGTTCTGTGGGTGTTCATGGTCTTTCAGGGGACCTTTCTACGCGGACCCAATTGGAACTTCTACGGGCCTTATGAGTTCTGGGACGCGCACAAGCTCGTTCCACTCGCCAATATTCAGCTCTCCGAGTTCGTCTGGTCTCGCGGGCTGGGTATCGGGCTGCCCAACTTCTGGCTGATCCGCGAGTCCGTCGGCATCATTCTGCTGCTGGTGTACTTCATCGCGTTACCGGCCTGGGCGGCGAGCAGGTGGCTGCGGAAGTACTACGACCAGATGGGGATGATGTCCTATGTGCTCTTCACCCATTTGCTGCTCTGGATGTTCCTGATTCCGATCAAGATGTACCTGCGCTGGACCGTGAACTTGAAGTACTTCGTCTCGATTCCGGAGTTTTTCTTCAATATCTAGGGGCGGCGGCGTGCCCGACACCGGTGTGAGCCAGTACGGGCGATGACCGACCAAGGGGAAACGGATGGCCAAGCCGAAGCGTAAGGGCGTATACGCGCGCGACGTCGACCGCCTGAACTTATGGTTCGGGGTGATCGCGATCGCCAGTCTGCTCAGCGTGCTGTGGATGGTCTGGGACGACTACGCCCAACCGTGGAAGTCGTATCAGCGACAGTTCCGCGTCATCGAGGCCGAGGTCACGCGCCAGCAGCTTGCCGATGAGGAAGCCGGGATCGACCAGCAGCAGCTGGCCGCTCTGCGCCAGCAGCGCGACACGGCGGAACAGACTCTCTCGGGCCAGCAGGCACAGCTGGGAGAGTTGCAGAGCGAGCTGGCGCGCGTCAGCACCCGGTTGGATCTCGCCGAACAGAACCTGCGATTCTCGCGCTCAACCTACGACGCACGACGCTGGGAGTTCGAGGAGGCGCGCAAGCACGAAGGCGCCGCAGGCGCGACGAGCGAGCGCGCCACTCTAGATGCCTCGATCGCACAGGTAGCAGGGTACGCCGCGGAGGTCGAGGAACTGACCGTGGAACGCGATGCGCTGCAGGCAGAGCTCGT
The DNA here is from genome assembly GCA_036012155.1 of Acidobacteriota bacterium. Taxonomy (GTDB): domain Bacteria; phylum Acidobacteriota; class UBA890; order UBA890; family WLXD01; genus DASCOT01. The sequence continues at coordinate 4,517 of DASCOT010000062.1, forward strand.
CGGCCTGACCGGTGCCGGCGACGCGGCGCGCAGCGAGATCACCGCCATGGGTCGCGAGATCGACCGCCTGCAGACGCGAGTAAACGACCTACGCTTCAACTGGGTCTACTACCTGCGCAACGCTCCGTTCATGGACAGCTTCAATCCCTCGGTGCGCATCAACCAGGTGGTGCTCAACAACGTCCGCTTCGATCTCAACTTCACCGATGCGCCGCGTGTCGACCGCTGCCAGTCATGCCACCTGGGCGCCGCCGCGGCCGAGTACTCGACCAGTGAGCAACCCTTCACCACCCACCCGCGACTCGATCTGTTCGTCGCCGACGACTCGATACATCCAGCGGCCCAATTCGGGTGCAGCTCGTGTCACGGCGGCAAGGGCCACGCCACCAGCTTTGTCAACGCAGTCCATACGCCGGACAACGAGAGCGAGAGCGAGCGCTGGGAACACGAATACGGCTGGGAGCCCACCCATCTGTGGGAGTGGCCTATGCGCCCCACCGGCGAGACCGAGGCGGGCTGCCTGAGCTGCCACGGTAACGACACCTGGCTGCCGGACGCCTCCAAGGTCGAGTACGGGCTCGAGATGGTGGAGAAGCTCGGCTGCAACGGCTGCCATCAGATCGACCGTTTCGACGACCGCCGCAAGCAGGCTCCCAGCCTCTCGTATCTGGAGTCGAAGACCGATATCGAGTGGACCTACAACTGGGTAATGGATCCCAAGAGCTACCGACCCGACACTCGGATGCCACGGTTCTTCAACCTGTCGAACACCTCCGATAGCTACTGGACCGAGCGCAACAAGGTCGAGGCCGAGAGCATCGTTACCTATCTGTTCGACAACTCCTCCGAGATCGAATTGGAGAACGCACCGAACGGCAACGCCGAGCGTGGCCAGGCGCTGGTTGAGTCCCTCGGTTGCCTCGGCTGCCACATGATCGGCGAAGAAGGCGCCGCGGAGGATGAAGAGGCTGTTGCGCCAGGCGAAGGAGCACGTTTCAGCGGCTACCGCTACCACGGCCCGAACCTCAGCGGGCTGGGCAGCAAGGTAAGCGCCGACTGGCTCTACACCTGGGTCCGCGACCCGACACACTACTGGGACGAGACGGTGATGCCCGACCTGCGGCTGACGCCACAGGAAGCCGGTGACATCACCGCCTATCTGGTTGGTATCGAACGGCCAGGTTGGGAGAATCCGCAGATTCCTCCGGTCGACGCCGAGCTACGTGACGAGGTGGCGCTCGAGTACCTGCGGGCGCAGCTACCTAGCGAAGAAGCTGCCGCCCGGATCGCTGCAATGGACGAGGATCAGACACGCGCCTACCTGGGTGAGCGGCTGATTACTCGCTATGGCTGCTCGGGTTGCCATTTGATTCCCGGCTTCGAGAACGCCGGCCGCATCGGCACGAGCCTGTCCGATTGGGGGAGCAAGCCGGTGACACGCCTCGACTTCGGGCTCCGCGACATGGAACACGAGCGTGGCGTATTCCTGGCGCAGAAGCTTCGCGCCCCGCGCAGCTACGACGAGGGTCGCGAGCGGACCTCCGAGGAAATGCTGCGCATGCCGGACTTCGACCTCACGGAGGAGGAGATCGAAGCGATCGCCACGGCCATCCTCGGGTTTACGAGCGAGGAGACGCCCGCCGAAGGGCTGCCGGCGACGACCCCACGGCGCCTGGCGATCGAGAAGGGACGCCACATCGCCCACACCTACAACTGTCGTGGCTGCCATATTCTCGAAGAGCGCGGCGGCGCCATCCGCGATGTCATCGCCGACGCCAAGGTCGCATCTGGCGAGGTAGCCAGCCACGCGGCGGGGCTGGTATTTGGGCCCCCGAACCTGCGCGCCGAGGGGGCCCGAGTGCAGCCAACGTGGCTGTACCGCTTCTTCGACGGGCCCAGCATCATCCGCCCGTGGCTGCAAGTACGGATGCCGACGTTCCAGTTCAACGATGAGGACCTCAACTCTCTGACTGCCTATTTCTCGGCCCTGGACGAGGCTCCCTATCCGTTCGAGGAGACGTTCACGACGGCACACGAGTACCCGGCAAGCCTGGTGCGCGAGGGTGCGGTGCTGGCCGCCGATCAGCGCGGCTCGTTGCAGTGTTTCTCGTGCCATTTCCAGGGCGACCAGGAGCCGCGCGTGCCACCGACTCAGTGGGCACCCGACCTCGCCCTGTCGGCCGACCGCCTGCGACCGCAGTGGCTCGACGGCTGGATCAAGGATCCACAGAGCCTGCAGCCTGGAACCAACATGCCGCAGTTCTATGCCAGCCTTGACCCGGGCCGCGGGTATTGGACTCCCCTCGGCAACGATCCGCAGGTCGAGATCGACGCGCTCGTCGCCTTCATCATGAGCATGGGCAACTAGTCGATTGGCACTGATTTCTTAGGAGCAGATCCGCGTCGCCGGCACCCGCACGAGGGGGCGCGCGCAGCGCCCAGGCAGGGCATAATCTAAGTCGTTTTTCCGAACGGATTTCCGAGCATCGTCCGACCCCGGTCCGGTGGTGGGAATCGCCTTAGGAGTTGAAAATGCAGCAGCGAAAGTTCGCAGCGATCGCCATGATGATCGCCCTTGTTGCCGTGGCCGCCTGCGGCGGTGGTGGCGATGAAGCAGCCGCGCCGACCCCGGAACCCGGCGCCCCGGCAGCGACCGCCCCTGACCTGAGCGACGCCGGCGGCATCAGCGGCACGGTGATGTTCTCGGGCGATGCGCCCGCGGCGGAGACGATCCAGATGGCCGCCGATCCTTTCTGTCAAACAGCCCACAGTGACGAGGTGATGACCTCGCCAGTAATGGTCGACGCTGCCGGCGGCCTGATGAACGTGGTCGTGCACGTCGCCGGCGGGCTCGAAGGCTACACCTTCCCGGCCGCTAGCGGCACCGCGATCATGGGCCAGGACGGATGCATTTACAGTCCGCACGTGCTCGCAGTGCGCGCCGGCCAAACGCTGAACATCAACAACGGCGACGACACGCTGCACAATGTCAACGTGCAGCCGAGCAACAACCCCGCGTTCAACCAGGCGCAACCGCTCGCCGGAATGAGCATCGAGAAGGTGTTCGACAACGCCGAGGTCGGAATCCCGGCGCGTTGCGACGTGCACCCTTGGATGTCGGCGTTCATCAACGTCTTCAACCATCCGTACTACGCCGTGTCGGCCGCCGATGGCAGCTTCACGATCGACAACCTGCCGCCCGGCGACTACGTCATCGAGGCGTGGCACGAAACGTTGGGCACGCAGACGCAGAGCATCACCGTGGCCCCGAACGAGACGGCCGCGGCGGGTATCAGCTTCGGGGGCTGATCCCGGCACGCCTACGTCCACGGCGACCAGGCCATAGCACCGCATTCCTCGTCGGCGCCCTGTTTTCCGGGGCGCCGACGTCGTTTCGGAACCACCGAGATCACCATGAGCAGGCGCCAGGAGACGGCTGGGGGGTGGTTGCACCGCTACGCGCTGCTGGTGACCGCGGCAACGCTGGGATTGATCATCGCGGGCGGTATGGTTACCAGCACAGATTCGGGCCTGGCGGTGCCCGACTGGCCCCTGTCGTACGGGATGTTCTTCCCACCGATGGTGGGTGGGATCTTCTACGAGCACGGCCATCGCATGATCGCGGGCGCCGTCGGCCTGATGACTGCGGCCCTGGCATTTTGGGTATCGCGTCGCGAGGCCCGGGCGTGGGTTCGTCGGCTGGGTTGGTTGGCGCTCGGGACGGTGGTGGTGCAAGCGCTGCTCGGCGGCATCACGGTGATCTGGCTGCTGCCGCCCGTGGTGTCGACTTCGCATCTGGGAACCGCAATGTTGTTCCTGGCAATCGTCACGTTGCTTGCGACCGCAACCTCGCCGAGCTGGCACGCTACCCGCCCGCCCCCTGCCGCGCCTACGGTCGAGCTGCGACATCTCGCACTGGCGACTACTGGAGTGGTCTATCTACAGATCCTGCTCGGGGCGGCAATGCGCCACACCGGAGCCGGCCTCGCCTGCCCCGATTTCCCGCTGTGCAACGGACGGGTGCTACCCGATCTGGCTGACGGAGCGATCGCCCTCCACATGGCACACCGGGTCGGCGCGCTCGTCGTCACCGCTCTCGTGTTCTGGCTCGTCGAGCGTGCCTGGGCGCGCTATCCCGACGTTCCCGAGATCCGCCGGCCAGCGCTGGCAGCTCTCGGCTGCGTGGCGCTACAAATCCTCCTCGGAGCGCTCAGCGTGCTTTCACAGCTTGGCGCCTACACCACCACCGCCCACGTCCTCGGCGGTGCGTTGCTGCTCTGTAGCCTGGTGGTGTTCACTGCCCGGACGCATCGCCGCGCCGTCCGATCGTCCGATGCACCTGCCGAGGTGCGACACGTCTCAGGGGCAATCGCTTGACGACACCGTCGGCCGCCGCAACAAGCGACCTCGGTACCCGACTGGCCGATTATTGGGCACTCACCAAGCCACGCTTGAGCGCGCTCGTGCTCGCCACGACCGGCGCCGGGTTCCTGCTGGCGCCACGGTCGAGCGCGACGTTGCTTCCCCTGGCCTTCGCGTTGCTCGGCACCATCCTGGTGGTTGGAGGCGCTAACGCGCTCAACCAGGTGTACGAGCGCGAGATCGACTCCCTGATGCGCCGCACCCGCGATCGGCCGTTGCCGTCCGGACGCCTGTGGGCCGGACCGGCAGGGTTTTTTGGTGCCGCGCTCGCCGTGCTCGGCATCGCGGTCCTGGCACTGCAGGTCAACCTTCTGTCGGCCGCGCTGGGCGCCGCGGGGTTCGTGCTCTACGTGTTCGTCTATACGCCGCTGAAGCGTCTGTCGTGGCTCTGCACGCTGGTGGGCGCGATTCCCGGTGCGACCCCACCGATGATTGGCTGGGCCGCCGCCACCGGCCAGCTCGATCGCACTGCCGCAGTGCTGTTCGCCATCCTGTTCTTCTGGCAGATGCCGCATTTTCTGGCCATCGCGCGTCTATTCCGCGAGGACTACCGCAACGCCGGAATGGTGATGACAGGCGTTCAGGAGAATGACCCGCAAGCGTATCGGCACATGATCTTCTACTGCGCTGTGCTGATCCCAATCTCCGCGTCGCTGGCCTGGACCGGCGCGACGGGAACGGTGTACCTGGCCGGAGCCATCCTGCTCGGTGCGGGTTTCCTGGCGAGCGCCGTGCGCGCCGCATTGAATCCGTCACGGCAAACCGACCGAGCCGCCTTCTTCTATTCGTTGATCTACTTGCCGGCACTGCTTGCGCTCATGCTGCTCGACCGGCAACTCGTCTGAGTAACCGCTCCAGATGGAGACCGCTCCCGACTGGGTTCGCGCCCTACCGCTCATCAACGCCGGACTCAACGGCACCTGTGCCGTGCTGCTGCTGAGCGGCTACCGGCTCGTCCGCAGGCGCCAAATCGTCGCGCACCGTGCCTGCATGCTGGGCGCCTTCGTCAGTAGCCTGTTCTTCCTGACCGGCTACTTGACGCTTCACTACCACATCGGCACGACCCGGTTCGGGCACGAAGGAACCAGTGTCCGCACCCTCTTCATGACGATCCTCTTGACCCACACGGTTCTCGCAGTCGCCACCGCGCCCATGGTGCTGTGGACACTGGCGCGCGCACTCCGCGGGCGGTTCACACAGCACGCGGCGCTGGCGCGCTGGACGCTGCCGATCTGGCTCTACGTCTCGGTGACCGGCATCGTCATCTACGTGATGCTGTATCACGTACCGGGGGCGGCGGGCTGATCGCGATCCGCGACTCGCGAAGATCGGCGCGAGTCACGCAGGAGTCATGCTCGGATCGGCCTTCGCGTCCCGAGATCGTCGGCCGAACTAGATGTGGGCAGTCGAACAGTTATCCACCGCAGCGCACCGTGTCCTGAGCCGTTCACAAAGTACTCTTCGATCATGGACAGAGACTCGAAGTGTGCGTTTCCCAGGGCGCTCGTGCTGACGGCGGCATGCCTTTGCCTGTGGAGTGTTGCCGTCGTTGGTTCGCAGGCGGAGGCCCGGCACCCGCTGCTGGCGGAGCCGACGCAATCCGGGCAAACCGCGACGTTCCGAGATCTGTTCGAGGGAGAGGGGGATCTGGCGATCCCGCACGGCGTGTTCATGCTCGGCGACGGCGGCATGCTGCGCCAGCTGGCACCGTTGACGACCGATCGAGATGCGTTGCGGAACGCTGCTCGCGGGGTCATCGACGCCGGGCCGTCGAGCGACTCGATCTTCGATCGCATGAGTCGCGAGTACGACCCCGCGATGAGGGGTGCGCTCGATGTACTGAACTCCCCGTTGAGTTCGCCGCGAAAACGCCGCGAAGTGGTCCGGAGCCTGGAGCAAGAAGCGCAGAACGATGGCGAGCTGGCGCGACAGCGCGTCGGGCACACGTTGCGTCAGCTCACTGAGCTTACCCAAGCCCTCTCGGTCATGGAGGGCCGGACGGCCCTCGTGTGGATCTCGTCGGGCGCCATGATTTCCGAAAGCGGACCCTTCGGCGCCTTCGCCCTGACAGTGCAAGAAGTCACGGCCGCGGAAATGGGCAGCTCGAGCCTCACCACCTGGTCAACGCAAGACCCGAGGATGCTCGAGCTGATCGCCACCCTGGTCGAGGCCGCCAACAGCGGCAACGTCAGCATCTACATCATCGACCCCCGACCGAGGTCGGAGCTCGGTTCCCTGGGCACCCGGGCAGCGGTCGGAGACAGCCAGGTGGGCTATCCAGAGGCCTACGTACAGTCATCGGCGAGGCACGAGATGGACTTCATCGCCGGCGTGCTATCAGAACGCGGCTGCGGCAAACACCGCCTCGGCGTGGAGATGGACAGCTACCATTTCACCGCTCGCGCCTACGAACAGCTGAAGCTGGGCCTACCCGAGGCAACCTTCGTGGACGCCAATCTGCTGGTCAACTGGGTGCGGCTGGTCAAGTCACAGCCGGAGATCGAGCGCATGCGCGAAGCGGGCAGGATCGCCGATCGGGCCATGCAGGCGGTCATCGACCGGATCGAACCGGGCGTCCGGGAATGTGATGCGGCGGCGACCTTCTACGCCACCGAGATCTCCGGGACGGAAAGTTTCGGCGACGACCTCCCCAGCCACGCGCTGTACATGCCCACCGGGGAGCGAGCCTCCGCGCCCCATCTGAGCTGGACAGACGCGCGCTTCAAGGCGGGCGAGGCAACCAGTATCGAGCTCGCCGGCTGCCGCCACCGCTACCATGCCGGGCTCGCTCGCACCGTATTCCTCGGTTCGCCAGCGGCCCGCCTCACCGAGGTCGCCGAGGTCGTGGTTGAAGGAATGGAGGCAGCCCTAGAGAAAGCTCGCC
>DASCOT010000063.1:0-9598 GCA_036012155.1 Acidobacteriota bacterium
AGAGTGCACCAGCTGGTCGGCGATGGAGCCCTCGGCTGGCCTGAATACGCCCCTTTCGATGGCGTGATCGTCACGGCGGCGCCCACCGCAGTACCCGAGTGCCTGGTCGAGCAACTCGGCATCGGCAACCTCGTGTTGCCCATCGGCACCGTGGAAGGGACGCAGGAGCTGGTACGGCTCGAGAAAGACCGCTCGGGACATCTGGCTCGCCAGCGCGTTGCTCCGGTACGCTTCGTGCCCCTGGTCCCACCACCGGCCCATGATTAGCTGGCACCCTCACCGTTACCGGCTATGCATCAAGGCCGAGCATCGCGCGCGCCATGCGCGGCCCGGCTCCATCGTCCTCGTGCTTGAAGAACACGAAAGCCTCCGTCCACGGCATGTCTCGTATGCGATCGCGCCACTCGTCGAGAGCCGCGGCGTCGTAGCCATCACGGCGGAGCCTCAGATATCCCCAGCTCGCGGTGGCCACCAACGGCACCTCCACCTTCCCGCCGTCGGCGATCACCAGTGCCGAGTCAAACTCGCGAAGCGCTTCGTACACGTCGGCATCAAACCAGGATTCATTGCGAAACTCGAACGCCACGCGGTCACCCTTCGCTACGCGCTGCAGGAAAGCGCGTAGCGCCTCGATGTCCTTCTTGGCGTACGGTGGCATTTGGACAAGATGCGCGCCAAGGCGACTGCCAAGCTCGGCGGTAACGCCGAATAGATACTCGAGCAACTCGTCGTCGGCCCGGAGTCTGGAAAAATGGGAAATGCGACGCGTCGCCTTCAGGACAAAGCGGAACTCATCGGGCACGACCTGCTGCCACCTCGACACCGTCTTTGCCGACGGCATCCGATAGAACGTGTTGTTGATCTCCACGCTCGGCAGCTGTCCGGCATAGAACTCGAGCATTCGCGTGTCCGGAAGATCAGCGGGATAGAAGTTTCCTTTCCACGCCTTGTATGAGAAGCCGCTGGTTCCGGCCAGGATTTGCACGCTTTGCCTCGTCTGGGCCTACCCGGTCCGAGCGGGGCGAAACGGTCACCCCAGCTCGGGCGTCGGGCACTAGTCATTGTGGTCACGGATCAACCGACCGCCCCTGTACAGCAACAGCAAGCCCGCCATCTGCACGACATGGTATAGGTCGTTGTGGTTGAAGTAGCGGTGAAGGCCCACGCCGCCTGCCTGGATTGCGGCGCCGGCCAGGGTTACCAGGAGGCCCGCCACTATCCAGCCGGCGCCCGGCACGCGGCGGTACATCTGGACCAGCTGCAACACAAGCACGACGGCCATCTGAGGCACGTAGTCGACGAGGACCCAGAAGAAGTCGTCGTGCTGCACCATCCAAGCCGCGTATGCGACGAGCACGACGATCGCCAGCGCCAACAATGCGCGGCGCGGTGCGGCTCGCAGCGACGCATACGCACTGGCAGCCAGGAACAGGAACGCCGTCGCACCGATCGCCAAAACAGTGAGCTTCCAAAGTACGGCGTGAGCTCCAGCTCCGAGATACGGTCGAAGGCCGTGTGACGTGCCTCCCACGAACGCCGCGAACCCCACGCTCCAGAGGCTCGCGGCGAGCAATGTCCGCGCTCTCGTAGGGGTCGCGTGCCCCAACAGCCGTGTCCCCAACCAGCCTGCGAGCGCTGCCAACAGGTAGTCGGTGAGCGTTGTCATCGGCTCGGCAATCATGCGCTCTGTCCCGCCATCGCCTATTCGTCGAGCCACACTCGCATGCGGTCGTCCGGCTGGACGAGCTCGATCGCTCGCTGACCATCGACCACTCGGCCGACGATCGGGTACTCCCCGGTCAGATGCGGCTGGGCGGCGTGGGCAACGAAGAACTGCGAACGGGCGCTGTCCCGACCGGCGTGCGCCAGCCCGACGCTGCCCCGCACGTAGCCGATGGGGGAATCCTCATTGCGCAACGCCGGCGCCAAGGATCCGTCGACCGCCGCTCCACCTTGAGTCACGAACCCCGCGATGACTCGATGAAACCGACTCCCGTCGAAGAACCCGGCCACCGTCAGGTCGATCAGTTGGATGACGCTCAACGGGGCCCAATCAGGACGAAGCTCGATCACCACCTCCCCCCGGTCGGTCTCCAGGCGGAGGCGCGTCGTTAGTTGCTGTAGGGCCAGGGCGCGTTCGGCGAGCTCGACGTAGATGCCGCGGTCACGGCCCGCGGCGTGCGGCGCCAGCAGCGCCCCGATGTCGCTCATCTCCCCTTGCGTCTCTAGAACACCACCTAGCTCCTCGAGAGCGGCGAGTCGAACGAACCGATCGGGCTCGTCGCGGATGAGCGACAGTCGCCGTACCAGGAGATCACGGCCAACAGCAGCGAGCGCCCGCAGCGCCGCCAGCCGCAGGGCGCGACTCTCTGAGCCACGCTGATCGAAATAGCGTCGCCAGAGCCGGTCAGCCAATTGTGTCTGCAAGCCCGGGGCATCATGAAACAATGCCGCCTGATGGTGCCGCGCAACCAGATCGAGAGCTTGCTCCTCGAGGTCTCCGTCGAGCAGGTCGAACGCTAGCTGATACGCCTCCTCCGGAGCGCGATCCTCCAGTTCTGCCAGCAGCGCTACGCGCACTGGGAGAGGACCGGAGCGCCGCAGAGCGGCGGCCAACGACTGATCCACCGGCAACTCGGAGCGCATCAGGGCTTTGGCAAACAAGACGGCCTCGAGCCTGGATTCGTCCATGTGCTCGAGCAAAGCGGCGTCGGTCTCGCCAGCGTCCTCGATTCCGATGCGCCGGCGCGTCCGAACGATGGCCTCCCCGACCAGCTTGCCGGAGCCGCGCAGCAATCCCTCCATCGCCGCCAGCCGAATGCTGCCTTCCTCTTCGTCCAACGCCTCCAGCAGGCGGTCGGAAGCGACTCCGCGGCTGTCGAGCGTCACCGCGAGGGCGCGCAGGGCACAGCTGCGAACATGGAGGTCACGGTCGAGCGACCGCCTCAGAACCGCCACGAACGCGTCGTCGCCGGCGCCCTCCGCCTCCCAAGTAGTTTCCAACCAGGTCAGCGCTTCGCACTGCAGGCGACGGTCACGAATTCCCAGCAGGCGGACGGCATTGGATTCGGCGACGCGCTGCGGCGCACCGCGCAGCCCGCGCACCGCCATCAAGCGCACCTCGTCATCGGGATCGTCGATCAAGGGCAGCAGCTGCGGCATGGCATTGGCATCGGTCAGGCGACGCAGAGTGTGGGCGGCTGCCAGACGGACGCCGGCGACCGGCCAGCCAGTGAAGGGCCGTATGGCACTGGCGTCGGCTCCTTCTAGTCGCCACCAGCTGTTGAGCATCGCCGCCAGCACCGCTGGACGTGGACGCGTTTCTGGGGTGCCTTGACCAGCGTGGCGCAACCAGTCGGCCACCGCCGTCGCCGCACCGCCATCAACCATGCCCAACGCCCATGCGGCCTGCTCCGCCACCAGGCCGTCCGGGGCGCCGATCAACGTCAGCAAGGCGTCGCGAGCACGTACACGCTCGGCGTCTTCGGTAGCCACCGAAAGCCCGTACTCGAGGCGTCCGAGACCGAAAGCCGCGGCGGCACGAACCACTGTTTCGGGATCACGGGTGAGCTCGATCAGTCGCGACAGCAAGCGCGGCGAGCCGACGCGGCCAAGGGCAAGGGCCGCCCGTGATCGCGTCTCGGTGTCGGGCGACATGGTCAAGTCGAGGAGCCCTTCAGCAGCATATCGCCGGTCCTCGGACTCGAGAATCAATGCCGCAGCTTCCACCGAGGCCGGCAGCCCTGGCGGCCAGCCGACGGCGGCTCCGTCTGGCTCGACGCTGCCGACTTGCTGAATACCCCTGGCTCCAGACGCGATGAGTCCTGTCAATAGGACAAGCACAGCCAGCACGCGCATCATTCGACTGACGCCCATCCGAAAGCAGCTAGGGCGCCGCGAAGGCGCGCCGCGAGCCCCCCGACAGCGCGCTGCTGACACCCGACCATGCGAACCGGTAGCACGCCGATCAGACTGTTGGCCAACGTTAGCTCATCGGCATCCGTCAGGTCCGCTTCCTCCAGTCGTCCCTCCACCACCAGACCAGCTTCGAGCAAGCGTCGGCGGACGGTGCCCGGCAGACAGCCTTCGTCAAGCGGCGGCGTCACAATGGAATCACCCATTCGCGCTATCACGTTGCTTCTCGTCCCCTCGGCTACCCTGCCTCGGCGGTTGAGCAAGATTCCCTCGAAGGCGCCTTGCTCGGCTGCCGTCGCTAACGCCATCGACTGACGCTGCCACGAGATCGACTTCACCCGCCGGAGCGGGTCCTTCTCGTCCACCGACAGCTCCGGGACTACGACGACCGCCACCCCTGCATCGTATGCGTCGGTGTCCGGTGGAGAATAGGAGGTAACCGTCACCAGCCGGGTCGGGCCAAGTTCGGGACTCCCCCGCGTGACGGTCACCCGCAGCCGCGCAGCCAGCTGGGGCGCGCCGGCGGCCACCGCGTCGATGGCAGCACCTACTTCATCCCGACTTTCCGGAATCGGTAACCGAATCCGGGCGAGGCCATCAAACAGGCGGTCCAGGTGCGCCTCGGCATCCAGTGGCTGCCGACAGTCGACTCGCAGCGTCTCGAAGAGACCGTCGCCGACCATGAAACCGGCGTCGGTGCGCTCGATGTGGACGCGATGGCTCTCGATCAGAGCCCCGTTCAGGTAGGCGAGCGCTTCAGCCAACTCTCAACGCCTGTAGAAAAGCCCGTGCCTTCGCCATCGTCTCCTCACGCTCAGCGCGCGGATCGGAGTCCGCCACAATACCGGCGCCGGCATGGTAGTCGACCCGATCGGCGGTCACGACCGCGGTGCGTATCGCCACCGAAAGCTCCATGTCTCCGCCGGCATCGATCCATCCGATGGCCCCCATGGCCGGGCCGCGGCGAAACGGCTCCTCGGCGGCGGAGACCTTCATGGCCTGGGCCCGAACGGGCCTGGCGACAAGACAATGCGATCCGGTCGGCAGTTCGCGATCTCATCGAGAGTCACTGCGTCGGACCGACGCACAGTGCAATCGACACCCTGCGCAGACATCATCTGGACCAGGTTCCAGGTGAAGGAATCGTAGTTGTCGAGAACGAGCACACGCATGGTGGCTAGCTTCCCGGACGGAGGGCAGGTTGGTGGCGCCGCTCGGGCAGGCTCGCGAGCATCATCCGGCTTCGCCCACCGGAGGCTATCCCAGCCAGCCGGACAACAGGGCAACGAGAACCGCCGCCGGGACGACATAGCGAACCCAGAAGAACCATGCGCTGACCCACCAGGGGCACGAGCCCGACCTCGTCAGCTGTTGGCGTACCGACGATCGTCCCAGCCCCCAGGCCAGGGCCACAACGGCGGCGACACTGCCCACCGGTTGCATCGTCGAACCCCACAGCAGGTCGCTCCAGACGATGTAGTCGAGTGACAGCATCGCCGGCAAGCCGGCCAGCACGAGCAGCGTCGAGATCACCCACGCCGAGCGGCCGCGGCTCCAGCCGCGCGAGTCGGCCAACGATCCGACCAGCACTTCGATGGCGGCTACGCCGGAAAGGAAGGCGATACACAGAAGACCGAGAAAGAACGCCACTCCGAAGACAGGCCCGGCCGGCATGGCGACGAATGCTGCTGGCATGACCTCGAAGAGCAACGGCGGACCGGTTGCCGGCGATAGCCCGTAGGCGAAGGCAACCGGGATCACGATCAGCGCCGCCAGGATGCTGGCTGCAACGTCGCCCACCGCGGTCGAGATCGCGCGGCGCGGCAACGGCGCGTCCGCGGGCAGGTAGGAGCCATAGATCACCAAGAACGTTCCGCCGAGCCCGAGCGAGAAATACGCCTGTCCAACAGCAGCCATCACCGCCAGCGGCGTAAGCGCCCGCCAGTCGAAAGTGAACAGGTAGCGAAAGCCTTCTCCGGCGCCTGGCAGCGACAGCGACCACGCCACCAGACCCAGTGTAAGGACACCGAACACCGGTAAGAACACGCTACTGATACGCTCGATACCGCTACGAACTCCCCTGGTTACAACGGTTGCCGCCGCACCGGCCACAATCGCAGAGCACAGCATCTGCACGGGCCATCGGGCGTGCAGGGCGGCAAAGCTGGCGCTCGAAATCTCGTTGAGGCCCAACGCCCAGCCCAATGACATGACGAGGTACGCCAACAACCACCCGAGCACTACGAGGTAGTAGGTCATCGCCATCGCAACGCCGACGAACAACAGCTGACCGATCTGTCGCCCAGCCGGCACCCCGGCGCGAACGAACGCTTCCACCGGTCCCCGCCCTGTGGCCCGCCCCAGCATGAGCTCGGCAAGCAACGCCGGAACACCCACCACCACCACGATAAGGAGGTAGATCGCGAGGAAGGCACCTCCCCCGAAAATCCCCATCATGTATGGGAAGCGCCAGAAGTTGCCGAGGCCGATCGACACTCCAAGAAGAGCGAAGATCATTCCCCACCCCGACGAGAACGTTTCGCGCTCAGCCGCGGCGTCCGGGCGCCGCTGGTTACCGTTGGTAGCCATCCGCACGTGGCGCCTGGCAGCCTCGCTGTTCACTGGCCGCGGCGCTTTGTTTCAGGACACTCGATCGGGGCGGCACGTCGCTGGCACAAGGCTGGGGTGGGCGAGCTCCAGACCCGGAATTATCCCATAGCGGCCGGGCACCGGGGCAACCGTACCAATCGAGGGGGCTGCGCGCCATCCCGACGGTCATACGTGGCCGCAAGCATCTTTTTCACCGTCTAAAAGAAGAATATTGACTTGTGACGTTTAACTACGTCAGTATTACGTCTATGGATAGTTATTAGTAGGTTTTAATAACTAATAGAGGTCATTCTTGAGTCGAAAGACCAACACCGGCCGCTCGGAGAGCGCGACCGGGGTCGACGGAGATCGTCAGCACGCCGGCGTCGTGATGACACGGTGCACCGTGCTGATCGGCGCAGCGTACCTGGTGCTCTACGGCAACGGCCAGCCGATGGCGCCCTGGCAGCAGCTGTCGCTGGTGGCGGTCTTGATGGCCAGCCTGTCGTGCTACGGCGTGGCTGTACGGTCCGGCCAGTGGGAGCGGCTACGCTGGCCCATCACACTGACCGACCTTGCGCTCGTCACCGTTGCGGTGTCGTTCACCGGGGAATCGACGAACGACTTCTTCCTGTTCTTCTTCTTGGTGTTGATCATCGCAGGTATTAGCAGCCAGTTCGGCCACACTGTGGTCGCCTGCTTAGTGTGTCTCGTCTACCTCGGCATGCTCTACGTGGAATATGGCACCGCGATCTGGCGGCAGACGGATCTGCTGATCCGGCTGCCGTTCCTGTTTGGCGTCGGCCTCTTCTTCGGCACGATCTCCGACGAAGCACGTCGCGAGCAGCATCGCTTCAGCCGCATGAGCGACGTCAACCGCAAGATGGTACATCGCTACCACCAAGTGGCCTCGGAACGGGATCGCACCAAGGCGCTGCTGGAAATCGGCCAGCTGGCATTATCGTCCGGCAACCCGCAGGGCGTCCTGAATTCGGTAAACATGAAGCTGCGTGAGACGCTGCGGGCCGAGCGATGCTCGACGCTGATCTTCAACGAAGGAGATCGGCACGCCTATCTCGCAGCCTGTTCCGACGACGGGGAAACGAGTGTCCAGCTGCTGCTGGCCCTGAAACACTATCCGGAGCTCGAGGAAACGCTCTCCTCCGGCGAGATTACCGAGTTGCACCCCAACGACCCCTCGAAGCTCTGGGAGAAAGTGCGTGGCCATCTACCGATGCCGCACCGATTCCGCAGCTGGTTCGTGGTTCCGGTGATGCACAACGAGGCTGTAGTAGGAGCGTTCTTCCTGCGTGACGCTCGTGAGGACTTCACGCTCCAGGAGGAAGAACGAACCTTCTGCAAGGCCGCGGCGTTGATGGTGGCCGGGTACCTGCAAGGGTGCGATCTCGTCGAGGAAATGCGACGGCGAACCCGACTCGACGGGCTCACGGGTCTGCTCAACTTCAACGCGTTCCGTCAGGAGCTCAAAGTGGCGCTGGCCGAGTACACCAAGAAGGAACGGCCCAAGCCCCTGTCGCTCGTGATGGTCGACATAGACAACCTCAAGACGATCAACGATTGCCACGGGCACGTGGTGGGCAACCAGGTCATCAGAGAGGTCGGCCAGCGGCTCGCGCGAGCGTTGCCGATGACCCAGTCGATCTGTCGCTATGGCGGCGACGAGTTCTTTGCACTCGTACCATTGGACAAGAAATCCGCCATCGAGCGCGTCGAGAGGGTGCTGATTCTGCTCGAGGATCTGCCCGAGGAAATCCCCTGCTCCGTCTGCGTATCCATTGGCGTCGCGAGCTTCCCAGAGGACGGTGACGTGGCCGACAGCTTCATGGACGCGGCCGATCGCGCCATGTACGTCGCCAAGGGTGAGGGCGGCAACCAAATCCACTCGGCCGGCGTGGGCGAAGACAGCAACGACCGCGTCTACCAGGCAATGATCTCCGTCAACGCCCGACGGCTGATACCAGGCGAAGGCAACGCCCTGCGCCAGGTACTCGACAACATGCTCCGCAAGGAAGAGCAGCAGCTCGACAGCGCCGCGGTCCAACAGTCGTTGCGAGCGCTGATGGAAGCGGTAGAGTCGAAGGACAGCTACACGCGCGAGCATTCACTCGAGGTGTCCGATCTGACCCGGCGTCTCTGTTCGGCGGTCGGCCTCAGCGAGCGCGAGACGCTCGCGGTGGAGGTAGGTGCCCTCGTGCACGATATCGGCAAGGTCGGAATTCCCGACGAGATATTGAAGAAGCCCGGGGCGCTGACCACCCGGGAGCGCATGCAGATCGAGCAACACCCGGAGATCGGCGCCCAGATCCTCAAGCCTCTTCCGGCGCTGAAAGACGTCGTCCCGCTGGTGCTACATCACCATGAACGCTGGGACGGAACCGGTTATCCACACGGGTTGGCGGGCAACGGTATCCCGGTGGGCTCTCAAATCATCTCGCTCTGCGATGTCTGGCACGCCCTGACCTCGGATCGCAGCTGTCGCCCGGCGTTCTCCCATGAGGCGGCACGCGACATCATTACCGATGGCCGTGGCACAGAGTGGCCGGAGGATCTTGTCGATGCGTTCTTCGTTATCATTGAAGAGATGCGCATAGAAGAGAGGCGGCATCGTCGCGAGCGTCGCCGCAGCGCCTGAAGAGACTCCGTAGCCTCAGTCGGCCCCGGCGAGCACGTCCGCGATCTCGCGGCGCACATCTGCCTCATCGCCGCGCTTGTAGCCATAGTGTCGCCAGACGATACGCCCCTGCTGATCGAGCAGGTAGTTGGTCGGCGTAGCAATCACGCCATAGGCTCGCGCCGAGATCTCCTGCCCAGGGTCGAACGCTGCGGGAATAGCGAAACCGTTGTCGTCGTAGAACTGACGCGTCCGCTCGACATCGTTGGAAACATCGATGGCGATGACCGACAACCCCTGGGGCGACAGGTCCCGGTAAATCGCGTCGAGGTGAGGAAACTCCTCACGGCACGCCAGTCACGTCGGCGACCAGAAGTTCAGCAGGGTCGCCCCGTTCAGCGACGAGCCGAGGTCAACGACCGGCTGCTGGAGGCCTGGCAATGAGAAGTCCGGCGCCGTCAG
>DASCOT010000064.1:0-22545 GCA_036012155.1 Acidobacteriota bacterium
CGGGATGCCTGAAGGCACCGTCGACGACCACGCCCTGCCGCGGATCCGGACCGAAGACGATCGCGTCAATGCGGCGCCAGTAAGACTCTCGAGCGACACGCAAATCAGCACGCCCTGCAACCAGCGGCTCGGCGGCGGCCAGCACTCGCTCGACGCGATTGTCCGGCGCGGGGTGCGTTGACAACCAGGTGGGCAGACGCCCGCCCCCAGCGTCGGACATCGCCGAGATTGTCCGGAAAAATGCTGCCAGGCGGCGCGGGTCATAGCCAGCGCCGACAGCGTCGCGAACGCCTAGCTGATCGGACTGGAGCTCATCGTCACGCCCGAACTTGAGAAACAGTAGCCCCACGCCCGTCTGCAATATGCCGCCCAGCGCGCGCACCTCGGAGGACAGAACGCTGCCGGCTCCGAGCCCGATCTGCGCCAGCGAGGCGCTCGTATGTCGCTGCGCTCCATGACGAGCGGTCACATGGCCGATCTCGTGCCCGAGCACTCCGACGGCCTCGGCCTCCGAGTTCATGTACGCGAGGATGCCGCGCGTCATGTAGATGTAACCGCCCGGCAGCGCGAAGGCGTTGACGATGGTGTCGTCGACAACGCGAAACGTCCACGGCAATTCCGGACGCTCACTCGCGGCCGCCATCGTTTGCCCGACCTGCGCGATCCACTCGCCGAGCTCGGGGTCATCGTACAAGCCGTATTCGGCCACCACGAGCTCATCGTTGTCGCGACCGAGCTGGATCTCCTGGTCCTGCGAGAGGAGCATGAGCTCGCGCCGGCCGGTAACCGGATTCACGGCACAGGCCGCGGCGGCCAGAAGGGCCACCGCCACGAGACCGGCGCGTCTCATGTGGAGCCGCCGACTGCCGGGCCAGTCTGCCCGTTGCCCCAGATCGCCTCGCATAGCTCCGGGTCGGTCTCGGCCAGCCGCTCCGACGCCAGGGCGGTCAGCTGATGCGGAAAAACGGGCCTCTCCGACACGCCGTGGAGGTAGTAGTGCGGGCCGACCAGAAAGGCGCGACGCTCCGGGCGGAAGTAGACCGTGGCAACGCGAATCTCCGGCATATTGCGCCGCGCGCGACGCCGCAGGTATTCGATCACCTCGTACATGGTACGTCCGGTATCGAACAGGTCGTCGACGATCAACATCTGATGGCCCGACTCCACTTCATCACTGACATGCTTGAGCCCACGAATGTCGAAGCCAACCCCTTGTGCGACCCCTTCCAACGACTGCGTACGAATCGCCGTGTGATAGAAGTCGTGACCTTTGCAACGGAACAACTCGTGGATGGCAATGCCCGGTGGGGCGCCGCCGCGCCAGAGGGCGACAAGGAAATCAGGCCGATAGCCATCGTCCCAGATCTTCTTGGCGAGGCGAAAGCAATCGGCCAAGTACTCGTCTGGATCCAGTAGCGCAGATGCCTGGGCGTCGGTCATCGTCACATCGCCGACGGTGGCGGCGGCAGCCTGGGCGGACGAAGCTTGTGGGCATTGGCACGGCGGCGCGTCTCCACTTGTTGGCGTAATTCCTGATCCTCGAGCCCGCCCAGCACGTACTCCTCGAGTTGCTCATAGGTGAACCCGAGCTCCTTCTCGTCGGTCTGACCGGCCCAGATTCCCGCTGACGGCGGCTTTTCGATGATCTCCCGAGGGACCTCCAGGCAATCGGCCAGCGCCACCACCTCGCTTTTCACCAGATGGCCTAGCGGCAGCAAGTCGACTCCACCATCGCCGTACTTGGTGAAGTAGCCGAGAGACATCTCGGAGCGATTCCCCGTCCCAGCCACCAGATAGCGGAACTTGTTGGCGTGATAGTACAGAGCCGTCATCCACAGTCGAGCCTTGAGGTTGGCAAGGGGCAGGTCGGGCGGCTTGTCGGGTCCCGGATCGGCTCCCAGCAGACCAGCAAAGCTCTCGTAGACCGTATCCAGCTCGATCAGCTTGGAGTTAAGGCGGAACTCGGTCACCACCAGCCGCGCGTGGTCAATATCTTGGCGATCGGAATGCGCCGGCAGGATCAACGCCAGGTGTGTTTCCGGGAACGCCCGCCGAGCCAGCTTCGCCAGCACGGCCGAGTCGACACCTCCAGAAAGACCGAAGACGACGCCCCGCGCCCCGGCAGACTCGGCTTCCGAACGCAACCAGGCGACCAGCTGACCCGCGAACTGCTCTGTGTTCATGTCCGAATGCTAGCAGGCCGTGGCGAGAACGTGGCGGAGCCGGAGTAGCGGGCGACCGCAGCAGCTCAGCTGACGATGGTATCGATGACCGCCTGGTCGACGGTCACCGAATAGCTCTCGCGTAGCGACTGAAGATAGGCCTCGAACAGTCGGTTACGACGTTGCACGGCTTCCTGCTCTCGCAGTTGTTCCTTCTGCTCGGCGAACAGCGCCCAATCGGGCTGGACGTGCTCCGCGAGTCGAAACACGACGAATCGATCGTCGAGCTTTATCGGACCGCCCGTTTGGCCTGCCGCCAGCTCGAATGCCGCTTGCATCAGGGCCGGTGCGCTTCCCAGCACCGGCACGGTTTCCTCGCGGGCTACCAGCTCGCTGGATTCGACCATCGCTCCGACCTCCGCCGCGATGGTCTCCAACGGATCCCCGTCCGCCAACCGCTCGGCGTATTCGCCGGCGCGCTCCGCCGCCCGCTCTGCAGCCCGCACCTCGACCACATCAGAGCGGACCTCGCTGACTACGACATCGAGCTCGGGAACATGAGGCGCCACGATGTCGTCGACTCGGAAGACCAGATAACCCCGGCGCACCCGGACCGGCTCGGCGACTCGACCAGTGCCCAGGGTGAAGATCCGGCTGGTGAGATCGACGGCGGTGAACTCGCCGAACCCGGTGTCCTGAGCGAACAACGGGCTGACCTCGACGGTCAAGCCGTGTTGCTCGGCCACATCGTCGAGCGCATCGCCCCGCAACACGTCGCGACGGATCTCCTCCGACGTGGTCTCGGCCTGCGCTTCGGCCTGGTCCCAGGCAAGCCGCTGCTCGAGCTGCCCGCGTACCTCCTCGAAGGGTTGAGCGTGCTCGTCGCGCCGTTCTTCGACACGAACGATGTGAAAGCCGAAGGCGGTCTCGATGACCTCCGACGTCTCGCCGGGCTGCAGATTGAACGCCGCCTCATCGAAGCCTTCGACCTGTCGACCACGCGTCACCCAGCCGAGATCGCCGCCCGACTCGGACGTGGGGTCATCCGACAGCTCTTCTGCCAACTCGGCGAAGTCGGCTCCAGCGCTCAGGCGTTGCAGGACCTCCTCGGCACGACCCCGGACCCCGGCCTTCTCCTCGTCGCTGGCCGTCGGGGGCACGCGCAGCATGATTTGCCGCGCCTTGACCTGTTCCTCGATAGTGAACTCGGTGAGGCTGGCCTCGTACTCGGCCAGCAGCGCATCTTCCGAGAGCTCCACACGGTTGCGGAGCTCCTCCGTATCGATCAGCGCGTAGGAGACGCGCCGCTGCTCGGCACGTCGATAGGCATCGGGGTCGGCTTCGTAGGCAGTCCGAACGTCTGCCTCGGTAACTTCCTTGTCGACCTCGAGGCGGTATGCGGTAGGTCGAATCTGCAAGAAATCGAATCGCACCTTCTCACTCTGACGCTGGTATGCCTCTTCGACCTCACGGTCGTTGACGGTAACGCCCTCGGTGATCAACCCGGTAACACGTTCGACCAGGAGGTCGTCGACGATTGATTGCTCGAAAGAGACGACGTCGACGCCATTGCGTTGGAGGATCGTCCGGTATTCCTCGTCGCCTATCCACCGTCCGTCTTCGCGACGAAACGCCGGATACTGCATCATCCGGTCCTTGAGCTCCTGGCGAGCGATCGCAAAACCCTGATCCTCGGCCGCCTCCACGATCAGCCGCCGTCGTATGAGCTGCTCCAGTACGACACTCTGGAGCTGCATCTGCTGGATGAAGTTGTCGGGCAGCTCACCTTGGTTCAGGCCGCGGTAGTACTGCATCTGCTCCTTCATGGCGCGCTGAAACTCGGCAGCCTCGATTGGCTCGCCGTTGACCCGCGCGACCACATTCGCCGCGCCACTGGTAAACAAGGCGGGGAGGTACAAGGCGATGAACGCCACGATGACGAGCCAAAGCGTCCACGAAAGCCGCCTTACGTTCCGACGCAGGGTATCCAGCACGATGACTTACTCCGAGCGGGGTTGCCGCGCCTCAGGGCAGCGGATTGCACGTGGTGGCGCGGCGGCGGGCGGCGGCAAACGATATCTCATCCCGTTCACCGGTGACGGGGAGAAGATATGGTATCCGCCCGCAGCTCGCCCCGACAAGGTTGGGCCCCGTGGTACCATCATTACGCGCTGCGCGTCGGCAAGTGGCGACGGCTTGCCGCTGGCCCCGGCCTCCTCCGTGGTGCGATTGGATCGTTTCGAGTTTACCTCCCGTCTGTCCTGCCTCGCGCCGTTGCGACAACGGTTTCCGGTGTCGCGGCCGAGCCACCGACATTGTGAGTGCCCTGCCCGTGTTCTCAGCCTTTTCCAACGACATCGCCATCGATCTCGGCACCTCGAACACTCTCGTGTTCATGCGTAATAAAGGGGTCGTGGTGCGTGAGCCTTCGATCCTTGCCATCAACAAGAACACGAACAAGGTCGAGGCAGTCGGCAAGGAGGCCAAGGAGATGTTGGGGCGGACGCCGGGCCACATCGTCGCCGTGCGCCCGCTCAAGGACGGTGTCATCGCGGATTTCGAGGTCACCGAGCAGATGCTCTCCTACTTCATCCGTCGCGTACATAATCGCCGCTTCCTGGTGCGGCCGCGCATCGTCATCGGGGTGCCGAGCGGTATTACCAAGGTAGAGGAGAGGGCGGTGCGCGACACCGCCTACCGTGCCAAGGCATCTGAGGTCTATCTGATCGAGGAGGCGATGTCGGCGGCGATCGGTGCCGGCCTCCCGATCACCGAGCCGTCCGGAAATCTGATCGTCGACATCGGCGGCGGCACAACAGATGTCGCCGTCATCTCGATGGCCGGGATCGTGTATTCGCGCTCGATCCGCATCGGTGGCAACGAGCTCGATGAGGCCATCATCAACTACGTCAAGCGCAACTACAATTTCCTGATCGGCGAGCGCACGGCAGAATCGATCAAGATGGAGATCGGTTCCGCCTACCCGCTGGACGAAGAGTTGACAATGGAGATCAAGGGTCGCGATCTGGTCGAGGGAATCCCGAAGACCATCACCATCACGGATCGCGAGATCCGAGAGGCACTCAGCGAGCCCGTCGGAACGATCGTCGAAGCGGTGCGCATGGCGCTCGAACGGACACCTCCAGAGCTATCGGCCGACTTCGTCGATCGCGGGCTCGTGCTGACCGGCGGGGGCGCGTTGATTCGCAATCTCGACGTGCGGTTACGTGAAGAGACGGGTGTTCCGGTTACGATTACCGAGGATCCGCTGTCGACGGTCGTGCTCGGTGTCGGCCGCGTCCTCGACGACATGGATCTCCTGCGACGCGTGTGTCTGCCCTAGCCAGGTGACCCTCCCGTCGCGTTGCCGCGGCGAGGGCATCCGGAACGACATCAAGGAGCTGCGAAGAGGCGATGACGCGAACTGCGCGCAGCGCGGCGCTCGTTGTCGGCCTGTTGGCCTTCTTCTTTCTCCTGATGTCGTATCAGGTCAACCGCACCCGCACGCTCGCGACCGCCCGCGGCGCCGTCACCGGCATCGTGTCGCCGTTCCAGCGTATCGCCACCTCCACAGTCGGCGCAGTGCGCTCCGCCTGGAGCCAATATTTCGGGCTACTCGGTTCCGTCGACGAGTTCGAGCGGCTTCGCCAGGAAAACGCACAACTGCAGCGCCAGCTGGCCTCGGCGGCAGCGGCGCGCCACGAGAACAAACGCCTGCGCGCAATGCTCCGGGCCACCAAGAGCGCGCCGGGGCGCTGGACCGCTGCCAGGGTCGTCGGTCGTGACCTCGCACACCGCTATCAGTCACTACAGCTCGACCGAGGCTCGGCAGACGGCGTCGGTGTGGACGATGCGGTCATCTCGCCCGACGGGGCTCTGGTTGGGCGAGTGATCCAGGTCTCGCGCTGGACGTGCGCTGTGCAACTGCTTACCGATGCCCTGAGCGGCGTCGGGGCGCGGCTCACCGAGTCGCGAGCGAGTGGACTACTGGCGGGTAGCGACGGACCGCTACTCGAGCTGCGTTTTATCCAAACGCTCGACGACGTGAGCCTGGGAGAGATCGTAGAAACCTCGGGTGAGGACGGTATCTATCCACCCGGGATCCCTGTCGGAGAGGTGACGCGAGCCGGAGTGGGGCCAGCGTTGCCAGGAACGCCTCCCGTGCCGCTGCTGCGCGATGAGACTGCGCTGTTCATGCAGATCGAGGTACGGCCAAGCGTCGACATGATGCGCCTCGAGAACGTGCTGGTGCTGCACCGCGAGCCTGAACCCTGATCCCCGACGTGACCGATGAGATCAGTTCTCCAGATCGTCGTCCTGATGCTCGTCGTCGGCACGGCACAAACAACGCTGACGCAGATGCTGCCGCCTCTGGGGTTGGTGGACGGGTTGATGGTGGCCATCGGATTGCTGGCGCTTCGGCGCACCTTCGCCTCCTCCGTGCTGATCGGAGCTCTGGCGGGGTTCGTCCAGGACAGCCTGTCCGGAGGCATCGTCGGCCTTCATGCCTTCTCGAAGACCGTCGTGGCGGCTCTGATCACATCACTGGGAAGCGTAATCGTCGTTCGTGGGCAGCTCGCGGAGACGATCGTTATCGGTGGCGCTGCGGTGCTCGAGGGCACGATCGTCATGGGGCTGCTCGGCTTTTTCGCCTGGCCGGGCGGGGAGGCTCTCGCGACGATCGCCGCACGCGGCGGCGCCACGGCGGTAGTCGGCGGCCTGATCATCGCGGGCGGACCGCGCCTCGTAGTAGGCTGGCAACGCAGGCGCAGGCGATCGCCTTTGTCACCGCCACGACGATGACGGGCGGTGCGCAGATGCAAGAAAACGTTCTTCAGGAGATTCGCCGATGACGGGCCCCTGGCGACCCAACGACGACGGCCGAGTCGACCTGAAACCGCCTCCAGAGCGGTCTGTCCATCGAGCCCCTTTGCTGGGACCGCGAGCCCTGGAGACCGCGTCAGATCGTCAGCGCATCACCGATCGCGTTCGCCTCCTCGAGGCGCTCGCCGTCGTGCTTGTGCTGGCGCTGCTACTCGGCTTCTGGCAGACGCAGGTGATCCACGGCTCCGAATACGCCAGCCTCGCCGAGGACAACCTATGGAAGCGCTCTCGCGTACGTCCGAGTCGGGGCCTCATACTCGATCGGAACGGCGAGATTCTGGCAACCAATCGCCCTTCGTACGAGGTAGCCCTCATTCGAGAGCTAATCGACGATGAGGAGGAGACTCTGCGCTGGCTGAGCGCAGTGCTGCAGGAGCCGCATGAAGTTCTTCGCCAGCGGCTCGACAGGCAACGAAGCATGGCGCGATTCCGACCCGTTGTCGTGGCCTCGGGCGTTCCCAAGGAGCATGTCGTACGGATCGAAGCGCGACAGCTCGAGCATCCGGGAGTCGCCGTTCAGATCCACGCGCAGAGGTTCTATCCGCGGGGCGCAACCGCCGCTCACGTGCTCGGCTACGTAGGTGAGATCTCACCGCGACAGCTCGAATCTCGTGGCGATCGGTTCAGCTTGGGTGACATCGTCGGGCAGCTTGGGGTGGAGTCGATTTACAACAACGACCTCGCCGGACAAGCGGGAAGCCGCCTCGCCGTGGTGAACTCGGTGGGCCGCGAGATTCGGCTGGAAAGCGAAGCGGCCCCGCTACCCGGTGAAACCGTGATCCTCGCGCTCGACGTCGAGCTACAGGAACGCGTCGAAGAGCTCCTTGGCTCGCGCCGCGGCGCCGCCGTGGTCCTCGATACGACGACCGGCGGCGTGTTGGCGCTGGCGAGCTCGCCGGCCTTCGATCCCAACGACTTCGCCGATCGGTTCTCTGTGGATCAGTGGGAATCTCTGCTGCGAGATCCGGACAAGCCGCTACACAACCGCAGTGTGCGGGCGGGTCAGCCACCAGGCTCGGTCTTCAAGCTCGTGCTTGCCACCGCGGGGATCGAGGAAGGCATTATTTCATCGAGCACGACGTTCTTCTGTCCCGGCGGCAAGACCCTCTACGGTCGCTTCTTCAGCTGCGAAGGACAGCACGGCAACGTCAATGTGGTCGAGGCGCTGGCCCGTTCCTGCAACAGCTTCTTCTACGAGCTCGGCGTCAAGCTGGGACGCGAACGGATCGTGCGCTGGGCGCAAAGCTTCGGCCTCGGCGCGACCTCTGGGATCGATCTCACCGAGGAGCAGGGCGGCATCGTACCCAGCGATGAATGGCTCGCGGCCAACGGTCGCCGATACTACCCGGGCGAAACCGTTTCGTTGTCGATCGGCCAGGGGCCACTGGCCGTCAGCCCGTTGCAACTCGCCAACGTTGCCGCCACCGCTGCCACCGGCTTCATCCGCCAACCGCGGCTTCTGATGCGCATCGAGGGCGCCAGCAGCGGTGGGATGCGATCGTACTCGAGCGACCAGCAACCAGCACCGTTCGGCAACGCGACCCGCGAGCTGGTTGCTCGTGGCATGGCAGGGTCAGTGGCCTACGGCTCATCGTGGCGAGCCCGCCACCCGACCGTCGCCGTCGGCGGAAAAACCGGAACCGCTCAAGTAGCCTCCACAGCGCGTGTAGCCGCGGAGGATGAGGATCGACCCGAGCATCTGCGCAACCATGCCTGGTTCGTTGCCGCGGCGCCGATTGACGACCCCGAGGTAGCAGTAGCCGTGTACCTCGAGAATGGCGGATCCGGCGGCGGCGCCGCTGCACCCATCGGCGGCGAGATCCTGGCGAGCTACTTCGGAGAGCCTCTCGAGGAGGGCGCAGTTCGGCGGTTACCGATCGGTGACCCGGCGGATGTTACGGAGCCAACGATCGATGCCGATCCCGAGGGCAACCGATGACCCTGTTCGATCGCCGCCTGGTGCGCTGGTTCGATGCCATTACCCTGTTGACGCTCGCGGCGTTACTCGGCATCGGCATGTTGTTGGTAGCCTCGGCCTCGGCAGGCGAGGAGCTCGATCTGGAGAAACGCCAGGGCGCCTGGGTGGCGGTCGGGATACTGCTGACCATCGTGCTCGGGTTCCTCAACTACCGCCATCTCACCGACAACGCCTACCTGCTCTGGGGGGTGTGCATCGCGATGCTGGGGCTGGTTCTCGTGCTGGGGCCGCAGATCTCCGGTGCGAGGTCGTGGCTACGCGTCGGCAACATAGGGATCCAGCCGTCGGAGCTAGCCAAGGTAGCCATCATCTTGGCGCTGGCACGGCTGTTCGCTGACCGTGAGCCCCGTCCCTTCGGGCTCCGCGGCCTCGCCATGCCAACGGTAATCGTGGGCATCCCGTTCGTGCTAACGGCGCTCCAACCAGACCAGGGCACGGCGATCACCTATCTGCCTATTCTCGCCGCAACTGCCTGGGCAGCAGGGCTGCAGCTTCGATCGGTGGGAATTCTCGCCGGGACAACGCTGGCCGCGGCCCCTCTCTGGTACTTGAGCTTGCACCCGTATCAGCGGAGTCGTCTCACGAGCTTCCTGGCCCCAGAAGCCGACCCTCTCGGGGCGGGCTATCAGCTGGTGCAGAGCAAGATCGCGGTAGGCTCTGGAGGGCTCTTCGGCAAGGGTCTCTTCTCGGGCACACAGAGCCAACTGAATTTCCTGCCCGAGCAGGAGAA
This sequence comes from Acidobacteriota bacterium, assembly GCA_036012155.1. GTDB lineage: Bacteria > Acidobacteriota > UBA890 > UBA890 > WLXD01 > DASCOT01. Next base: position 9,755 of record DASCOT010000064.1, read on the forward strand.
CGATTTCATCGTCGCGTTGCTCGGCGAGGAAATCGGCTTCTTCGGTGTCGCCGCCGTGCTCCTGCTCTACTTGGCACTGATCCTGCGGCTGCTACGCGGCGCACATGTCGCGCGAGATCGGGCCGGTGCCTACATCTGCGCCGGCGTCGCCGGGTTGCTCACCTTCCACCTGGCGGTTAACGCCGGCATGGTTATCGGCTACCTGCCGATCACCGGCATCCCGCTCCCGTTGCTGTCGTACGGGGGATCCTCAGCCCTCGCCACGTGCATCGCGATCGGATTGGTGATCTCAGTGCGTAGTCGGCGCTTCCTGGTCTAGCTCGTCGCGGTCAGCTCGCGCGCCGGGGACATCCCGCCGCGACCGGGTCGGTCGTGAAACGAGGCTCTGGACCGGTTCATGACCCTGGTACAATTCCGGTAGGATACAAGGCGTCCTGAGTTCAGGACGTAGACGACCCCGGCCGATCCGGGGAATCGATCATTTGTCATGCGGCCGGCCGTTCTCGCCGGCGCAGATAGGGCCCGGTTTCGGGCGAGCGATTCTCCGGTGAGTGAAGAAACTGGGTGAACGGCGGCGGCAACGCCGCCAACCGGCGCGGGGCACAGGATTTTTTCGAGAGTTCGGTATCACGACATTCCGGCGTCGTTGGGTACAGCGACGTCGCCTGGAAATCGCCGATGGGCGCCCAGCGCATAGCACGTCAACTGGAGATCCGGTGGAAGGGCCTTGGCTTGATCCACTCGACCGCTCCGCGTGCGCCCATCCCGCCGCAGCGTCCGAACGACCCCAGGTCGGCTCCACCGAGCCCGGGCGCGCGCAGGGGAGTACTACATGGCACGCAAAGAGATCATTGCCAACTGCGGGGACAGCGAAACCCGCGTGGCGATACTCGAAGACGGACAGCTTCAGGAAGTATTCATCGAGCGGGAGAGCACCCGCGGAACCGCGGGCAATATCTATAAGGGACGCGTCAACCGGGTGCTTCCCGGCATGCAGTCGGCCTTCGTAAACATCGGCCTGGCGCGTGACGGCTTTCTGTATGTTTCCGATGTCCTGCCCGACATCGATGCCTATACTTCGTGGCTCGATGACGAAGACAGCGACGACGGCACCCCTAAGCCACAGCGTCGGCAAAGCCGCCGTTCCCGCGAGTCGCAGAAGATCGACAAGCTGCTGAGCCGCGGCGATGAGATCCTGGTGCAGATCTCCAAGGCGCCCCTCGGAACGAAGGGCGCGCGCATCACCACCAACGTTTCGTTGCCGGGCCGCTACCTCGTGTACATGCCATCGGTCGATCACGTTGGGGTCTCGCGCAAGATCGAGGATCGTGCCGAGCGCCACCGACTGAAGCGCATCACCCAGAAAGCGCGGCAAAAGGGGATGGGCGGCTTCATCGTTCGGACCGCCGGGGTCGGACGCACCCAGCAAGAGTTCGCCGATGACATGCGGTTCCTGCACGAGCTCTGGGAGGAGCTCAAGCGACGCAGCGAGCAGGCCGATGCGCCGGCAGCCATTCACCGGGATCTGTCGGTACTGCTACGACTGCTGCGTGACCTTTTTACCAAGGATTACAGTCGAGTCGTGATCGACGATGAGACGGAGTTCGAGCGCGCCAAGCGATTCCTCCAGGCGATCAACCCCGACGTGGCGGATCGAGTTCAACACCACCGTTCCGACCGACCGATCTTCGATCAGTTCGAGATCGAGCCGCAGATCCAAAAGGCGCTCGAGTCGAAGGTATGGCTCAAGTCAGGCGCCTACTTGGTAATCAACCAGACCGAAGCGCTGGTGGCGATCGACATCAACACCGGCAAATACGTCGGCAAGCGACGGCTGGAAGATACCGTGCTGCAAACCAATCTCGAGGCCGTGCGTGAGATCGTGCGGCAGATTCGCCTCCGCGACCTCGGCGGCATCATCGTCATTGACTTCATCGACATGGAGGAGCCGGCGAACCGCCGCAAGGTGGTCGAGGTGCTTCAAGAGGAGCTCGAGAAGGACCGTGCCAAGACGCAGCTGTTGCAGATCTCCGAGTTCGGCCTCGTCGAGCTCACACGCCAGCGTGTCAAGCAGAGCCTCGAGAACACGCTCACGCAGGAGTGCCCGTATTGCCACTCGAGCGGTCGGGTGAAATCCGTCGACACCATCTGCTTGGAGATCCTGCGCGAGGTCAACCGCCTACGGAAACAGCTGCGCGGGCGCGATGTGGTGGTGCGAGCCAACCCGGTGATCGACCGCGCTCTCCGTGGCGATAACCGTTCGGTGCTACAGGGCATGCGAGAGATCGTGCAGGCTCCGGTGAACGTGGTCGCTGACCAGATGTTGCACCAGGAGCAATTCGAGGTCGCGAACCTCTGACGGCGACGCCGGTTCGTACGGCGGCCGTCGATTCGGAAGCCGCCCTGCCGGGTAGTTGCCCCGGGCCAGCCGAGAGGTCATCTGGACGTTACCTGCTAGGATTCGGGCTTCACTCGACGCGCTCCAACCAACGGGGGCTCCCGATGACACGATCCGGGCGCTATCGCCTCGGCCTCGCCAGCCTGAGCATCGCGCTGACCCTCGGGCTTTGGCCGAGCACATCATCGGCGCAGGGTTCGCGAGCTCGATCTACTCGGCAAACACAGACGATGGTCGCTGGCGAGATCTACGCTGCCGGGGCCCTGAAGAAGCTTATCTTCGGCAACGCGTACCGCGACATCTGGACTCTCCCTATCGAGGTCGAGTTGCTCGACCTGGGCGAAGAGGCCGGTGGCCTCGAGCCCGTGCGGAGGGTCGGCGGACTGCAAACGGCGGGACTGGCGCTGAGCGGCGCCGACGGCCGCAGCTACATGTTCCGAGGCGTTGCCAAAGACCCGACGCAGATACTGCCCGACGAGCTCCAAGAAACACCGATCGCCGATATCGCTCAGGACCAGATCTCGGCGAGTTTTCCCGCCGGCTCACTGATGGCGGCGCCGTTGGCCCGCGCCGCCGGTGTTCTGCAGCCGCTGCCGCGGCTCGTGGTGATGCCCGACGATGCGCGACTGGGCGAGTTTCGGGAAGAGTTCAGCGGCTTGCTCGGCACGATCGAGGAATTTCCGACCGCGGCAGCTGAGGGGGGTACATTCGGCGCCACCGAGATCCTCGGTGGACGCGAGCTCTTCGACCACCTCAGCAGCAGCTCCGCGGTGGTCATCGACGCTGACGCCTTCTTGCGGGCTCGGCTGGTCGATCTACTGATCGGCGACTGGGATCGCCACGTCGCGCAATGGCGATGGGCGCGCATACCGGGCATGGAAAGGCTGCAGCCGATCGCCGAAGACCGCGATCAGGCGTTCTCGCGATACGAAGGTCTCGCCCTCGCCATGGCGCGGGATCGCGAGCCGAAGTTCGATTCGTTCCGAACTACTTACCAGGGACTCGAGGGGCTCACCTGGAACGCCCGTTCCTTGGATCGGCGACTATTGTCTGGCCTCGACTGGTCGAGCTGGGAGACCGCGGCGCGTGAAGTCCAGACACGACTCACGGACACCGCCATCGAGACCGCGGCGCGTCACATGCCGCCGGAGTACTACGAGCTGCATGGCGCAGAGCTCACCTCCAAGCTCCGGGCGCGTCGCGACGCTCTGCTGGACCAGGCGCGGCGCTTTTATCTGTTCCTGTCGGACCGGGTCAACATCTACACCACCAACAGCGCCGAGGTGATCGCGATCGAACGTCACCAGGATGGTTCAGCCACCGTGTCGGTGGCGCCGGGAAGCGGCGCGTGCGATGCACCCACAACAAGTGGCCAGCCGTTCTTCAATCGGCGCTTCGCGCCGACGGAGACGAAGCAACTTCGTATCTATACCGGCGGAGGTGACGACCGCGTCGCAGTATCGGGTCCGCCGAGCAACGACATCTCCGTGATAATCGTCGGCGGCTCGGGCATTGCCATCGAAAGCTTCGGATTCCGCAAGAATCCGTACGGCTCACGACACCAGATCCGCCTGGGGTTCAGCACCGGTGCGCTGCGTCCACGCATTGACTACGATGCCGAAATCAGACCCGAGAACCGTCGGCATTACTGGACCGTCCGGGCGCTGATCTCCGGCATCGAGACGCTCAACTTCTACGGCCTTGGGAACGAGACGCCCAATGTGGACACTGCCGAGCTCCGCCGCGTGCAGCAGGCCACCGCCATCGTCGAGTCGCGGCTGGTTCTCAGCTTGGGTGACAGCGTGTCCTTGTCGACGGGTCCGACGGCCCGGTACACGACCACCGACCTGAGCGACGACCGTGTCATCTCACGCCAGCGACCTTATGGCGTCGACAACATCGCCCAGGTGGGTTGGATTGCGGGGTTCAGTCTAAATACCCGGGAACCCGTGGCGGCGATGCAACCGATGACACCTTGCGTTGGGGGCCCGCCCCGGTCGGGCCCGGCTACACGCTCGACGTCGATGCGACGCACTATCCGCGCTTCGGGGACCTCGTCGACGAGTACACCGTGATTCGGGGCGCCGCGACCGCGTCTTTCTGGCTGCCCGGCCAGGGCCTCGGAGTCGGTTTCCGCGTCGGCGGGCAGCAGAACTACGGCGCGTTCCCTTACTACGACTCGGCGTTTATCGGCGGCAGCACCGTACGTGGGCTGCGTGCCAACCGGTTCGCCGGCGAGTCTTCCGCCTACGGCAACGTCGAGGTGCTGGCGCGCGTCGGCCGTCTTTCGCTCGTGTTGCCCGGCCGCTGGGGCGTCTTTGTCCGCGCCGACACCGGCCGCGTCTGGCTCGACGGAGAGGATTCCGACACCTGGCACACCGGCTACGGCGGTGGCCTCTGGTGGGCGCCCTGGAATCTCACCAACGCGATCCGCATATACGGCGCCAAGAGCGACGAACAAACAGCCCTATACCTATTTGCTGGGCTTCGGCTTCTAGCAGCCAAACCGAGAGAACCGCCATCCCGGCCTACTCGCCGTCGATCGCCTGTTGCAACGCCGCGTCGATCCGCTCCTCGTCACCGGCGAGCAACGTTCGCACGTCGAGGACGAGGCGGTCGTCGACCACGCGGCCAACCACGGCAGGGTCTGTGCCCCGCAGACGGCTGACCAGCTGGTCGGGGGTTAGCGACGCAGCAATGGCAATTCCCCACGATGGCAGCGCGGCATCGGGGGCGGCGCCGCCGCCGACGCGCGATTCGAGCTGGACCACCTCCGTAGAGACACCGCCAATCGCATCGATCAGCGCCGCCAGCGACTCGGCGCGGGCCCGTAACCTTGCAGAGTCCTGGCGGAGCATCGCCAAGGTCGGTACGGCTTCCGACCGCCCCGCCAGGTAATCGATCAACGTTGCCTCGAGGGCCAGGAACGTTGCCTTGTCGAGCCGCAGCGCCCGGTAGAGTGGATTCTCCCGAACGCGGTCAACGGATTCGGGGCGGCCGGCAATAAGCCCCGCTTGCGGACCACCGAGCAACTTGTCGCCCGAGAACGTCACCAGATCGACGCCGGTGGCGAGGCGCTGACCGACTGTCGGGTCGTCGCCGGCTCCAATCGACCCGAGCTCGATAAGGTTGCCGCTCCCGAGATCCTCGATCACCGGCACGCCAGTTTCCCGTCCCAGAGCGACCAGCTGCTCCAGCGGTACGCTCTGCGTGAAGCCGACGACCCGATAATTGCTCGGGTGCACCGCCAACAGCAGCCCGGTCTCGGGGCCGATCGCCTGGCGGAAATCTTCGATACGCGTGCGGTTCGTCGTACCCACTTCGCGCAGGCGGCAAAACCCCTTTTCCATTATCTCCGGGATACGAAACGAACCGCCAATCTCCACCAACTGGCCGCGCGATACCACCACGTCACGCCCCTGCGCGAAGGTGTTGAGGACCAGCAGGACGGCGGCCGCATTGTTGTTCACGACCGCCACGTCGACACCTGGCAGCAAACGTTCGAGCAAGCTGGCCACCGGGCGATCGCGACCGCCGCGCGCGCCGCCCGCGAGGTCGTATTCGAGATTCAGGTAGGCGGTCGTCAGTTCCGCGACCCGTGCGGCAGCAGCGGGGCTCCAGGGCGATCGGCCGAGGTTGGTATGCACGACGACGCCGGTGCCGTTCACCACCCGCCGCAAGCGCGGACGCAGCATCGCCGCCCCCGTCTGCATTACGTCGTCGGCGATCGAGCTCAGCAGAATGCCCATTTGCGGCTCGTCGAGATCTCCGGCCAAGATCTCGTTTCTCAGCCGATCTAGCAAGGCGGTCGCCACCTTGCGGGCGAATCCCCTGCTCCAACCCTCGGCGGCGATCCGACGCCGTACCTCGTCATCCTCCAGAATCGAGTTCATGCTCGGGAGGCGACGAAGCAGCGCTTCCGTGGGACTCATTGGATCCATTCGAACTGTGTCAGGAACTCGCAGGCCCGACACCGCGTCGGGAGACTCATGTTCGGCTCGCGCCGGGCCAGCTACGAAACTGCTCGCCGGCTGGTAGCATCCTAGCCTGCAGCGTCGGCACGATGGGATTCAATCCCGATTCAGGTGACGAATGTCGGAAGAAATCAGAAAGCTGCTGCTCGAGAACCTCGATGAGGAGGACTTGCGCCTGCTTTTCCCGGGTCGATTCACCGAGCGCACCCGAGTCAGCCTCATGTACGCGCCGCTGGAGGGCGAGGATGCGGAGCGCGCCCGCGAGCTGACCGCGCAAGCTGCCGAGTTCGACATCACCACCGCCGAACGCGACGTGCACGACGAGCCTCGCCACCGGGCCACCTTTACGCTCGATCAGATGGAGCCTCTGTTTCAGCTCTTTCATCTAATCGCCGAGGACCCGGCACGAGAGTCCGACGTGCAGATAGACGGGCACCGGCTACCGATGACGATGGAACTCTGGCTACCACTTCTGTGGGCAATGCGGTTCTGAATAGCCAAGGCAACTTCTGGTGCCCCGCGGCAGTTTGACACCCCACCAGGCAACGGATAGAAATGACTTCGCCTGCGCATCGGCGGGCACAGCGACGGAACCCCGGATCAGGGCTGCATGGTCGTCTACCTTCCGATAGCGATTTTTCTGGCGGTCGCGATTGTCTTCGCGGTCCTCCCGCTTATCGTGGGTCGCCTTGTGCGACCGACTCCGCCCGGCAGCGAGGGCAAGCTGGCTCCCTACGAATGCGGTGTCGAGCCCATCCGTGACGCCCACAAGCGCTTCCCGATTCGCTTCTACATTGTCGCCATGCTGTTTCTCGTCTTCGACGTCGAGACCGTGTTCATGTTCCCGTGGGCCGTGCGTTACCGAGCCCTGGCGTTGTTCGGATTCATCGAAATGCTCATTTTTCTAGCGATCTTGATCTTGGGCTACGTTTACGCGTGGAAACGCGGGGCACTCGAATGGGTCTAGTCGAGCACACCCTTCCGGACAACGTCCTGACCACGACCGTTGACAGCGTCATCAACTGGGGTCGTAAATCGGCCATCTGGCCGCTTACGTTCGGCCTTGCATGCTGCGCCATCGAGATGATCGTTACAACGTGCTCGCGATTCGACATGGCGCGCTTCGGCGCTGAAGTATTTCGCGCCACGCCGCGGCAGGCCGACCTCATGATCGTCGCCGGCACCGTGACGTTGAAGATGGCCCCGGTAATCAAGCGGCTCTACGACCAGATGCCGGACCCCAAGTGGGTGATGTCGATGGGATCGTGCGCTACCTGCGGCGGCCCATATCCCACCTATAGCGTGCTCCAGGGTGTCGATCGGATCGTGCCGGTTGACGTGTACGTGCCCGGCTGTCCGCCGCGTCCGGAGGCACTGCTCTACGGCCTCTTGCGGCTCCAGGACAAGATTGACGAGATGAAGGTGGTACGGAAGTAGACCACACCCAGGGACCCGAGATTCCGCCCGATGGCAGACGAACCGCTCGACACCGACGACGCCGAACCGAAGGATGAGCCCCAGGCTCGGCCGGCCGACGAGGCACCTGCTGAAGCCCAGCCAGAGGCAGCCGAGGCAACGGCGCCCGAGGCAACGGCGCCCGAGGCAACAGCGCCCGAGGCAACAGCACCCGAGGCAACGGCGCCCGAGGCGGCGGCTCCTGAGGCAGCGGCTCCTGAGGCAGCGGCTCCTGAGGCAGCAGCTCCTGAGGCAGCAGCTCCTGAGGCGACCGAAGCTGCGGAACCAGAGCCGGAACCAGAGCCGGAGCCGGAACCAGAGCCGCATCCGGTGGTGGCCGCGCTGCTAGCGCGCTTCGGCGACAGGATCACCGACGAAGGCGCTGATCAACTCGGGACGCCGATCGCGCGCGTCGACGCCAGCGATCTCACCGAAGTGTTGAGCTGGCTGCGCGACGACGAGGCCATGGACTTCAACTACCTTTCGAACGTCACCGCCATCGACTGGACCGATCGCGATCCCCGCTTTGACGTCGTGCTCCATATCTACTCAATACCGATGAACCACCGGCTGACCGTAAAGACGGGCTGCGCCGACGGCGAGGGAGTGCCGAGCGCGGTCGATGTGTGGCCGGCGGCGAATTGGCTGGAGCGCGAAACGTACGACCTCTACGGCATCGAGTTTCTTGGCCACCCGGACCTACGCCGCGTCTTCATGCCAGAGGACTGGGAAGGCTTCCCACTGCGCAAGGACTACCCGCTAGAAGGGCCCAACCTCGAGCTACTGACGCGCCAGCAGGCGGCGTTTCGTGGGGGTCGGTTCGACCGCATCCGGGGAGAGTACGAGATCAACGAGCAGGAGCGCGAGATGGCTGGCCCTGGCGTCGTCGGGGCTCTATGGACGCCACAGCCCGACGAGCCCGACGAGTCGGAAACGACACACGGCGACGAAACCGGGCCGAGCTGAGACATGCTGGAGACCAAGGAGTTCGAGCTCAACATGGGGCCTCAGCACCCATCCACACATGGGGTGCTGCGGCTGGTCCTGTATCTCGATGGAGAGACGATCATCGACATCGAGACCGTCATGGGGTACCTGCATCGTGGCACCGAGAAGCTCTGCGAGACACGCAACTACTATCAGAATGTGCCGTTTACCGACCGCACCGATTACTTGGCGGCGCCGTACAACAACCTGGGCTACGTCGAAACCGTAGAGCGCCTCGGTGGCTGGGAGGTGTCCGAGCGCGCCCTCTACGCACGTTTGGCGATTGTCGAGTTGAGCCGCATCGCCAGCCATCTCTTCTGGCTCGCGACACACGCGCTGGATATCGGCGCCCAGACGATGCTGTTCTGGTGTACGCGCGAGCGCGAGGTAATCCTCGATTTCTTCGAAGCTGCGCTGGGAGACCGCCTGACCACCTCGGCATTCCGCCCTGGCGGGCTGCGCCGCGACCTGCCTGAAGGCTGGGCCGAAGCAGTCCTCGACTTCTGTAGCAGCTTTCCACAGCGCATCGAGGAGTACGAGACGCTGCTGAGCGCCAACCGCATCTGGCTCGAGCGCACCGTCGGCGTCGGTGTAATCAGCGGTGAAGATGCCGCCGCACTGGGTCTCTCGGGGCCAATGATCCGTGGCTCGGGAGTCGACTACGACATCCGTAAGGCGCTGCCCTACGGCGGCTACGACCAGGTGGAATTCGATGTGCCAGTGTTTCCCGACGGCGACTCCTACGCGCGCTATCTGGTGCGCATGGAAGAGATGCGTCAGTCGGTACGGATCACTCAGCAGGCGCTGACGCAGATGCCGGAAGGCCCGATCACCGCGAAGGTGCCCAAAGCCATCCGGATCAAAGATCCGGTGGAGGCGTACCACATCGTCGAGAGCCCCCGTGGCGAGCTCGGCTATTACATCATCGGCGGCAACGGCGACACGCCATACAAGTGCAAGATCCGCGCACCCAGCTTCTGCAACCTGCAGGCGATCGCGCCATTGTGCAAAGGCCACCTGATCGCCGATGTCGTGACCGTCATCGGGAGTGTCGATATCGTGCTCGGAGACGTTGATCGATGAGCGACTTCTTGATCGTCAACGTGCTGATCCCGTTGTTCCAGATCGGTGTTCTGTTGGGGATCCTCGGCCTTGCGACGGGCTACATCGTTTTGGCTGAGCGAAAGATCCTGGCGTTTATCCAGAGTCGCCTGGGGCCGATGCGAGTTGGCCCCCATGGGCTCTTGCAGCCGATTGCCGACGTCGTCAAGCTGCTCCTGAAGGAAGACCTGATCCCCTCCGGGGTCAATAAGACAATTTTTCTGATCTCGCCGATCATCGTCGTCGTGACGGCATTTACCACCCTGTCGCTGGTACCTTTCGGCGCCGGGATCACGCTGTTCGAGTACCACATACCCGGCGTTATCGCCGACGTGAACGTTGCTATCCTGCTGATCCTCGGGATTGGCGGCCTCGGCACCTACGGCGTTATTCTCGGCGGCTGGTCGAGCAACTCGAAGTACCCGCTGCTGGGGGCGCTGCGCGCCGCCGCACAGATGGTGTCGTACGAGATTGCGCTGACGTTCGCAGTGCTCTCTGGACTCATGGTTGCCGGAACGCTATCGATGGTCGGTATCGTCGAAGCGCAGCGCGACATGGGCGTCTGGTTCGTGTTCCTGCAACCGGTGGCCTGGGGAATCTTCACCATCGCCATGGTGGCCGAGACCAACCGACCACCGTTCGATATGCCCGAGGCCGACTCGGAGCTCGTCGCCGGGTTCTTCACCGAGTATTCCGGCATGCGCTGGTCGCTGTTCTTTCTCGGCGAATACACGGCGATGCTGGTGATGGCGGCGATCAACGTGACGTTGTTCTGGGGCGGCTGGCTACGCCCGTTCCCCGGGGTCGAGGCCCTCGCCTTCCTCGACCTGGTCCCCAGCGGCGCCTGGTTCATCCTCAAGGTCGCCACCTTCCTGTTCGTCTACATCTGGATCCGCGGCACCTTCCCACGCTATCGCTACGACCAGCTCATGAGATTGAACTGGAAGTCGCTGATCCCCCTGGCGATCGCCAATGTGCTCGTAACTGGGCTCGTCATGCTTCTGGTAGGCTGATGCGCGCTCACGATTCGTCACAGGCGGCACCCATGTCCTCGGCACCGAAGAAAAGTCTCCTCAGCAACTTCCTGCTGGTGGAGCTGCTCCAGGGAATGTGGCTTACCCTCAAGTACACGTTCCGTCCCAAGGTGACGGTGCAATACCCGCTGGAGCGCGAGTCGGTCCATCCGAACTACCGCGGCATCCTGCGTGTTGACGAGTCGACCTGTATCGCCTGCTACCTGTGCGAGAAGATCTGCCCCGACAACTGCATCATTCTCGACGGCGAGCGCGGCTACACCAAAGGCAAGGGAGGCAAGTACGCCACGTTCTTCTACCTCGACCACGGGCGCTGCCTGTTCTGCGGTCTGTGCGAAGAAGTTTGCCCGGTGGACTCGATCTACCACAGCAACGAGTTCGAGGCTGCAGTCTATAACCGCGCCGACTCGATCCACGATCTTCGCATCCTCGACAGCGGCCACCATATCGTGCACTACAACCGTTAGCGTCCGGAATGGAGATCATCGCCTTCTACATCATCGCCTCGATCATCACCGTGAGCGCAGTGCTCATGGTGACGAGTCGCGAACTGGTGCATTCCATCGTCTACATGGTGATTTCGTTCATCGGCGTAGGCGGGCTGTTCATTCTGCTGCAGGCAGAATTCGTGGCGGCGGTACAGATCCTGGTGTACGCCGGCGGCATCGTTGTGCTGTTCTTGTTCGTGGTCATGCTGGTCAACCTCAACGAGGTCAACCAGGTCGAATATCTGCACCGGCAGTGGTTGCCGGCTGGAGCGATGCTAGTGGCCTTGGTGGCTGAGATCGGCTACTTGCTCTGGGGGAACGCCGCTGGGCTAGCGGCCGCGCCCGAGCAGGCCGAGACGGTGCTGCGCGCCGTCGACCAGGGCAACACCGAGACCATCGGCATGACGCTCTACACCGAATTCCTGTTGCCCTTCGAGATCGCCTCGATGTTGCTGCTGGTGGCGATGATCGGCGCGATCTACTTGGCCAAGAAGCGAGTCTGACGTGGGTACGCTGGGGCTAGGCCACTACTTGTTGCTGTCGGCGGCGCTATTCGGAATCGGCGTCATCGGGGTGCTGGCCAGACGCAACGTCATCATGGTGTTGATGTGCCTCGAGCTGATCTTCAACGCGGCCAACATCAACCTGGTGGCCGTGGCTCGCTACCGGCCCGATCTTGCCGGGCAGATCTTCACGATCTTCACGATCACAGTCGCCGCCGCCGAGGCGGCGATCGGGCTAGGGTTGGTGATAGCCATGTTCCGCAACGTGCAGACGGTGAACGTCGACGACGTGCACCTGTTGGAGGGCTAGCCGCGCCGTGATCGAGTACTTCTGGCTCATCCCGCTACTACCGCTTGCCGGCATGCTCATCAATGGGCTGCTGGGGTCGCGTTTCATACGCTCCGAGACGGTCACCGGCGGTCTTGCCAGCTTGTGCATGCTGTTGGCGTTCATCATTGGCATGGGCTCGTTCCTCGGCCTCGCCGGTATGGAACCCTCAGACCGCCATGTCGAAGTGGTCCTATACGACTGGATCGATGCCTCGTGGGGCCAAATGCACGACAGTGAGGCCGGCGTGGACACAGCCCGCTTCACGGTGCCGTTCGGTTTCCAGTTCGATCCGCTGTCGGCCATCATGGTGCTCGTAATCACCGGCGTCGGCTTCTTGATTCACGTCTACGCCATCGGGTACATGGCGCATGACCAACCCGACCCGGGCTTCTACAGGTTCTTCACCTACCTGAACCTGTTCGCCGCCTTCATGCTGGTGCTCGTGCTCGGCAACTCCTTCGCCATGATGTTCATTGGCTGGGAGGGGGTCGGCCTGTGCTCCTATTTGCTGATCGGCTAC
>DASCOT010000065.1:0-16829 GCA_036012155.1 Acidobacteriota bacterium
CTGGCTCGTGGACAGCTGCAACTGGAACAACTCGGCCATAGCGCCCATCTTCATGGCCAGCATCTTGTCGATCGTCGGTTGTCTCAGCATGAGCTGGACTCGGCGTAGTAGTTGGCGCCACGGATGTTCTCGTGCACCGACAAGCAACGTTGGGGTTGAGCTGCGGATTTGAACCTGCGCATCTGACGCTCCCTCTGTCGGGTCGGCTGATGCGACACCTCTGCTCGATTGTTGGCGTAGCGCGCCGTGACATGCTCCACTGAGGGCATCACACTCTTGTGCGCGGCTCCGTAGCTTCTCAGCTTGTCGGTGATCAACCAGGTCTTTGGCCTCGGATGCTGACGAAAACCTCGTCCAGGAACCAGGTGTCTCCGAGTCGACCTTGCCGCCTCAGCAGCCTGGCAGCGTACTTGGGCCCGAACTTGACGCACCAACAGCAGATTGCCTCGTACGAGACCGTCACACCTCGCTTCGCCAGGAGATCTTCGACGTCGCGAAAGCTCAGGCAGAAGCGGTGATACAACCATACAGCGTGGCTGATGATCTCAGGCGGGAACCGATGCCGATGGTAGCGCTGCCGGTCGTTGCTCATCGCCGAACTCTGCCAGGCTGCCGGTTAACTTGACAGTACCCGATTCGCCGGTATCTCTGGCTCACCGCGGGCCACTCCGCGAGTCGAATCTCCTCCGATATCAGTCACTCCGTGGCGACTATGAACGTGAACAGCGTGCTCCAATCACCCCAGCCAGCGCTGTTGTGCGCGCGCACGTGCCAGGTGTAGGTGGCGTCGGCCAGCGACGTCGGCGGGGTCAGCGAGCAGGTGGCGCCAGAGCAGTCGGCCGGGTCGTAGCCGTCGTCCCACACCCTGTTGCTCCCAGCGTCCTCCACCTGCACCTGGTAGCGGTTGACGCCGGCACCACTGACAGCGCTCCACACATACGTCGGGCTGGAGTCCGAGATGGTGCCGGTCGGCGACGACAGGGTCGGGGCCGACGGCGTGCCGTCGCCACCTCCACCGTCTCCATCGTCATCTCCGCCGCCGGTGTCGACCGTGAAGCTGCTGGTCGAGCTCCACGAACCCCACCCGCTGTCGTTGTGCGCCCGCACCCACCAGGTGTAGGAGGATCCGTTCGACAGCGTCGTCGAGGGGTTGAGCTCGCAGGTGTTGCCCGAGCAATCGTTCGGGTCGTAGCCGTCGTCCCAGATCGTGCCGCCCTCGCTCGTATTGATCTGCACCTGGTACCGGTTCACTCCGGCCCCCTGCACCGACTCCCAGACATAGGTGGGGGAGGTGTCGGAGATCGTGCCACTCGGAGATACCAGCGTCGGGGCCGACGGCGTGCCATCGTCATCGCCGTCGTCTCCATCGTCGTCGCCGCCGCCAGTGTCGACCGTGAAGCTCCCGGTCGAGCTCCACGAGCCCCACCCGGCGCTGTTCCGCGCCCTGACGCGCCAGGTGTAGGAGGATCCGTTCGACAGCGTCGTCGAGGGATTGAGCTCGCAGGTGCTACCCGAGCAATCGTTCGGGCCGTAGCCGTCGTTCCAGATCGTGCCGCCCTCGCTCGTATTGATCTGCACCTGGTACCGATTCACTCCGGCCCCCTGCACCGACTCCCAGACATAGGTGGGGGAGGTGTCGGAGATCGTGCCGCTCGGCGACACCAGCGTCGGGACCGACGGTGCGTCGACCCCGTCGCCGCCATCACCGCCGCCCTCGTCAGGCGGATAGATGAACTTCAGCCCGTCGGCGTCGTCCTGCCCGATCCCCCCGGTAATCGCCGAGGCCAGACCGGCGGTCAGGCAGGCAGAATCGATGTACGGGTACATCAGGGCGCCGGAATCGGAGCTGTGCAGTAACCCGACCGTGTGACCCAGCTCGTGCGCCGTGATGTCCTGGAAGCAGCGCGGCACCGTGATGTAGCTGAGCGCCGAGGCGCTGTCGTTGAATACCACGGTGGCCTGGATCCAGGCGGTGAACGTGACTCCGTTGACCGTGCGGGTGTTCGACGGCTGATGCCACCCCGTGGCCGAGGCCAGGATGCCGCCGCTGTTGCTCATCTCGCCGCACGGGTCCATGAAGGTGATGGAGATCCGACCATCGAACTCGGCGGCGCCGTGGCAACGGGCGCGGCGCGAGGAACCAGTGGCGAGATCCAACTTGGCGCCGGCGCCGTTCCAGTAGCCGCGCGCCGCGGCGATCTCCGAGGAACCACCGCCACTGAGCCCGGGTTGCCCACCCGACTCCATGTCGACCCGGATCGAAGTGCCGTCGTCGGCCTCGTGCCAGCGGACGCCCCAGACCTCGAAGCCCTGGGCGTCAGGGGTCTCGGCGCGGCGCTGACCAGGTCCCGGAGCCTCGGGCGGACGCGTCACGATGCGCGAGCTCGAGGGTGAGGGCTGACGTGACGCCTCGCCCGCCCAGCGCAGAATGCGATCGCGGAACGGTCGCATACGTCGCCGATCGAGCGGTCCGGCAGGACCCAGGAAGCGCATCGCCATACGGCGCCGATCAGACCGCTCAACGACCCACTTTCCCTGCGCCAACGCGGCGGTGTAGAGCGTGCCGTCACGAGGGCGCACCTCGAGGAAGGCGACGACCCGCTCCTTCGGGACAAAGTGCGCCTGACCGAAGGCCACCAACCCCAGATCGCCGATCGTGCCCCCGAGCTGCTTGAGCACGATGCGACGCTCCGGCACCCAACCCTTGAGCACCTCGGTCACGTTCAGCGTCACGTAGGTGTAGATCGCACCCGCGTCCGCGTCCCAACCCGGCACCACCCGAACGACCCGCGCAGTGACGATGACCTCGGAGCGATCCGTCAGCTCCTCGTCGCTCCACAGCGGCCCCTGCGCCCACGCCGCACCAGCACTCGCGAGGAGACCGACCAGAGCCAGTGCAAGGCACCACAGGGCTCGCTTCATGAGGCCTCCGGACCGGCGCCGAGGCGCGGGAGCGTCCGGCACGAGGAAACGTCACCACGGGATAACTTAGGCCGCGACCTCGCCTGTGGTCAACAACCGAGCTCTGGCTCAGCGCGACGCGACGGACACGGCGAGCCAACTGCGGCGAGTACGCTGGACGCCCGCCGCACGGAAGAAATGGCGGAAGCGCCTGGGAATCGAACCCAGCGAGGACGCCTTCCGGCGCCCCCAATCAGATTTGAAGTCCGAGAAGGTCCCGATTCCTTGGCACCTTTTCTGGCACCACACACCCGGGATTGATAGCAGCTGAGGCAGAAGATCGGGTGTCATCGGCGCGTTCTGCGTTTCGGCCGTTCAGCCCCTTCCCGTGGGCATCTTTCGGCACCTCAGCAGGTTACGGTCGGGCACCAACGCCGGGCACACCCCGGACTCAAAATCCGGTGGGCTTACGCTCGTGAGGGTTCGAGTCCCTCCCTCGGTACTTCAATAACCGCGACGAGTTGCCGGCGCGGCGGCGCTACTCGTCCGCGTCGGACAGCCGAGCCCGAACCGTCGACTCTTCGAACAAGTCGCTCGACAGCGACCGTCAACTCTGGCCTCGCTCCCTTCAGCTCGTCCCACGCTGCGGCTTTCTCTGGCAAGAGTTCCTTGCGATCGGGCCCTCTCATCGGATTGGAGCCCCATCGCCGCTAGATATCCGCCTGAGCACACAAGCTATGACTCGCCTACGATCTTCCGCTCGAGCAGGAGCGATTCTCCTCGGCCTTGCGATCCTTCTCTGTCTGGCTGCGCCACCAGCACACGCTCAACAAGCGGGCAGCTCGGGCAAGCCGCCGAACGCCCTCCTGGCCCGCTTCGACTTTGAGGTCGACCACCTGATCGTTCGCGGCGCGCGGATGTGCAAGAACAAGAACAGGGTCAAGCAGGCCGAGCTTGGCGGCGACTCGCTCGGCGTGGTGTCCGCGGCGGCCGGTGTGATGGTCTTCAGCTTCAAACGAAGCGACATCGAGCAGGAGTTCGACACGTCGCAGCTGCTGTCGATCATTTGCAGGAACGGCGAAGAAGAACAATTCGAGGTGTACATTGGCCGCCCGTCCAAGGAGGGCCCCCGAGGGCTCGAGGACGACGCGGGCCCGCAGGGCCTAGGGGACCACAGGGCCCAGCCGGACCGGCCGGCGACGATGGCGCGCAGGGCCCAATGGGCACCGGCGGCCTCGACGGCGCCGACGGCCCGGCCGGCGCCGCCGGTCTCAACGGCGTGCGTGGCTACGAGACCGGCTCCGCGAGCGTGAACTTCGCCGACGCCGCGGTAACCAATCTCGAGCCCGGGATCACGCATTCGACGGAAGTTACCTGCCCCACGCCCACGAAACGCGTGATTGGTGGTGGCGTGCTCGTCAACAACACCCTCAACACCTTCCGGGTGGTGGTGACATCGAGCTACCCGAGCGATAGCACCAACAACAACAAGTGGACGGGACAGGTCCAGAACGTGGGAACGGTCGCGGCGAGCTCGGGCATCTACACCGTGTACGTCGAGTGCGCGGAAGCGTCCTGACATGAGCCGGCATCGCAGGGCTCGCTACGTTGGCATCCGTACCAGCCTGCTCGCGCTCGCGCTCGCGCTGCCGCTGGGTCAGAGGGCAGCAGGATACCCGGGACAGGACCGGCAACCGAACCAACAACCACCCAACGTACGCACGGTCGAGTTCAACTTCTTGGTCGACCACCTGCTCATTCGCGGCACCCGACTCTGCACGACGGTCGCGGAGGCCACGCTGGGTGGCGATTCACTCGGCGTCGTTTCCTACACCCGCAATCGGGCGATATTGAGCTTTCGGCGGCGCGATATCGAAGCCGAGCTCGGCACGTCGCAATTGCTGTGGATGCGGTGCAAGAACGGCGCCGAGGAGCAGTTCGAGGTCTATCTGAAGCAGCCGAAAGGGCGGGTCGGCGACCCGGGTCGCCGCGGGCGTCGCGGGCCGCCCGGCCCCGCAGGTCCGAGTGGAGCAACAGGCCCCACAGGAGCGACCGGTGCAACCGGCCCGCAAGGTACGACCGGGGCCTCGGGATGGGAGATCCGCACGCAAACGGACATCGATCTCTCGAGCACAGCCGTGGGCTCGACCGTCACGGCAACGCTCACTTGCCTCACCCCGACCAAGACCGCAATCGGCGGCGGCGTCGATCTCGACCTTGCTGCGAACGCTCACCGAATCGCTGTGGCGTCAAGCTACCAAAGTGCGGTGAATGCGTGGACCATCGAGGTGCAGGCACTGGGCACCGCGGTGGATGTTGGCGAAATGGACATCTACGTGATTTGCGCCGACACTACCGCCTAGCAGCCCGTCGGATTCGTGTGCCCTAAGAGCCGCGAGATCGGGGTGGGATCCACCTCTTATTTGGGTGCAGCCACCCCGATCGCTGCATCTACGAACTCCCTGGCCCGCGCCACCGAAAACGCCGATCCCGGCACGCTCCCCGAGTGCATTGTCCCCACGTTTGCCACGACCGCCACCACCACGTCGGTCCCCTCAATCCAATACAGCGAACCGGTAAACCCGAGCACACTTCCGCTGTGGCCAATCACAGCCAGCCCGTCTGGGTACTGGACCCGCGACACGTTATGCCCTATCTGCACGCGCTCGTTCACCGGGAACCAGTTCGTCAGAAACGCCATGCTCTCGGCATTGAGCAGGCTCCCTTCCCGCAACGCCGCGCCATAGAGCGCCAGATCCCGCGCCGTCGCGACCATGCCCCCTGCCGTCCACTCGACCGACAGATTCGAGCCGGTGGCGTCGATCAGATCCGTGCGGACTTCCGCAAACGCCGCGTTCACGCCCGCTTCTTCGTGAAAGGTCAGCGTAGCCCAGTGGTACCGATGCGGTAGCTGCTCCTGCGGCACGGACTCGAAACCTTCCAGGTGGATGTCCTCGAGCCCGAGCGGGTCCAGAATGCGCCGGTGGATCTCGTCCACGGCCTCCTCGCCGGTCACCTTCTCGATGATCATGCCGAGCAGCGTGAAGTTCGTGTTGGCGTAGCTGTACTCCGCGCCGGCCTCGGCGAGCGGTTCGTGGCCCTCGATATAGGGCATCGTCTCGGTCTTGCCCCAGATGCGACTTACGTCGAGCGTGGTGCCGCGGCCGTCACGGATCCAGGCAGGGTCGTCTTCCCAACTGGGCACCCTGCCGGTGTGGTCCAGAAGCTGCGCGACCGTCGCCTTGTCAGCGTTGGGAATGCCGTCCACCGCCGACCCCAGCAGATCGGCGGACGTGGCGTCCAGATCCAGCCGCCCCTCCTCGACGAGCTGCAGGATCACGACCGCGACGAACGTCTTCGTGATGCTGCCGATGCCGAAGAGCATGTCGGGGCTCACCGGTACGCCGGCTTGCACATCGGCCAAGCCGGCGACTCCGGTCCAAACCAGATCGTCACTCTTCACAACGGCGGCTGAAAGGCCGGGAACGCCCTGGGCTACACCTGCGTCCAGGAGGGCTTGAAGCCGAGCCGGGGCGGGGTGCTGGTCCGCGGTATCGGAGGTCCCCCGGTCGGTGCATGAGGAGACGACGAGCAGGCCGGCGAGTGCAAGGGAGGCGAACAGCGCGAGTGCGATACCGCCAGCGCGCGGCAATAGGTGCATGGCCTGGCTCCCAGATTTCAGCATTGGAAACTGTGCTCGGGACGCTACCCCGAGACGGCGACCAGAACAACGAGAAGTGGGGCGGCCCAGATTTGGCCGGGACGCCGCGTATGCGAGACGTGACGACGTCGCGGTAGGTACCAGGAGTGCGCCGTCGTCAGGCTGGATTCCCCTCGGGAACGACCTGGTCTGGGTGGTCTCGTGAGTGCAGCCTGGAGGCTCGGACCCGCGGCACCGTTGATTCCAAACTTAAGTAACACGAGTAACAACACGCGATTGCATCCCGGCCAACACCAGTCCCTATGTGGCGAAATCGAATGTCTACCGGTACTTCGAGAGTCGCGAGGGCCTCTCGGGAACACGCACCGTCCACATGCCGAACGCGTAGTCGCCGAGCGCAAGGCGGGCGACCTCTCGTTCTTCGGCGAGCGAGATGATCGAGACGCTGTCGTCGTGGCGCGCGCTGGCGTAGCAGTATTTGCCGTCGAGGCTGGCGGTCATCCAATAGGGCTCGCTACCGATCGGAACCGTGGCGAGCAGATCCAGCTGCGGCACCGAGACGATTCCAACGTAGTGCCCCACGGTGCCGGCCACGCATAGCCGGGCCTCGCCGGGCGTCAGCGCCAGACCATGGTGTGCGGTGTGAGGCCAGGTCTTCATGTGCTCCACACCGTCCGGAACCGGTAGATGGATGGTCTTGACGATGCGATCGGTCGTCAAGTCGAGCGCGACGAAGCCGTGCAGCTTCGAGAGCTGAACGAACATCGTCTGTTCATCGGCCGTGATCGCGAAAGGCCGCACGCCCTCATCGAACTGAATCGTCCGGATGACCTCGAACGTGCTCGCATCGGCGATCGTGATCTGATCGCACAGGATGCAACCGTTGTAGACATGTCTGCCGTCAGGTGACATGTGCATGCTGTGCGGGCCGATGCCCGTATTGATCTTGCCGACCACTTCGGGCTCGACGGTGTCGATCACGACGGCATGGCTCTCGCTGATCACCGAGACATACAGGTAGCGCCCGTCGTGCGAGAGAGCCATGTGATCGGCGATGCCGCCGACCGGCAGCCGCCACAACAGCTCCTCGGTCGCCGTGCTGAACGCCACCACGTCGCGGACCTCGTCGCGAGCCAGGTACAACACCTCTCCCGTGCTCGGCGCCACCAGGTCGTACGCGAGTCCGCCTTCTGGTCGCTGGTCGACGGGGACGTCGGGCAGGGCATCAAACTTGCCGATTACCTCGAAGCTCGGCACCTCGATGACGGAGATCGTCCCCTCCATCCGGTTGGCGACGTAGAGGAGCTCGATGCCGTCGCTCGGCTCGACTGCTGCACCCTCCTGACTCGGCGCCGACCCCCACCAGAGTAGGGGCAGGCACATCAGGAGTCGCCACGATTTGCGGGAGAAGGGTGGCGGGTGTGCGGGTCCCAAGCTCGGGTCCTTTGTGCGGAGCGGATCAGCCCAGTGTAGTATCGCGGATGTCAGCATGGATAGCTTTGATCGAGGAGATCAATGCCACGGCAGCGGTACTTCATCGTGCTCGGGATGGTCGGGCTTATCTCCACTGGCGCCTGGTCGGCGATCCCGGTCGGCAACATAGACGGGAGAGTCGAGCGCGTCCTGATCGTGGGTGGTGGTGTCTCTGGCTTGGCTGCGGCGCGCCACCTCCATGACGCCGACTACGATGTCGCTGTTCTCGAGGCCAGGGACCACCTCGGCGGCCGCGTCTGGACGGACCGTAGCACCGGGTTCCCACTCGACATGGGAGCGAACTGGATTCAGGGGACTCGCCGAAATCCGATTACTGAGCTCGCGGACCGCCTCGGGCTCGACCGCGTTGCGACCGACTGGGGTAGGCAGATCGACTATGACGCCGACGGCACTCGCAACCCGCTCAGCGGGGCCCAGTACGGCGAATGGGAGGGTGTGCTTCGGAGGTACACGCCTGAGTTCGTTCGCCGTGCGCCGAATACGACGGTCCAGACAATGATCGGCGCGGCGCGGCGGAAAGGCCACTTGGATTCTCTCAGTGATCGGCAGCTCGACTACATGCTGAACAGCTATGTGGAGCTGCAGTACTCTGCCGATGCTGCCGAGCTGTCGGTGCGGGGGCTCTGGGAGGGCGCCGCGTTCGGCGGAAGGGACGTGGTGTTCCCGGAAGGCTACGACGCGATCGTCGAATCCCTGGCATCCGGGCTGTCGGTGCACCTGTCGACGGTCGTCACGGCCATCGAGCAAGGACGATTCGGCGTACAAGTCCGGACGGATCGTGGCCTTTTCGAGGCCGATCGCGTCGTCGTGACGCTCCCGCTCGGGGTGCTCAAATCGGGAGCCGTGGAGTTCACCCCGCGCCTGCCGCCCTGGAAGCGCAGGGCGATCGATCGACTCGCGATGGGTGTGCTCAACAAGGTCTGGTTGGTATTCGCGGAGGTGTTCTGGGACCCGGGACCGCACTGGATCGGCTACCTGAGCGAGGACAAGGGACGCTTCTCGGGCTGGCTCAATCTCGCCGGCCACACAGGGGCACCGATCTTGCTAGCGTTCAACGCGGGGGAATACGGAGCCGCGGTCGAAGCGCTGACCGACGAACAAACAGTCGAGGCGGCCATGCGAGTTCTGCGCACCCTTTACGGGACCGCGCCTGACCCGGTGGCGGCCCGAATCACGCGTTGGAAGTCGGATCCGTTCGCCTATGGCTCGTACTCGTATCTGCCGCCGGGCGCCAGGTCAGGTGACCGGCGCCGGCTGGCGCGCGCTGTGGGCGACCGCCTGTACTTCGCCGGCGAGGCCACCAGCTGGCGCTACCCCGCAACAGTGCACGGCGCCTATCTGTCGGGAGTGCGCGCCGCCGACGAGATCGTAGCCCAGACCGGCAGCCGGGTCGGTGGGCGGTAACAAGAGGATCGGCGCTGCCGTTGGTGCGTGGTCGCGCTCATGGCACCTCTTCCTTGGTCACTGCCCGCGCGTGTACCAGGCGCCTCCGGGACCGTTCCAGCTCGCGCCTTCGCCCCAGATCACGTGGTTCACACCCTGTCCGTCGACCGCGATCGCAAGGTAGTCACCATACGGAAACAGGTAGCCGGGGGGGCTTGAGTTCCTGGCGCCTCCTGGCGAGCTCGCGGTCCTCCGAGCCGCACCCAGCGAGGACACCGAACATCGTCACCAGAACCACCGCCGGGCCGAGCGCACGTCTCATGGTGCGGGCCTTCTCCGTCAGAGCTACCCCAGCTGCGCAGGGTACCACCCCGGTCGCATCCGGCTTCGTGAGAGTGGGCGCGATCCTCGGTCTCAGGGTGGGCGTCAGGCGACAACGGAGGCGTGCCCTCTTGCAAGCGTGGTTCCCGGGGTTGACCGACCCCGCGGCGATGACTAGCTAGGTTCCCGGGTACTCACTGAACAGGACGATGTTGCCCTCGGAGTCGGTTGAGACCAGCTGGATGTAGCCAGGTTGCCGGTCGACGCCCGCCCTGTCGTTGATCGCGCGTATGACAGGGAAAGTGGAACCGCTCCGTTGGAGATACTCGTAGACCTCGTCGACAGACTCGACCCAGAAGCTCGCGTACCCGTTGGTTCTCCTCGGCCGGAGCAACTCCGGACTCGAAGATCCGACACGGTAGATCCCGAACACACTGTTGCGTGTCCACCAGCCTCGGTACCCGACATCCTGATATGGGGACCCCAGTCGAAGGATGTCGGTGTAGAAGCGCTCCGGTCGACGCAACGGCCCGACCGGGTATCCGGTGTAGTCGAGGGACAGGACGAGATTGTCACTGTCGTCCAGCATCGTGAAGAGAGACCAGCCGATCTTCCAGCCGGATCTCCCTTTTTCGAGCAAGTGCGTCACCACGCCCGACTCGTGGTTACGCGGCGAATCAATACCCGACATCCGGTACTCGTAGCTGAGCAAGGCGAGTTCCGCCAGGTGTCGCACGGTCGGACTCCCGATCGTGACATCGAGGGCTAGACCTGCCGGTCCGCGGTCGTACGTGCTCCAGATCGCCGGCAGCGCTTGGCGGATCTCCTCGTTGCTCTCGTACGCGATTGTGCCCCTCGCGTCGGTCTCCACGACCAAACGGCTGTCGGAGGACAGCTGATCGACCAGCGTCTCGGTGTCCATCATCAGCCAAGCGTTCCAGTAGCCTTCGATCGTCTGCTGGATCTCGTGCGATGAGCCTGGATCGGGAGCTACCGTCAGGGACGGTGCGCCGACCGCGTCCTCTGCTTGTGCCTGCTCGCGCAACAGGAGCACGTTTCCGGCAGGGTCTTGGACCAATGCGGCGGCGGGCCTTTCGACTGTCGCGTCGATCCGGTCTACGGCGATCCCGACCGACTGAAGCCGAAGAGCTTCGCCATCGAGATCGGGTACGACAAACTCCGCATACCCGTTCGGTGTTCCATCGGTTGCCTCTGCGACCCCAGCCAGCGCGGTCGTATCGAAGTGAAAACGAGCGTTTCCCAGGTCGTACGATACGCGCTCCGACGAGCGCCCATCAGGCTCGCCCAGCAAGGGCTGATAGAAGGCCGCTACCCGTTCGAGGTCTTCGGCGGGATAGACGAATTCCATGTGCGGCAAGCCGGACTCTGCCCCCGCTCCCGAACGCCGAGCCTCTGCGTCCGTGTGGAACAACAGCTCCCATGTGGGCGCCGCTCGGCGATAGACGTCGAAGCTCACTCGCTGCCCATTGAACTCCCAGCGCGCTCCGCCGTGCACATCTATCCAGTACGTGGCGGTAGCGATGTCTCCCTGGATGGCGAGTTGGACATCGAGAATCTCGAAGCTCTGAGCGATGGTCCCGTAGGGACGTTCGTGTGGCTCCCACTCCACCGGCAGCGCCGCGACAATCGCGTCGGCACTGTCGCTAAACCCGGACCTCGTATGCACACGCATGGCGTCCGCGGCCATGAGGTCACGCAATGCTCCGGAGTCCTGCGCCAACCAGCTTTGATGCTGTCGCTCGATCATCGAGAGCAATGCTCTGCGGTCCTCGCCAGAGACTCCTGCCGCCAAGACGGAGTCCGCCTCGATCATGACCTCGCCCCAACGTGACGAATCAGTCGCGTACTGTCCGACGCGCCCCGTTCTGGTCCGATCCCTGGGCTCTTCGGCAGGTTCGGTGCAAGCGGACGCCAAGAGACCGAGAAGCAGCATGGCTGTCACTTGTCGCCTGGGCGTCTTGCGGAGAGGGTCCATGTATCGAACTTGTCGATCCTCCGCGTCCATTCTCGGCCTCTTTGGGAGTTCGGTCTGCCAGCAACGGAGCGCCATTCAAGGAGCCTAGCCCGTCTAGACCAACGGTCGTGTCAACTGCATATCACCTGGAGGCTCGGACTCGCGCCACCGTTGATTCCAGCGCTTGATCGAAGATAATTGCGCCTTCTGGTCCAATTCCCCTCGGAGGACGTATGTATACTCGCCGCCCCGTGGCCGCCCTCCTCGTGACAGCCGCGCTCCTGGCGGCTGGCTCGGTCGCCATTGCGCAGCTCCCGATGAGCTCCCGTCCGCGTTCCGGAGCCGGAGTCACTCCGGTCTTCGAAGGTTGGTACACGAACCCGGACGGCACACTGACGCTGTCGTTCGGCTACTTCAACCGCAACACCGAAGAAACCGTCCAGGTTTCGCTAGGCGAGAACAATCGCTTCGACGGCGGCGAGCCGGATCGGGGCCAGCCGGCGGTGTTTCTGCCTGGCCGACAGTGGGGCGTGTTCGGCGTTCGTGTCTTGCCGGATATGGGCGACGCCAAGGTGTACTGGACCCTCAATATCCGCGGCGAATCACACTCCGTCCCGGGGCACCTGGACCGCGGCTATTACCTCGACGCCCTCGAGGGTGAAGCCGGAACTGGCAACACCCCGCCCGTACTGCGTCTTGCGCCCGACGGGACGCCGAGCCAGGGACCTGCTGGCAACGTCGGCCTATCGCTGACCGCGCGCGTCGGCGAGCCGGTGTCCTTGAGTGTCTGGGCCAACGACGACTGGCGCTTCGAGCCCTATTGGCACCGGGGTCGCGATCCAGATCGCCTGACGTTGACATGGCAGAGGTACAGGGGACCCGGGAACGTCTCCTTCGACAGTGCTACGGTGGAGATCGTCCGAGGCTCGGAAGGCGTGGCAACGACCGGGGCGACCTTCGAGGAACCCGGTGAGTACGTGGTCCGGGTGCTGGCCAACGACGTCTCGGGAACGGCTTCGGCCGGCGCCGCACAGTGCTGCTGGACGAACGCCTATGTACGCGTCACCGTCTCCCCTTGAGGAAGCTCTCATGAAGAACCACCGCCGTGCCCTTGCGGTAGCGAAATACAGCGCGCTCCTCCTCGCAGCCCCGGCAGCGGTTCTCGCTGCGAGCACCCTGGCGTTTGCCGCCGGCCCGGCAGGCGATGACGACCCGGTCACCTTCACCAAGGACATCGCGCCGATCCTGCAGGTGAAGTGCCAGGATTGCCACCAGCCCGGCTCCATCGGCCCGATGCCGCTGATAACGTACGAAGAGGTGCATCCGTACGTGGCGATGATCCGGGAAGAGGTCTCTGACCGGCGGATGCCGCCGTGGCACATCGACAAGACGCGAGGTATCCAGCACTTCAAGAACGACCGCTCGCTGACCAACGACGAGCTGGCCACCATGCTTCGGTGGATCGATGCCGGCGCACCGATGGGCGACCCGGCCGATATGCCACCGCCACGGGAGTTCGCCGACCCGACCCAGTGGCAGATGGGGGACCAGTTCGGCGAGCCCGACCTGATCCTGCGGACTACGCCCTATACGGTGGCCGAGCTGGGCCAAGACAAGTGGTGGCGTCCGATCGTGGAGACCGGGATTGCCGAGCCGCGGTGGGTTCGGGCCATCGAGATCAAGCCTTCCTATCCAGGTGGGCGCCAGGCCGTGCACCATGTCATGGGCTACCTGATCCAGGAAGAAACGGAGTACGAGGGCCTACCGAGGAACCTCCCCCGCAGGCAGCGCCGCGCCGGAACGTTCATGGAGTACGCGATCGGCAAGGTGGGCGAGGTGTTCACGGAGGACACCGGTAAGCTCCTGCTGCCCGGCTCTGCGATCCAGTTCGAGGTCCACTACTACGCCTACGGCGAGCCGGTTACCGACGACGTGGTGGAGATGGGCATCTGGTTCTATCCTCGCGGACACCGGCCGAAATACCGCACCGTGATGCGCATGATCGGCGAGGGCACCAGTGAGGGGCGCCTGGAGATTCCGCCGGGCACGATCAGCATGATCCAACACGAGATGGTGCTCCCGGCGCCGGCGCGCCTGCTGAACTTCCAGCCGCACATGCACATGCGCGGCAAGGCGCAATCGCTCGAGGCCATCTATCCGAACGGCAGACGTGAGCTACTCGCCCACGCGGACAACTTCCAATGGAACTGGCAGGTCAACTACATCTTCGAAGACGATTTCGCACCCCTACTGCCGGCCGGAACGACCCTCATGGTCACCAGCTGGCACGACAATACCGTCGACAACCCGCACAACCCGGACCCTGAAAACTGGGTGGGTTATGGCGATCGCAGCGTCGACGAGATGGCGCACGTGTGGATCAACCTCACCTTCATGGAGCAGGAGGATTTCAACCAGGAGGTCGACCGACGAGAGGCTGCGGGAGAGTAGGGCTACCGCTCTCTGCGGCATCATCGCCGGCAACCCGACCGAGGGTAAGATCAAGAAACTGATGGACCGCGTCCTGCAGCTTGTGCCAGCCGACCCCAGGGAAAACCTCGGATGATCGAGAGATGGACGCTGTTCTGGGTACTGGTCGCGGCGCAGACCGTGATCGCGGCGATGGCGCTCGCAGCCGGCAACGCCGATGAGGAGAGCGTCCGGCTGCTGGTGCGCTGGACGTTCCGCACTGCCGTGGTTCCGTTTCTCATGGCGTTCTGCGCCGCGGCATTCGCAACCCTTCGACCCGGGCGCACGGCGGAATGGCTGCTCGGCAGCCGCAAGTACCTCGGGCTCGGCTACGCCTACGGAATGTTGCTCAGCATGATGGCTTTGGCCTGGTTGATCAGCATCGACCAGAGCGTTGCATGGACCCGCCTGTCACTGCTCGACCGCGTCGAGGGGTACGGCGGGTACGCCGTGATCGCGGCTCTCGCCATGACTTCGTTTCAGCGATTCAGCAGCCGCATGACCCCGACCACCTGGCGCCTGCTCCACACGGTCGGGATGTACGGGCTCTGGTGGGTATTCTTCCGTACCAACTGGCTGTACACGCTTTCGGCGTTCCGCCGCGGCCTGGTCGCGGAGCAGTGGCTCTACGTGCTGATCACCGCCTCGCTCATCGGAGCGCTCCTTCTGCGAGCGACGGCGTTCGTCGTTCGTCGGCGCATCGGCACCCCGGTCATGCTCCCGAGGGAACCAGCGCTAGGCGGCTAGGCGGCGCCGTATCCCGCACCCGGGTCGCAGTCAGGGTCGTGCGGGTACTCGCGCGGCTGCCTACTCTGATGGCGGATACAGATTGTAAACGAAGAAGGCTTCCTCGTCTCCTGTGTTCTTGAGCCTGTAGTGCCCACCGGGGGCGAGGTAAACGGCGTCGTCGGGGCCAAACTCGATCTCTCCCTCATCGCAGAAAAGCGTCAGCTGGCCACGAATGCAATAGTAGGTTTCCTCGATGGGTCCCATCCAGTATTCGCCTGGCCGCGCCTCGTCTTCCGGCATGGAGGACCACCCGCCGGTTTCTACGCCGGGATCCAGGCTGGCCACTCCGAGGATGAGCTCCGATCCCTGGCGCCCGCGTGTGATCAGCCGCCGAATACGCAGTCTCTCAGATGAACCCTCTACGACCCCCCATGGAACCGCGTCGTAGTGGATCTTGGCGGCCTTCGCTTTCGGCTTGGACATGATTTCAACCTCCTGTTCAAGTTATTGAGTGTGCGACATCTCGAAAACTGCGCCGCGTCACGGGCGCGCGGCACGAGCAAACGGGTTGAGAACCCCCAGCCGATCGCGCAAGGGCACGACGTTGCCCTCTGCATCGCGTAGCGGCCATGGCGGATCGATACCCTGGGTCAGAGGGGTGGCGATCAGCAAACCCAACGCACTTGCCAACAAGCCGAACAGATCCGCCGGAAGAGTCGGGAACAACCTGCCGCTAACCAGCCAGGTCGTGATTCCGGCGATCATGCCGGTAAGGGTGCCGCAACGATTTGCCTTCGACCACCAGATCCCGGCGATGAACGGCACCGCCATACACACCAAGGTGATCGAAGCAGCATCGAGCATCAGCGAGTAGATCGCCCGCACATAGAGAGCAATCACCAGCGCCGTGACACCGAATACCGGAACCGCAAGACGTGCCGTCATCAAACGTGCCCGACCGCTGACCCGGGGAAAGAAAAAGGGGACGATGTCCGAGGCGACGATGCTCGCCGGGGCCAGCAGCGCACTGTCGGCGCTGCTCATGATCGCGGCCAGCAACGCCCCGACGAATACCGCCATCGCCACCGGATGTAGGTGGCGCATCGCCAACTCGGGGACGACGAGCTCCGGGTCCACCAACCCTGGCAAGGCGATCGCCCCGGCCATGCCCAGAAAGACCGGGATCATGCCGAGGGTGAGATACCCGACCGCAGCCAGATAGGCGGAGTTCTGGGCAACGGACTCACTACGACTCGACAATGTTCGCTGCAGAATGCTCTGACTCGACAGGCTCCCCAGACAGACGATGGCCCAAGCTCGCACGTAGTGGAGCCAAGAACCCCAATCGTGCTGTCGCGGAATCATACGGAAGCTGCCCTCGGGCAACGCAGCCATCACCGCACCAACGCCGCCGAGATCACTGATCACGATCGGCAGCAGCAGCACCAAACCTGTCGCCAGGATCAAGACCTGCGCGAAATCGGTCAGCGCCACCGCCCACATCCCGCCCGCTGCCGTGTAGATCAGGACGATCAGGGTGGCGATCACAACTCCCGTGGTGGTCGAGATCCCCACAAGCGCGTGCAGGATGTAGCCGAAGGCAACCAGTTGCGCACCGGCCCAAGCAACGTGGCTGACACAGATCGCCACCGCCGCCAGCATGCCCGCGGTATCGCCATAGCGGCTCTTGAAGAAGCCTACGACCGTCAACAACCGCAGCCGGCGCAGCATACGAGCAAAGAACAGACCGATCAGAACGAGCACCAGCGCAGCAGCAAAGGGAACTGCGATGACGCCCAGGAAGCCGTCTTCATAAGCAGCGCCGGCGGCCCCCATCGCGGTGCCGGCCGAAATCCAGGTCGCCACCAGCGTCGAGGTGCAGAGCCACAGGGGAAG
>DASCOT010000066.1:0-6313 GCA_036012155.1 Acidobacteriota bacterium
GTCC
Source organism: Acidobacteriota bacterium (assembly GCA_036012155.1). GTDB lineage: Bacteria > Acidobacteriota > UBA890 > UBA890 > WLXD01 > DASCOT01. The sequence goes on from DASCOT010000066.1 coordinate 5, forward strand.
TTTTCGACGCGGGGCGTCATCCCGACACCGTCCTGAGGAACGCTCGGGAGTTGGAAGTCGACCTGTCTTGCGTCACCGACGTGGTGCTCAGCCATTTCCACTTCGATCACACGACGGGTGTGTTGCCGCTTCTGCAGGCGCTGCGAGTCGAGAATCCGCAGGCTTTTCGGCGCGTGCACGTCGCGACAGGCTTCTTCCTGCCGCGGCGCGTCCCGACGGTCAGCGGTGAGGCCGAGGCCAACCAGATGATTGCCTCGCGAGCCGAGTTGGAGGCCGCCGGAGTCGAGTTCGTCGAGCACGCCGGCCCGTCCGAGATCCTGCCCGGGGTGTGGGTGACAGGTCCGGTGGAGCGACGGTATCCGGAGAAGAACTACGGGAGCATGGTTCAGGTCAAGATGGGCGACGAGTGGCTCGAGGACTTCGTACCGGAGAGCCAGGGGCTGACCGTTGTCACTCCGCGTGGACACATCGTTCTTCTGGGGTGCGGGCACTCCGGCGTGATGAACGTATTGAGCTACATTCGTTCCACCATCGAGGACCTTCCCATCCACGCCCTGATGGGCGGGTTGCACTTGTTCAACGCCAGCGACGAAACGCTGGGCTGGACGGCCGACAAGCTTCGGGAGATCGGTGTCGAGCACCTCATGGCGGGCCATTGCACCGGGATCGAGCCGCTGTTCCGACTCCGTACCGGCCTCAATCTCACCCGGCGAACCGCAGTGGTCGGCGCCGTCGGGTCGCAGTTCGTCTATGGCGAGGGCATCAGACCCACGAACATCGCGATGTGACCCCGCCCTCCGGGACCCACGAGAAGGAGCGTCATGAACCAATCACGCCGGACATTCGTTCGCCGCGCTGCGACGGCCGCAACCGCACTGAGTCTGCCGGGAATGATGGGCGCACGACGCCGGGTGGCGCCTAGTGACCGGATCCGCGTTGGTGTGATCGGTTGCCGCGGTATGGGGTTCACGGATCTGAGCTCCATGCTCAAGCTCCCAGATATCGAGTGCGCGGCCCTATGCGACGTCGACGAGACGGTGTTGGTGAGCCGTGCCGGGGAGGTGGAGGAGGCGACATCGATGCGCCCCGATCTGTATGGCGATTACCGGGCTTTGCTGGACGACGACGAGATCGATGCCGTGATCATCGGCACTCCGGATCACTGGCACTGTCTGCCGATGGTGGATGCCTGCGAGGCCGGCAAGGACGTATACGTCGAGAAGCCGCTCGCCAACACGATCGAGGAGTGCGAGATCATGGTGGCGGCGGCGCGGCGCTACGATCGTGTCGTGCAGATGGGCCAGTGGCAGCGTAGTGGCCAGCACTGGATGGATGCGGTCGACTATCTTCGGGCCGGCCACATCGGCCGGGTCAGGACCGTACGCGCGTGGGCCTACATGAACTGGTTGCCAGAAGTACCGCTGATTCCGGACGAGCCGGTGCCGCCCGGTGTCGACTACGACATGTGGCTCGGTCCAGCACCGTCGCGGCCGTTCAACAAGAACCGATTCCACTTCAACTTCCGCTGGTTCTGGGACTACGCCGGTGGCCTCATGACGGACTGGGGCGTTCATCTCATCGATATCGTGCTCTGGGGGATGCAGGTGGAGGCGCCGCTCTCGGTGGTGGCCACCGGGGGCAAGTTCGCCTATCCCCACGACCAGCAGGAGACACCGGACACGATGCAGGCTGTCTATGAGTTCGAAGGGTTCTCGATGATGTGGGAGCACGCCGTGGGGATCGGCCTCGGCCCGTTCCAGCGGTCCCACGGCGTGGCCTTCGTGGGTGAGAACGGGACGCTGGTCGTCGACCGGGACAAGTGGGAAGTTCTCCCGGAAACCAGCACTGACGACGATGGGGCGCAGTACAAGACGCCGGCGTTGCCGGTTCAGCTGCGCGACGATGGCGGCGGTCTCGACGAGCATACCGCCAACTTCGTCGAGTGCATGAAGAGTCGCGCTCGCCCGCGTGCCGACGTTCAGGTCGGGCGCGACACCGCAGTGGTGTCGCACCTCGGCAACGTCGCCTTTCGCACCGGCGACCGGGTGAAGTGGGATCCTGCTACGGTGCGGTTCGTGGACCACCCGGAGGCGGATGCTTACCTGAAAGCGCGTTACCGGGCGCCGTGGGAGTTGCCGTGTCTTTAGCGCTGCTACACGACCAGCAATTCAAGAGCCCTCGAGCATGATCGTCCTGGCACCCCAGCCGGCGTCATTCTGGATAGCGATCGCCAGGCCGGCACCTGCTCCCTCGAGCTGAGCCAACAGGTCGCCCTTGTCTGACCAAATCGCGCTCGCTCCGGCGGAATCGAGTCCTCCCGATGGCCCGCCGTAGTTTGCGAAAACAACCGCCATCGAGTGCCGCGCGGCATACGTCTGTAGGCTCACGGTCTCTTTGTTGAGGTCGGAGGGAATGACGAACATGCTCGCGAGGTAGGTCTTCGCTCCGCGCTCTGCGGCTTCCCTCGGATGTGACTGTTGGCCTGTATCAGCGCACACCACCACCGCCGCGCTGTTGCCACCGAATCGCACCAAGGGGTTCCGGTCGCCGGGATGGAAGACGGTGTCTTCCGCGGCGGGTACGACCCCGTCCGCGGCGGCGCTAGCCGGAAAGGCACCCAGCTTGCGCTTCGTGTAGATCTCGACGCTCCGATCCGGGGAAACGATGAACGCCCCAATGTGGAGCCGTGACCCGATTCGCACCGGGGCTCCGACAACGAGCGTCATAGCGCAGGAGGCCGCAAGCTCGTTGAGGGGAGCCAGTCGGGCATCTCTCTCCGAGAAGGCCAGCTCGCCGACAAGATCCAACTCGTAGCCTGTCAGAGACAGCTCGGGGAAGACGACAACCTGTACCCGCGCTTCCGCGGCGGCATGAACGAGTCGAGCATGGTGTTCGATGTTGGCGTCGACGTCACCGCGGCGAGGGATCGTCTGAGCGGCAGCAATCGACCGAGCGTTTGGCATGTCGAGAACGCTAGCATGCGGCCACCCGCCGACCGGATCTCTCTCACTCGCGTGGCCGATACAGCACCAGCTCATTGGCGCTGGTCGCCGGCCATAAAGTGCCGTCCGGCGAGAACGCCAGCTCATGGCCATAGCCGTCTACGCGTCCAAGCATCTCACCGGTGGCCGGATCGATCTTGATCAGGCACGCCTCTTCCTGATCGCCACCCAAGAACACCGAGATGTAGAGGTCTCCGGCTGGACTGAAGGCCACGCTGAAGAGTTGCCGCGCATATTCCCAAACTCCCAGGAGCTCCCCGTCCTGGTCGAATGACTGCAGCCGGCCGTTCTCTCGGTCTGCCACGTACACTACTTCGTCGGGGCCGACCGCTACGGAATGGGCGACGACGAACTGACCCGGGCCGGAGCCGCGTGTGCCCCATTCGTGCAGCTGTCGTCCGGCCGCGTCGAACCTCAGCACGCGGCCGTTGCAGTATCCGTCGGCGACGAGGAACTGATCGTTTGCCGTGAACGCGAGGTCAGCGGCGCCGCAGAACCCTCTTCCCGACTCCGGCACGTCGATCTGTATTTCAAGTAGCAGGGCTCCCGCAGGCGTGAACTTGTAGAGCTTCGACGTGTTGGAGTCGACGGTCCACACGTTGCCGGCCGGATCGACGCGAATGCCGTGGGGGATGTTGAACATCCCGGCGCCCCAAGACCGCAGGAGTCGCCCGGTCGGATCGAGCACGACGACGGGATCTCCGGCGGTCGGTCGATGAAGCACATAGATGTTGCCGTGGTCGTCGACGGTCACCGCCGAGATCCCCTCCCAGACCAGTGAGGGGTCGGCTTGCAGCTCCGTGCGTTCCAGCGGTAGCTGGGGGACGTTCTCGAGGCGGCCACGGAAGACGTCGGAACTCGCTTCTTGTGCGGCGATCGAGCTGCTGGCCAGACAGAAAAGGATCAGGGATGCGCGTCTCATTTGTCGTCCCGGCGCGGGTGGGGGAGTCGAATGCACGAGTGCATTGATAGCCTGTCGGGTGCGTACTCCGCAAACGGGGCTTGGGGAAGATGGCGATTGACTGGGACGATCACGCCGACGGCTGGGATGAAGACGAGGGGGTTCGCGCGTACGCCGACGCGGCGGTCGCGTCGCTCGAGCGGTTGCTGAGCGACAGCGGTTCGGTCCTGGCGACCGCGCGCGTCTGCGACTTCGGCTGCGGCACCGGTCTGTTGTCAGAACGTCTTGCCGCACGTGGCGCGAGCGTCGACGCCGTCGATAGCTCCGACGCCATGCTGGGTGTCCTCGAAGCCAAGGTGGCTCGGTGCCAGGTGCAGTCCGTTCGACCGCTCTCGGAGGTGCCCGCTGACGGTCGGGCCTACGACCTGGTTGTTTGTTCCTCGGTCTGCGGCTTCTTGTCCGACTACCCCGAGACGTTGGCGCGGCTAGCTTCGCGCCTGAGGCCGGGCGGTATCTTCGTGCAGTGGGACTGGGAGGTCGACCCGGACGAGGAGGACGGGAGCGGCCTCACCCGTGACGAAATCCGTCAAGCGTTGGAGAATGCGGGTCTCGAGGTTCTCTCAGTGAAGGCTGCGTTCTCTATCTCCGTCGGACAAGAATCGATGAGCCCGCTGATGGGAGCGGGCAGGAAGCCCTCGTTGGGTTAGTGGCGGCTGCCGCTTCATCCGGGCCTTCGCCAACCGACGTGGCGGGTGTCCCCGAGCAGGTGAAGAAGATTCGACATGTCGACGAGATTTGCGCACACGAACCTGATCGCCAGGGACTGGAGGCGCTTGTCGACCTTCTACCAGGAGATATTCGGATGCGTTCCCATTCCGCCGGAGCGCGATATGTCGGGCGAGTGGCTCGACAACGCGACCGGGGTTCCGGGGTCGCAGGTCTGCGGGGTACATCTCCGCCTTTCGGGCCACGGAGACCACGGGCCGACGCTCGAGCTCTTTCAGTATGGCTCCATGCCGGAGCACCCGTCGGTCCGTCCGAATACGCCCGGTTTCTCGCACATCGCCTTCGCAGTCGATGATGTTCCGGAGACTGTACGGGCAATCCTCGACCACGGTGGCGCGGCCGTCGGCGAGCTGACCGTCCGACGCATGCCAGGCATCGCGTTGATTACGTTCCAATACGTTGCCGATCCGGAAGGCAACATCGTCGAGGTGCAGAATTGGGAAACGTCGGCGGACTGAATCGGAAGACTGCGGGTACCGGGGATGGACCAGCGGGCGCCGCCGATCGCCCGGATGCCGACGATCTCTCTCATCAGGCGCACCGCCAACTGATTGGCTATCTGGGGATACTCTTGCCGCTGATTCTCGTCGTGCTGGCGGGTCTGAGGCCCACGCCCGGACTGTCGAGTTGGGCCCCGCTCGGCTCAATCAGTGCCTACTACTACACCGGTGCGGTGGCTGCATTCGTAGGCATTCTCTTCGCTCTGGCGCTGTTTCTCCTCACCTACCGCGGTTACAAAGAATACCGAGCGGATCGGATTGCCGGAACCGTGGGAGGGATCGCGGCCCTCGGTGTGGCGCTGTTCCCGACCGGCGCTCCCGGAGACGTACCCGAGCCCTCCTGGTGGACCCCGGTGCTGAGAGGTGCTCACTACATCTCGGCAGTGTCTCTGTTCGTAGTCTTCATCGTCTTCGCACTGTGGCTGTTCAGGAAGACCAACCAATCCAAGCGCGGATCGTTGTCGGGCGGCAAGCGCTGGCGCAACCGCGTCTATCTTGTCTGCGGACTGATCATGGCGGTCAGCGTGCTGTGGGCGGGCAGTTCGTTGTTCACTGGCGCACCGATCTCCTGGCCGGAGGCGATTGCGCTGTGGGCCTTCGCGTTTTCGTGGTTAGTGAAAGGCTACGCACATAGATCGGTTGCCAACCTGGTCCGGGGAGCCCTGGGACGGTGAGCCGAATCGCCAAGCCGGCTTGCCGAGTGCCGACCTACTGAATGCCATGCCTGGCCCCCCTGATGAGTCACAGTCTCCCATCCAGGCTCTGGGCTGCGGTCTTCTCTTGATGGGTTTCGCAGGAGCAGTGTTCGGGCTCGTCGCTTTGCTTGGAATCAGCGATCGTGTGGAGCTGGAGTTCTTCGGCATCGAGCTCAACGACCCTCGGGGGAGGGCAATCTGGGTAGTCGGTAGCTTGCTTGCTGTTGCTTCTGGCCTGCTGATCCTCCGTGCGCGTGGGCACGGCGACTAGAGGAAAGGGGTACACAGCGTGCTCGAAGCCTCATCTACGCAGCGATGGCGTTGGCGGGAGTGGACGATCGCGCGTCGGTGCTGGTCGTGGGCGACACGGTCTCGGATCTCGAGGCCGCGGCTCGTGCCCAAGCCGGCTGGTCGGTGGGCGTGCT
>DASCOT010000067.1:0-10139 GCA_036012155.1 Acidobacteriota bacterium
AGAATCGTCGCCAGGCTTGAGCGCCTCGGAGGACTTGCCTACGCGCGCCCCCTCGATCGGCGTCTCGGCAACGAGATCGCCGTCCCACCGATCTCCGTCGGTGACGCTGACGATGGACAGATCGTCAGCGTCGAGATCATCGAGTATCCACAAGGCCGTCGAGGCGCCGTTGGCAGGGTCGTCGAAGTGCTCGGCGACGCCGCCGACGCCAAGGTTGACGTCGAGATCGTGATTCGTGAGTACAACTTACGCCACGAGTTCCCCGCCGCCGTTCTCAAGGAGGCGAGCGAGATCGCGACCACCGTCAGCGAGGAGGAGATCGAGGGGCGCACCGACTTCCGCACCCTGCCTATCATCACGATCGATGGTGAGAATGCGCAGGATTTCGATGACGCCGTTTACGTCGAGAACCAGCCGGACGGGACGTATCGACTGCACGTCCACATCGCCGATGTGGCGCACTATGTCGCGCCGGGCTCGCGCCTCGATGCGGAGGCACGGAAGCGGGCAACCTCTGTCTACTTCCCCGATCGCGTCCTGCCGATGTTGCCCGAATCGCTGTCGAACGGGATTTGCTCGCTGAAGCCAGGGGTCGACCGTCTGGTGCAATCACTGATCGTCGACTTCGACCGTCAGGGTCGCACGCTGAACTACGAGTTTCACGACGGGGTCATTCATTCCGCCGCTCGGATGACCTACCGGCAGGTGGCAGCCATTCTGGACGGTGACGAAACCGCCCGTCAGGAACATGCGGCGCATGTCGAGGGCCTCGAGCGCATGAAAGCGCTCGCCAAGCTCCTCATGGATGTGCGTCGCGCGCGTGGCAGCATCGATTTCGACCTGCCAGAGCCGGAGTTGATCATCAACCTACGCGGCGAGACCGAAGACATTGTGCGTGCTGAGCGCAATACAGCCCATCGGATCATCGAGGAATTCATGATTCGGGCCAATGAGATCGTCGCCAGCCACATGACCTGGGAAGGCGTCGATGGACTCTATCGGGTGCACGAAGGCCCCGATGAGACACGCGTCGAAGCGCTGCGCGAATTCCTTAGTGGCATTGGCCACACGTTCGGTGGCGGGCGTGCGCCCGGGCCGCGGCACTTCAGTCAGCTGCTCGAGCGACTGGAAGGTCGGCCCGAGGAGCGCGTCGTATCGATGCTCGTGTTGCGGGCCATGAAGCGGGCCTGTTATCAGGTCGAGAACGAGGGGCACTTTGGGCTGGCGTCGGAGCGCTATACGCACTTCACGTCGCCGATCCGCCGCTATCCCGATCTGACCGTCCACCGTGTGTTGAAGGTGGATCGCAGCTCCAGCCCGGCGTCCGATGACGCAGTCGCGGCGCCACAGGATCTGCGGAGCATCGCCAGTGATTGTTCCAGTCAGGAACGTCGGGCTGAGGAGGCGGAGCGGGAGTATTGTGGCTGGAAGAAAGTGCAGTTCATGGCCGACAAGCTCGGGGAAGTCTATGAGGGCCATGTCGTCGGCGTTCGCGCATTCGGCATGTTCGTCGAGCTTGATGATGTGCTGGTGGAAGGCATGGTTCCGGTTTCGACGTTGAGCGATGACTACTATCGCTTCGATGAGGCCAAGCACGCCTTGCATGGGGAGCGTGGCGGCCGCGTTCTGGCGCTCGGCGATCAAGTGAGGGTCCGTGTTGCCAAGGTCGACGTGGAGCGTCGTCGGCTCGCCTTTGCTCTCGAGGAGGGACCTCTGGCCAGGGTCGCGCCGGTACAAGAGAAACGTACGCGCCAACGCGGCGGACGTCGTCGTCGCGGTAGAGGAAGGCGGGAGCCGCTAGTGGCCGACGCGCCGTCTGATCAGGAACAGTCTGGTCAGCAACAGAGGGGCAAGGTCGCCGACGGCGAGGCCTCGCAGGCACCGTCGGAGGGCCCCAAGCCGCGTCGTCGTCGTGGGCGTCGCGGTGGGCGTGGGCGCCCGCGTAGCAGAGCCGACTCGACCGGTGGCGAGACCTCTGGATCGGGGAGCGCCGCTACTCCGACCGAGGCCTCCAATTCGAAAGTCGAGAAGATCTCGGGCAAGGAAGCGGGCCGCGCTGGCGACTCCAGGAGCGGCGGCCGTGGACGTGGTCGCCGCGGCGTCAAGGAATCCGAGGGCGGTTCACGTCGCTCGCGTGACAAGGCGTCGGCGGACAAGAACCGTTCCAAAGGTGACGGTGCCGCAACGAAGTCGAGCTCCGGGTCGCGTGGTCGAGGAGGCCGAGGACGTGGCCGCAACGACCGGCGCCCCGGTGGCCGTGGGCGCCGTCCCGAAGGAGCGCTCCCGGCGCCGGCGCGCGCTGAGCCGGTCGAACCGGTGGCCAAGCCCAAGGACGACAAAGCCGAACGACCGACTGTGAATCCCTACCTCACCGATGTGGACTTCTAGGAACGCTCGTCGCGGATCCGCGAAGACCCGCCGGCGGGTCCATTAGAATCACCTCATGGGCAGTCTCATGGGGGTGGATTACGAGACCGTTGTTGGGCTGGAAGTCCATGTCCAGCTGCGTACGCGGACGAAGCTCTTCTGTGGGTGCGCTCCGGAATTTGGCGCCCCGCCGAATCTGCATACGTGTCCGGTGTGCCTCGGGCTGCCGGGGGCCCTTCCCGTCGTCAACGGTAGAGCGGTGCGGCTGGCGACGATCGTCGCGGTGGCGCTGGGCTGTGATATCGCGCCGCGGGCCGTGTTCGCGCGCAAGAACTACTTCTATCCCGATCTACCGAAGGGATATCAGATATCGCAGTACGAGCTTCCAATCGGTACCGGCGGAGGCTTGCGGTACCCAAGCAGTGGGGCGACCGAGCACATTCGCATCCACCGCGTCCACCTGGAAGAAGACGCGGGGAAGTCGTCGCACGGCGAGCCAGGCGCCGGAGGGCGTACGCTGGTCGATCTGAATCGCTGTGGCACGCCGCTGCTGGAGATTGTTACCGAGCCCGATCTTACGGGTCCCCAACAGGCGAGCGACTTCTTGGCCGCCCTGCGGATCACCCTTCTACATCTCGGCGTCACCGACGCCAGCATGGAGGAGGGAAGCCTACGTTGCGACGCCAATATTTCATTGCGGCCGATTGGCCAAGAGGAGCTCAATCCGAAGACCGAGCTGAAGAACCTCAACTCCTTTCGCTTCTTGCGCCAAGCCTTGGCGTTCGAGGAGGCTCGACAAGCGGCGCTCCTCGACGACGGAGTTGCCCTCGAGCCGGCGACGCGGCTGTGGGACGTGGACAAGGGAGCAACGGTGGAGATGCGCTCCAAGGAGGAGGAGCACGACTATCGGTATTTCCCCGACCCTGACTTGGTGCCGTTGCAAATCGATGCCGCGGCGATCGAGGCGGCACGGCAGCGAGTTCCTGAGCTCCCGTTCGAGCGGGCTCAGCGAATCGAGCGCGATTGGAATGTGTCCGCCGAGGATGCTCAGTGGCTGGTGGAGGATCCCGATCGTGCCGAGTATTACGAGTGCGTCGTGGCGGCCGGGGCAGATGCCGGGTTGGCGAGCAACTGGATGCGCGGTGAGGTAGCGGCGTGGTTGCGACAGCATGACGTCGCCGCTTCGGCGTTCCCAGTGGGTGCCGACGATCTCGCCGGCTTGCTGGCCGCGATCACCGACCGAACGATCTCCAACAGCGCCGCCAAGAAGGTGCTCGGGCAAATGGCGGCGACGCGAGCGTCAGCGCGTGAGATCATCGCGGCCGAGGCGCTGGAGCAGGTGGGCGATCCGGCAGTACTGGAGCCGATCATTGCCGGGGTCGTAAGCGCTCGGCCTGACGAGGCGCAGGCGTATCGGGAAGGGCGCCACCAGGTGCTGGGCGTGCTCATTGGTGAAGTCATGCGCGAGAGCAAAGGTCGTGCCGATCCGGCGCTAGTGCGACAGTTGCTCGAGGAGAAGCTGCAAGAATGATTCGCGCGTTCCATGTTACGAAGCGTTACGGCAGCATCACGGCGCTGCGCGACGTAAATGTACAGATTCGGCCCGGCGAGTTCGTCTTCCTTACCGGGGCCAGCGGTGCTGGCAAGACGACATTGCTGCGACTGTTGTACCGCGCAGAGCTGCCATCGAGCGGGCAGCTGCTCGTCGACGGACGCAACGTTGCCAGCCTCAAGAGGCGCGAGGTGCCGCCGTTCCGTCGTCGCATCGGGCTGGTGTTCCAGGATGCGCGCCTGATCGACGATCGTAGCGCGCAAGACAACGTTGCCTTCGTGGGCCGCGTGCTGGGCCTATCGCGTGCCGAAGCCGGGCGGCGCGCGGCGGAGCTACTGAAGCTTACGGGTCTCGAACATCGGGCCGATCTTTATCCGGCGCAGCTGTCGGCTGGTGAGCAGCAGCGCGTTGGGTTGTCGCGCGCACTGATGTCGGCGCCGGTGTTGCTCCTGGCCGATGAGCCGACCGGCAACTTGGACCCCGATACGGCCATCGACATGCTGCGTATCTTCCGGGCGATCAACCGCCGTGGCACGACGGTCGTGTTGGCGACCCACGATCCCGACATGATCGCTGCTCTTGGCCGTCGGACGTTGCTCATCGAGCAGGGGCGGTTGCGCTCCCTCGATCGCCGGCACGCGGCGGCGAGCTGAACGTGAACCTCGCCCACTACCTTGGTCTCTGCTGCGAGGAGGCCGCACGCAGCTTGTGGTTCCATCGCAATGTGGTGGCCCCGGCTCTGTTGGTGATGATCGTTTCACTGACCGTGTTGGGCGCGTTCGTGCTGGTGTCGGAGAACCTGAACGACTTGCTGACCAGTTGGCGCGAGCGCGGTCAGCTGCAGGTGTTCATTCTTCCGGAAGCGGACGAGGCAGATCGAGCGCGCATCGAGACCGAGCTGCGGGGTACGCTCGCCGTCGAAGATTTCCACTATGTCAGCTCAGAAGAAGCAGCCGACCTGTTTCGTGCTGATTTCGCCGAGCTCGGTGAAGTCCTGGGGCTTCTGGAAGACAACCCGTTGCCGGCGTCGTACGCGGTGACCATCGCACCCGCCATGCGTAGCGAGCGCGTGCTCGAACAACTTTCCGGGCAGCTCGCTGACTTGCCGATGGTAGAGGGAGTGCAGTACGACCTGCAGATCATCGGACGTCTCGAGATCGGGGTATGGGCGCTGCGGTTCGTCGGCGTGCTGCTGGGAGGCACCGTGCTGATGGCGGCGGTGATAACCACGGCGAATGTGATCAGAGTTCTCGTCGTGACCCGGCGAAGGGAGGTCGAGACGATGCGCCTGGTGGGCGCTTCGGAGTCGATCGTCGTCGGCCGCTTCCTGGCGGAGGGAGCCCTTCAGGGCCTCATTGCCGGCGTCGTCTCTGTAGTCGTCTTGTACGTTGTCTACAGCGTCGGGCTGGCGTACCTGGACAGGGAGTCTCTCGGGTTTCTCGCGGAATTGCCGCTGCGGTTTCTGGGAGTCGCGTGGATCCTGTCACTGGTGATCGGAGGCACCGCCACGGGCGTGGCGGGCTCCTGGCTGGCCTTTGGTCCGGGCGGCGTGCGGTCGGAGGTTTGAGCCGTCATGACGTCGATATGCGGAGTCGCCGGGGTGTCGCGCCGAGTCCTCGAGCTCGATTTGGTGCTCGAGCAGATCGCCGGGAACGGCCAATCGAGCCTTGGTTCCGATCGTATTCGCGCACTGGCACCGGCCGCAGACCTTGACGAAGTGGAGCGTCGGCACGACGAGGTTGAGCAAGCGCGCGACTTCGCCGCTGCCCACGGTTTCGTGGCATGCGCTGCGGCCGTGTCGATCGATGCCGATCTCGCCGCCGTAGCTGTTGCTGGAGTCGTTCTCGAGCCCGCCGCCCTGCGCCGTGTTGCCGCCACTGCGAGGGTCTGTACCGATCTGCGCCAGCGCTATTTGGCGGATCCAGGGCGTTGGCCGGCACTAGCGGCGCTCGTTGAGAGGGCGCCTTCTCTGCACCCACTCTGCGACCATATCGATCGGCTGATCGACGAGGAGGGGCAGGTCCGCGATGATGCCTCGCCGGAGTTGCAGCGGATCCGCCGGCGCGCGCAGCGACTACGCGATGGGTTGCGCGGTCGGCTCGAGAAGTTGGCCCGTGATCCGAGCCTCGGCGACGTGCTCCAGGATGCCCTGGTGACCGAGCGGGGCGGCCGTATGGTGGTGCCGGTGCGCGCCGGTCAGCGCGATCGACTGCCCGGCGTAGTGCACGACGCGTCGTCGTCGGGCCAGACGATCTTCGTCGAGCCGCTCGATGTGCTCGACGACCAGAATCGCGTCGCCGAGATCGTTGCCGCCGAGCGCGAGGAGATTCGCCGTCTGTTGTCTGAAGCCAGCGGTCATGTCAGCGCAGCGCACGACGCGCTGATGGTTGCACAGGCTACGGTTGCCGCCGCCGATGGCCTACAAGCAATCGCACGCTACGCCGAAGCGGAGGGCGCTGTGCGACCGCAATGGACGACCAAGGGCCTGCGGTTGCGTGGAGCACGGCACCCGTTGTTGGATTCCGCTAGCGCAGTTCCGTTGGATTTGGAGGTGCCCGCCGCGATAGGCGCTCTGGTCATCACCGGGCCCAACACTGGCGGCAAGACAGTGGCGCTCAAGACCGTCGGCCTGCTTGCGGCAATGGCGCAGTGCGGCCTGCCGGTACCTGCTGCTGAGGCCGTCCTGGCGCTCTTTCCACGCATCTACGCAGACATAGGCGATGAGCAGAGCGTTGCGGCCAATCTCTCGACGTTCTCGGGTCATCTACGCCACATCGTCGACTTCGTGAGCGATTGCCCGGCTGGATCGCTGGTGTTGCTCGATGAGCTTGGCACGGGCACCGATCCGGCGGAGGGTGCGGCTCTCGGCATTGCCTTGGTCGAGCGTTTTCTGCAGGCTGATGCCGTGATCGTGATATCAACACACCACGATGCGCTCAAGTCATTCGCCCACCGGCGTGACGACGTGTTGAATGCAGCTATGGAGTTCGACGCCGAGACGCTGGCACCAACCTATCGTGTCCGGTTGGGCAGGCCCGGGCGAAGCAACGCGCTGGAGATCGCGGCGCGCCACGGAGTTGATGCAGAGCTCATCGAGCGGGCCAAAGGATTGCTTACGTCAGATACGGTGCAGCTCGACGCGGTGATCCGCGATCTCGAGTCGGACACCCGCACGATTGAACGGGAGCGCGACGAGCTGGCTGGACAGCGGACGCTGCTGGAGGCGGAGCGGGAGCGCCTCGAGCGCCTCGATGGCGCACGTGTCGAGGCGCAGCGTGCCTTCGAACGTGAGGCCGACGAGGCGGTGAAGCACGCCGTCGAGGCGTTGCGCGAGCGCGGGGAGAGTAAGTTGGCGGAGCTCGAGTCCGGGACGGAGGCCGGGTCCGAGCTGGTGCGTGCCGACCGCCGCGCGAGCTGGGCGGCGACCGCCGGGCAGCTACATTCCGAGGCGCGGAGCGCGGTGCACGATAGCCTGCGCGGCCGGCGGCGAAGCGCGACTCCGTCTGCTGGGGAGTCAGAACTCGATCTGGGTGCGCTGCGGCGCGGTGAAGCAGTGCAGGTCGCGCCTTTCGGCCTCGGTGGCGCGGTTCTCCACGAGTGGGATCCCGACACCGGCGATGCGGCGGCGGTCGAAGTTGGCGTGGATGGCAAGCGGCTGGTCGTGAGGCGTGACCAGATCACACGAGACCGCGAGGGTGGGAAGCGCCGGCGCTCGAGCTCCAGTGCGACCCACCGGCGGCCGGATGTCGGCTGGGAGATCGATCTGCATGGTAAGCGAGTCGAGGAGGCACTCGCCGCCGTCGAGCGATACCTCGATGACGCGGTGTTGGCCGGCCTGCCCGAGGTGCGCCTGATCCATGGCCTCGGCAAGCTTCGCCTACGCGATGCGATCCAGCGATATCTCGGAGGACGTCCCGACGTGGTCCGCTTCGCAACCGCCGACCCGACAAGCGGCGGCGGTGGGGTAACAATCGTCAGGCTGGAGGACTGAAGATGGCCTGGCCACGGTCCTTCATCGACGAGGTGAGGCGCTCAGCCGATCCGGTGCGGCTCATCGGCGAGGTTGTGGAGCTCAAGAAGCGGGGTACACGATGGGTCGGATTGTGCCCCTTCCACCAGGAGAAGACTCCGTCGTTCACCGTTAACGACGAAGGCCTCTGGCACTGCTTCGGCTGCGGTGAAGGCGGCGATCTGTTCAAGTTCGTGCAACAGCACGAAGGCATCGACTTCGTCGAAGCGGTGCGCAGTCTGGCGGAGCTCGGCGGCGTTGCGATTCCGGAGTCGAGTGGGGGCCCCCGCCGGCAAGGCCCGAAAGTCGATCGCGAGCGGATACTGCAAGCCTTGCGTGCTGCCGGCGAGTTCTACGTCGCCGAGCTCGAGAGCGAGCGAGGGACAGCAGCACGTGCCTACCTGACGGAGCGGGGCTTCGAAGGAACGGTTGCTGCGCAGTTCGGACTCGGCTTCGCGCCCGGCGGGTGGGGGACACTCCAGACCGCCCTCGAGAAACGTGGCTTTACGATCACCGAGTTGGAGTTGGCCGGGCTGGTGCGCAAGCGTGCCGACGGCAGCGGTGTGTATGACTTGCTTCGAGATCGAGTGGTGTTTCCGATTCGAGACAGCCGCGGCCGGCCTATCGCCTTCAGTGGTCGCGTGCTAGGGGCCGGCGAGCCCAAATACCTGAACTCGCCCGAGACGCCAGTTTTCAACAAGAGCCGGACTCTCTACGGTCTGCGCGAGGCGCGAGATGGAATCCGCCACACCGGGTTCGTCATGCTGGTCGAAGGTCAGCTCGACCTGCTGGCCTGCGTGAAGCAGGGATTCACCAACGTCGTCGCCCCGCTGGGTACGGCATTCACCGCGGAGCACGCGCGGCTGCTGTCGTCCCACACGGGCAAGGCGGTGATTGCCTTCGACGGTGACAACGCCGGACGAGCAGCGGCCGAGCGTACAGTGGGAGTGTTTCTCCCGGCGGGGTTCCAGGTGACGGTTGTGCAGCTGCCGAGCGGGCAGGACCCAGACTCTTTCCTGAACGATCACGGCGCGGACGGCTTGTCCGAGGCGCTGCGGCAATCGTTTCCGGCGCTCAGCTTCCTCGTTGCCCGGGCAGCGGAGCGCGGCGATTTACGAAGTCCTCAGGGCAAGGCGCAGGCCCTGGCGTCGTTGCTCGGCTTCGTGCTCGAGGTCGAAGATCGCGTCGAGCGCGCCGAGTGGATGGGCCGCATCGGCGATGCGCTGGAGATCTCCCGACATCTTGTCGAGCGTAGCTTTGCGGAGCTCCGTCAGCGTTCGCGACGGCGCTCCGCGGGACCCTCTGACGACCGGCCCGTGGCGGCGCCCTCGGCCGCCGCGCAGCTTTCCGAGGTTCCGGTTGCCGAGCGCGATCTGACGCGTGCACTGCTGCTTAACCCCGATTGGCTGTCGGAGCTCCAGCCGATATACGGCGACGGGATCACCGATCCGAGGGTTGAAGCGTTGCTTGCCGCTCTGGCAGCCGCGGACGTCATGCCTGATCGTGTCGAGGATCTGCTAGCGGGTTGCGAGGTCGACGGGGCTGCGCAGCTGCTCACCAGGCTGGTGCTCGAGGGCGGCGACGACCCGGGCCGTGCCTACGCGGTCAGCTGTGCCGAGGCAATCCGACGGGGCGCGGTGAGTCGCGAGCTGCGCAGCCTGCAGGCGCAGATCGAGGCAATGCAGCAAGCCGGAGAGGGCGAGATCGACGCCTTGGATAGCCGCAAGATGGCTCTCGTTCGGGAGCTCGAGACCCTCAAGCCGGTGACCACCGATCGCCGTAGCTAAGAGAACATCAAAGGCGGCCGCGGCCGATTGCATAGACTAGAAAGCCGGCCAGCATTCCCGGAAGGATCTCGTACATCGAGGTGGGATCACCGAGAGCACGCCACAGCAGCATTACGGCAAGGGATGCCGCCATGATGGCGATCGCCAGCCTGCTGCTCACCGGTTGTCCAAGGGCACGAAGCGCCAGCAGTGGGCCCAGTGTGCCGCCCAACGCTGCCCACGAGAAGACGACCAGGTCGAAGACGCTTTGTCCACCAGAGAACACGAACAGTACGACGCCGGCAGTGACGAGCAGCGTTCCCAGCTTGGCTTTAGCGTACGAAGCGCCCCAGTGCGGTAGCAGGTCCTGGGTCAGGGCCGCCGAGCAGGCGAGGATCAGCGAATCCGCCGTGGAGATCGTCGCCGCAAACACACCGGCAAGGAT
>DASCOT010000068.1:0-5367 GCA_036012155.1 Acidobacteriota bacterium
AACCTATCGTCGCGAGCGCGAGGGAGCCGAGAACTTCGGGCTGACTCGCAGCGTCGCGCAGCTCAACAGCGATGTGGTGGAGGCCCACCGTGCCGGATGGCAGCTCTGGTTGCACGCCATCGGTGACAAGGCCCAGGACCTTGCTCTGGACGCCTTCGAGGCGGCCCTCGAAGCTCGTCCAGACGACGACCACCGCCACCGTATGGAGCACCTTGGCAACTACATGGCGAACGAGGTTGGTGAAGCGACCCTGGCTCGTGCCCGGGAGCTGGGGGTGATTCCCGTGCCAACGGCGGCCTTCATGTGGGGCAGCCGGCCACGACCACCGGATGCACCGTCCCCTGGCATCCGCTATCCCTTCGCTAAGCTGCTGGAGATGGGTTTTCGGCCACCGGGCAACGCCGACTCGGCAGGCACTCAGACCTTCTCCCTCAACCCGCTCTTCAGCCTCACTCGAGAGGTGCTTCGCACCAACCGCGATGGGGAGCCGATCGAACCCGGACAGGCGATCTCGCCGTTGGATGCGATCCGCATGCACACGATCTGGGCCGCCCGGGCCGGCTTCGAGGATGAGATCAAGGGCTCGATCGAGACGGGCAAACTGGCAGACCTGGTGGTCTTGACAGAGGATCCGCTGACCGCGCCCGAACGGCTCATGGAGATGCGCGCCGAAGCAACCATCATCGATGGAGTTGTCCGCTTCCGACGAGAGGAGTAGCTGCCGGGGAGGGCGTTGCCGGAGTTTCTCGACGGTCTGCTAGCGATCGGTTGCACCGACCGGTAGCCAGCGTGGATTGCTGTCCTCCGCGTCGTTGCTCGTCAGGCGCGTCTCGCTCGTCCCATCGGCGCCGATCACGTAGATCTCGCTCGGTCCGTGTCGCTGCGAAGCGAATACGATCCACTCGCCGTCGGGCGACCAGGTCGGGGCGTAATCGGCGGCATCGTCGGCGGTCAGCCGGGCGAGATTCGATCCGTCCGTGCTCATGACGTAGATCTCGGAGTTACCGTCGCGATCGGAGCTGAAGGTGATGCGGCTGCCGTCGGGGGACCAGGACGGATAACGGTCGTCAGCCGGATGGTCGGTCAGCCGCCGGACGTTCGATCCATCGGCTGCCATCACGTAGATATCCATCGCCTCGTCGCCGGGGTTGTCGCGGTCCGAGTAGAAGGCGATGTCTTCACCACCGGGCGACCAGAACGGATGGCTGTCGACGACCTCGTTGTCGGTCAGCCGGGTGGGATTCGACCCGTCGGCGTTCACGACGTAGATCTCGAGGTCGCCGTCGCGATCCGTGTCGAAGGCGATCCGCAAGCCATCCGGCGAGAACGACGGGTCGATGTCCATTGCCGCGTCGGAGGTCAGGTTGATCTGGTTCGACCCGTCCGCATCCATCGCGAAAACGTCGGGGCTACCGTCACGATCCGATCGGAACGCGATGCGCTCACCATCAGCAGAGGCCGTCGGATGCCGGTCGTTGAAATCGCCGTTGTTCGTCAAGTTCCTCGCATTGGAGCCGTCGGCGTTCATCACCCAGACGTCGATTCCGCCGCCGCGCTCCGACTGGAAGATGAGTCGGTGGGGCGTGTCGATGGAGGCGGCGCTGCCGGGACCGGCCTCGTGTGCGGCGTCGCCCGGCGGCTCGACCGAAGTGCCGCCGCAGCCGACAACGGCCGTTGTCGCAATCAGCAGCGGCGCCAGCCCGCGTCGAGCTCCACCGCACCAGGCCGGCTGGGTCTGGGTGCGATGTGTGGTTGCGTGTGTCTCGTCGATCATCGTCGTTCACCTAGTCTGAGGACCCAACGTCAGCGCACTTTCGTAGAGTACTGGCTGTTCACCCACATACGAACGACGGCGTCGTTCTCGAGCTCGAAGAGCCACTCCTCTCCGAGCTCACCATCATCACGAACCCGACGAAAGCGGTGCTCACCGGTCTTTTGGAGCTTGGTGAGCCCCCCCAGGGGGTCCGCCGTCGGTAGGTAGACATGGGCTAGCTGGCCCCCGTGGATCACGATCGCCGCCTCGCCCCAGGCCACCGTGCTGTAGAGACCCGTGTAGCGGCGTAAGCCGGGGTCGGGAATACTCGCCTCCCCTGGAGACTCGGTGGCTTCCGCGATGGCGGTGCCGACGATCTGATGAGCCCGTCGAGTGATGCGCGACGGGCTTGCCCTCAGACCTTCCGCGTTGATCATCGCGATGGTGGCGACCTTGGTGTCCGGCTGCAGCCTCAGAGAGGTACGGTAACCGGGGCAGGCACCACCGTGTCCTACATATTGCTGGTCATCTTCCGCGTAGATACCGAACCCGAGCCCCCAGCGTGAGCCTTCGCCGGCAGACAATTCCGGGTCGACCCGATGTACCCGTTGCATCTCGCGCAGGGTGTTGGGGTGCAGGATCGAGGCTGCGCGACTCGTTGCGATCTCGCCCCAGGCGCTCCCGAGAAGGCTGAACTGCCAGGAGACAAACCGCGCCAGATCCTCCACCGTCGACGCATAGCCTGCCGCCGGCGCGATGGCACGTGTCTGAAACGAGGCCAGCTCGTGGCGCTGCCCGGAGCGATCCAGCGGCGAATAACCCGTGGCGAGTCGCCCCCCCGCCAAGTGCACGGGGATATCCGTCGTCGTATCGGCCATGCCGAGAGGCTCGAGGATCCGTTGCCGAATGTAGCTGTCATAGGGCATGCCGGACGCTGCGCCGACAATCTCCCCGAGGAGCGACATGCCGAAATTCGAATATTGATAGTACCGATCCGTGGGGTAGAGCGTGTGCTGGCTACCCACACGCTCCATCATCGCTTCACGGGTCGGGAAGGGAAACGTCGGGTCGGTCCAGTATGGGAAGGGCGACTCGCGTGGCAGACCGGAGGTGTGCGTCAGCAAGCTGCGCACGGTGGCCGGCGGCACATCAGCGTAGGTCTGCTCGATGTCGAACCACGGTAGGTGTTTCTCCACCGGGTCGTCGAGATTCAGCATGCCGGCGTCTCGAAGCTGCATCACCGCGATGCTGGTGAACAGCTTCGAGACCGAGCAGATGCTGAAGATAGTCTGCGGCGATACCGGCGCCCTGGCCTCGACATCGGAGTAGCCAAAGCCGCGGCTCCAGAGTAGGTCCTGATCATGGACAACGGCGACCGAGATCCCCGGGAGCTGCTCATAAGCCAGCTGCGCATCAATCCACACTTGGAGCAACTCGAGGGCCGCGATCACGCGTGGATCGTTACGGATGTCGGTCGCTTGCCCAGCGACTGCGGCCGCGGGGTTTGGACTCGCAACAAAGATCGAGATCAGAGCGAGCTGAACGATCAAACAACAGGCTAGGAAGCTGCGCATGAGTCACCACCAAAGTTCGGTGTGTCGAGCATCGCTATCTCGATATCAGCTGCGGGCCGGAAGCGCCAGAGCCGCCATCGTCATAACTCATCAATCGCCGTGCTCTCGCTGCGTGCTTCACTGAGGCGTCTCCTAAACTCCCTGTTGTCGCGCCATTAGCCAGCGCGATCGGCGTGCTATCGATCGTCGGTCCTGGGACGCGCGTTGCCCCCCGCTACTCACAAAAGCGCTAGATTTCTAGTTGGCGATCGCGGGCAGCGACGCTCCAGTGGCCGACAATCTCTCCCGCGGCAATGACCGTCGCCTGTTTGTGCAGCGCTGATGTAGGGCAAATGTGCTGCGGGAGGGCAAGCAGCTCGTCGCCCGGCTCGAATTCCTCGGCAGATGCAGTTTCCAGAACGAGGTGTTCTTCGTTCTGGAGCACCTCTTTGGCGTCGGGTAGATCGGGGAAACGGAGCCGGTCGCCGGCCGGCGGGTCAGACGCGACCGCCTTATATCCCAGGTCGAGGGTCATACGACAGGCCGTTGTTCGGCTGATGACGCGCGTCAAGAGCGCGGCGGCCGGGGTGAACTCGAGATCCGGGAACCCCTCGCCGTAGCCGATGTCGCTGAATACACAGGTCCCGGGGCTACATTGGATCAGCGGGTCATCAATCGACGCGTAGACAGGAAACGATGCTGTTCCGCCGGCGACGATTCGCGGCACCGGCCAGCCCTGATTCACCAGCTCGTTGCGAAGCGCATCGACCGGCTTCCAACACGCGAGCACGGCTGATCGACGGCTTGCCAGGGACCTTTGATGGTTCTGTCCGTCGTACAGATGCAGCCCTCCGGCTACAAGGCCCGGTGTCTCGACGATTCGTCCATAGAGCTCCCGTGCCCGCATGCCCACAGCCGGCACACCGGTACGGCGTTGTCCGGAGTCGATGTCGAGCAGCACCTCCACCGACTTGCCGGCGCGCTGCATGGCATCGCCCAGCGCGGCGATCGGCTGTTCGTGGTCAGCAGTGACCGAAAACGTGACATCGGGAAACGTCTCGCGGAAGATGACCGCGCGGGCGATGTTGGGGCCGACCAGACTGTACGAGAGGAAGACGTCCTTCACGCCGCAGCGAGCGAGCATCTCGGCCTCGGCAAACGTCGACGCCTTGTGCCGGGCGATGCCCCTGGCCAGCTGCAAGGCGATCACCTCGCGCATCTTGTGCGTCTTGCAGTGCGGTCGCAGTCGGTCGGGTGAGCCGGCAAGCCGGATCATCCGGTCGAGGTTCTCTTCGAGAATCTCGCGAAAGACAATCAACGCGGGCGTGAGAATCTGGCTCGTATCTTTGATCTCGTAGCGCGAGTCCATCAATCGAGCAGCCTCCGGTAGCTGGGCAAGGCGACTACTGCCCTGGATCCCGACCCGCCGCCTCCAGACGCCGACGTAGCAGCGTACCGTTGGCATACAGACCCACCCCGACGATCGTCAGCACGGCCAGCATTCCGAAGACGGTGACGTAGAAGAAGGTCGGGTCGACAACGCTCTCGCCCGGGATAAGAGCGAAGACCAGCGACGCAGCGGTCACTACGAAGCCCGTAGCGCCAGCGAAATAGGCGCCGTACGGGGCGAACGGGGCGCGCTGGACGCCTTCCCCCACAGGGTGCCGCTGCATGACGAGCAACGCTGCGAACATGTACAGGTATGGAATGAAGTAGACGACGATCTCGAGGCTGACGAAAATGCGATAGATCTGCTGGGCGGTGCCGCCCAGGCTGCCGAGAATGATCAACCCTGCAGCGGCGACACCGAGCGTGATCACCGAAACGTGCGGGGTGGCGTACTTTGGGTGCAGACTCGCGAACGAGGTCGGCAGATAGCCGTCGAGCCCGGCGGCAAACGGCACCCGCGCACAGGTCGCCATCCAGGCGCTCACCGTTCCGAACGCCGCGACGCAGAGGCAAAGTGCAACAAGCGAGCCCAACACGCCGCCCATCGTGACTCCGATCAGCTTCGTACCGGCTACCCGGGCTGTATCGGCCAGCCCCGTCAGACCCGTAACC
>DASCOT010000069.1:0-41106 GCA_036012155.1 Acidobacteriota bacterium
CGAGGCCCCCGCCCACCACAACCGCGTCTGCCTTGTATGTGGAACCCACGACGCTCCTCGCTCACGCCAGCGGCCAGCAAGCAGTAGCCGACGAGCCAACGATGGGGCAGCATGGGAGCAGCGTCAACACCCCGAAGCGAGGTCGACCTCACGATGTTTGCATCTGTCATTGGCGTAGTCGTCCTGGCGCTCTCGAGCGCACCGCCGCCGCAGATCGAGATTGCTGCCGCGGAGCCCGCGGCGAGCGCCCGGGCCATCGATGGACCGCGGCAGCCGGCGGATGATCAGGGTCAAAGCGAGCAGCGCACAGTACGCGCCTACGTACAGCCGCGCCCCGGCGGACCGACCGAGCTCATTGACATGCGTGTGCATCCGTCACCGGTCGACCCGCCATCGATCGATGGGGCGGCAGCCAATCTCACCGACGACGAGCTCGTACTCGGCTTGGTCGTCGACGGCCAGCCGATGGCTTACCCCATCCGCTATCTGGCCCCCTACGAGGTGCTCAACGACGTTGTCGGATCGACCGCGCTGGCCCCGACCTGGTGACCGCTCACTGGCTCGGGCGTCGTGTACGCCCGCCGGCATGGCGGCCGCGATCTGACCTTCGATTTTGCCGAGGGTCTGGTCGACGACAACCTCCTCGTGGTCGATCGCGAGACTGGCAGCGTCTGGTCACAGCTTGCCGGGAAGGCAATTGCCGGCGAGCTGGAGGACACGCCGCTACAGGCAACGCCCGCGATGCAAGCGACCTGGGGTTTTTGGCGACGGCAGCATCCCGAGACGCGGGTCATGGTGATGCCCGGCGTGTCGGGAAGGCCCTACACATACTCCGAGTTCGTGCCGGGGGAGCGACCGCCGAGCAACCGTGCTCACGACACCTCGACGCTCGGACTGGGGCTGGCGATCGGTGGCGACGCCTGGTTCTTTCCCTTCGGCGCGCTCGCCGCCGCCGAGACACCGGTACGAATGAGCGTTGACGGAACCACCGTGCTGATCCATTTCGACGCCGCAGGTTTGACGGCGTGGGCCGAGAATAGTGCTGGCGAGCTGTTGATGTCGGTGCTGGCCTACGAGCGCGGCTGGCAGAGCTTTTGCCCACATACGAGCGTCTGGAAGTAGCTGCCGGCGATGTTGGGCACCGGCACGACCCCACCCACGGAGAGCAATACGGCGACTCCATCGCGATCCAGGCTGTTCGCGACGATCGCCAGATGGGGGGTGGCCATCGTCCTGGTCGGCGCTGCCGTCAACCTCGCCCTGGCCTGGCAATCGATACGTCTCGGAGCGGCCGAGACCGCTCGCGCGGTGGCGCCGAGTTGGCTGGGAGTTGCCGTGCTCCTGGGAATCGCCCCGTGGGCTTTCACCGCAATGCGGGCGTGGATGTGGGCGCGGTTCTTCGGCACGCCGATCACTGTCCGCGATGCGCTGCGAGTCGGTATCGGCACCGAGCTCGGATCTTCGATCAGCCCGAAGGCGATCGGCGGCGCGCCGGTCAAGGTAGGGCTGCTTGTCGACAGCGGCGTGCGAGCCGGTACCGCCGCTTCGATGTTGATGCTGGACAACCTCGTAGACATCGTGTTCTTCGCAGGCGTAGCTCCCGCTGTGGCGCTCGCGACCGCCCGCTGGGCGTTGCCTGAGGTGCAGGAAGTACTAGGTCGGCTGGGCGACAAAGCCGTCGCCACCGCGCCATGGATCATCGGCCTCGCCGCAGTCGTCGGAACGCTTCTGCTGCTCCGTCGACTTCGCACCAGGAACCGACCAGCGAGCCGGGGCACCGTGCGCACTACCCTGGCGCGCCTTCGTGACGAGTTCCTGTCTGCCTACGAGCTGGTAGGCAGACGGGGCAAGTCCCGGTTTGTCATCGCTATCGCCTTGACCTCCGGCCTCTGGGGAGCACGCTGCTCCGTCGCGACCGCCGTTCTCTACGGGCTCGGGTCGGGGATCGACCCGGTGTTGTTCTTCCTGCTGCAGTGGGTCGTATACATGATGATGGTCTTCGTGCCCACTCCGGGTGCGGCCCTCGGTGCCGAGGCCTCGTTCGGCGCCGTAGTCGACGGCTTCGTGGCCGAGGGGATCCTCGGTATCCTCACCGCCGGGTGGCGATTCTTCAGCTTCTACCTGCCATTGTTGCTGGGATTGGCCGCCATGCCGCTGCTCGGAGCCAGGCGCAAGCTGCTGATCAGCGACGCCTGAGACTCGAGCCCGGCGCGCCAGCGCCCACTAGTGACGCGAGCCCACCAGGAGCCTGTCGTTGAGAACACCCCCGAGGCCCCGACTGGCCACCCCGGCCCGCACCGCATGAATCACGAGGGTCGACACCGATGCGCACCGACGCGGCGCGCTCAGCGGTGCACAGGCGTGCACAGGCGGCGGCGCTCGTGTCGCTTCGCGACGCCGTGCCAGACGAGACATGGCGAGACGCGATGATAGCGGTCGGCCGGAGACTCGCCGGGAGTGGATCCGTCGCCGTGCGGTGCCGCTGGCGCGCCACCACGGCGACTGCCCGGCTACGCTGTCTGGTGGTGGCCGCTCTCGGCGCCCGGCTTGAAGGCCACACGTTGACGTCCGCGGATCCGTTGGTGATGCTCAAGCACCTAGCCCAGCGTGTCTCCCCAATGTGGCCCTCTTTGCAGCAGCAAATGGAAGCAACTGGATGCTCTCTCCCGCTCTCACGGTTGTCATCAGCCTCCTGCTAGTAGCCGCGATTGGCTACTTGATCGGCTCGGCCACGGGAAAGCGCGCCGCGGCAAGCACACCAACGCCGTTGCTACGCCGCGTCCAGCGCGAGCGAGACGAGCTCAACAACAAGCTCGTCGAGACGGAGTCCGATCGCGACGCATTGCGCGCGCAGCTCCAGCACCGCGAGCTCGAGCACGATGCCGGTGGGGAGCTCGACAACGCCACGGCGGAGGAGCTCCACCGCCGCGACGAAGCACTGGCCGAAATCCAGAGCCGACTGCATTCGACACAGGAGGAGCTCGAGGCTTTGCGTGGCGAGAACAGCGCGCTCGAGCACCGACTCGCCGACCGACAGACCGCACTCGACATCACCATGAGCGATCGCGAGGTGCATGCCGGTCGGCTCCAGGAGGTCACCCAGGAGCTCGAAGCCTTACGTCGACGAGTGGCCGACTCCTCGCCGGGCACCGGCGACGACGACGCCTCTGTCGACGCGCTGCGGCGTGATGTCGACAGGTTGGGCGATCAACTCAACAACCAGGGCGGACAGCTACGCGAAGCGCTACAGACTCTGGCGGCGCGTGACGATGAGGCCGCTAGGCTTCGCGAGCAGCTCGAAGCCGTGCAGGCGAACAGCCCGACCCTGACGACCGGCGACGACGGGGTGGCGTTGGGTCTCCTATCGACCGACGACGGGATCCGAGCGGTCGCTACCGAGCTGGAGGAAGCGCGTGCCGCCATCGTCGATCTACAGACACGCCACAACGACGAGCTCCAATGGCGTGACGCCCGGATCTCGGAGCTCGAGGACAGCCCCCCACCGACCGCCGAAGTCGAGACCCCGATCGCCGAGCTACGCGACGCTCTGGTGCAGAGCCAGGAAGATTGTGCGCAGTTGACACAAGAGCGAGACGCAGCAGCCCACCGCCTGGTGGCAGTGGAGGACCAGATCAGCGGTGGCGGCGAGCGCGTTTCCCGTCTTCAGAGCGAGCTGGACGAGCTCGAGCGGCGCTACGGACAGCAGGTGCACGAGCTGGACGACGAAGTGCAGCAACTTCGGCGGAAGCTGGAGGAGCGCACCGAGGAGATTCAGCGGCTCCGTGACGAGCGCCAACGCTCGGGGGAGCGGCTCGACCGCGACAGCGAGGAGCTACGCCAAACCACCGCTCAGATCGACAACCTGGGTGCCGAACGCGACGAACTCGCCGCCAGCCTGACCTCCCTCACCGAGGATTTTCAGGAGCGCGCCGAGGCGCTGCGCTTGGCGCGCGAGGAGGCGAAGACCCTCGAGAACGACTACGTCGTGCAGATCGAGCGGCGCGACAGCCAATTGAAGGAGATGCAGGCGCGAGCCGACTCTGTCGGCGGCCGCCTGCTCGACACCCAGGAGCAGGGACGCGCCCATATCCTGCACATAGAGGAGCTCAACGATTCGCTGCAGGCACTCGAAGCTCGGATGGCACGCAACGGCGAGCGTCGCGTCGAGCTCGACCGCCTGGTTGCCGAGCTAACGGAACAGAATCAGCGCCAAACCGAAGAGGCCGAATCGAGCCTCGCCGAGAACACTGCGGCCATCGAGCGCTTCGAGCAGCGGCTTGCCCAGCAGACCGAAATGCTGGCAAGGCGCGACCAGCAAGTGAAGAACGACCGCGAGCGCATCGAGTCGCTTCAAGCAGAGATCGAGGAGCGCGCCGCAGGAGCTGAGCGGTCGCTCCGAGAGCGCGACCTGGAGATGGATCGCATCCGACGTACGGTCGACGCGCAGTTGGAGGAGATCCGAACTGCGGACGAAACCGCGCAGCGACTCGAAGAGGAAGTAACTGGCCTACGCGCCATGCTCGACCAGGAGCGCGCCCACGCTTTGGACGCCCAGGCACAGCTCGGCTCGCGCGTCTCGGAGCTCCAGGCTGCCGAGAGCACGCAGGCTCGAAACCAGGCAGTGGTGGAATCAGTACAAGCGGACATGGCCGACCTGGAGGCCAGCTACGAGCGGCGATTACGCGAGCGCCAGCTCGAGCTCGACAGCATCGCTGGAGTGCTCCGCGACCGCGAAGCGGAGCTTGCCGAGAGCCTCCTCCAGATCGAGCGCGCCAAGGCCGACGAGGGAGTGGCCGACGCCCGCATCGAACGACGCAACGCAAGGATCGAGGCCCTCGAGACCGAGATGATCCGTAGCGACGATACGCGCGAACGGCTCCTCCGCGAGCTTCATGAACGTGAGATCGAAGGTCGACAGATGCGTAGCTTGCTGCGTGTTGAGCCCCCCACCGGCGATGATTTGACGGCGATCAAGGGGACCGGCTCGAAGACCGCAGATCTCCTCAACGGGGCGGGCATCTTCACCTACGCGCAGATCGCCAGTTGGACCCAAACCGACGTGGAGTGGATCGAGGCGCGCGAGCCCCGTCTGGCCGGCAGGATCCGGCTAGAGGAATGGGTGCAAAGCGCCCGCGAGATCGCCCGAGACGAATTCGGGACTGGCTTCGGGTCGGTCGAGTAGGCTCACCGCAAGGGTTGTCTCGACCGGGGAGTCATGAGTCCGGCTGACGCAGCCTCATCGGCTCCGCCCGGGCCCCAGGTCAAATCAGCGAGCCGCCGCCAGAGCCGCTGCCTGCTCCGCGAGCTGCGATGCCCCGAGATGGTCGGCGAGCGCCACGAATCCGTCCGTCGGACCCTCCCATCGCAACGCTTCAGCCGTTGCAACGACTGCGTCCGTACGCAACGTCGCCAGGTCGCGGAACAGGAGGGCATCGTCCCAGCTCTCGGTAAGCGCGACGGCTAACCTGTTGGCTCCTCTGACCTGTACCTGCCAGGCATCGGAGGTACGCGGAATCGCCTCCAGATAGCCGTAGTGACGTAGAAGCATCGAGCTTGATTTGGCACCCCAACCAACCACCCCCGGATAGCCGTCGGCGCTGTCGCCCACCAGCGCCAAGTAGTCGGGAATTGAAGCCGGCAACACACCGAACTTCTCCAGCACGCCGCCCACTCCTCGCACCGTTCGCGCTCGACGATCCAGCTGCACGACGCGGTTATCGACGACGCACTGGGCCAAGTCCTTGTCGGGAGTGCAGATGAAAACCCGGCCTACCTCTTGGTCGGATGTAAGTCCCGCCGCGGCCGACGCAAGCGCGTCGTCCGCCTCGTACTCGCGCATTGGCCAGACGACGATACCCATCGTCTCCAACGCCCGTTCGAGCGGCTCGAATTGGGCCAGCAGATCAGGATCGATACCGTCGCCGCGTTTGTAGCCGTGCCACATCTCGTTACGAAACGACTCGATCACATGATCCGTCGCAACGCCGATGTGCGTTGCTCCATTTCGCAACAACGCGAGCATGGAAGCCAGGACGCCGCGAACGGCCCCGATCTCCAGACCAGCACGATCCTGGCTTCTCGGTACGGCGTAGTAATGCCGGAACAGCTCGTACGTGCCGTCGACCAGATGTACGTCCGATTTCGATGGTGCTGCGGCACCGCTCATCGACCCAGTGTAGACGGCCGCGCAGGCGGCGCCATCGGCCAACACCCAGTTTCCGGCGCCGGGTCCCGGAAACGGACAGGCAGCATGCGCTCCGGGCGGAAGAAGTGACCGTCGACGACCGTAGCCGCTACAGCCGCGCGGACGCTGACGTCACGTTGGCTCGTGCGGGGCCCTGCTCGACGATGCCGTCCAGAAAGCTGCCGTTGGCGGCCGCGAGGTTCGCGAAACGGGTCGCATCGAGCATATCGTCGGCGCGCGTCACGAATTCTCCGTCGGGGAGCGGGTCG
This sequence comes from Acidobacteriota bacterium, assembly GCA_036012155.1. GTDB lineage: Bacteria > Acidobacteriota > UBA890 > UBA890 > WLXD01 > DASCOT01. Next base: position 6,454 of record DASCOT010000069.1, read on the forward strand.
TAGCGCTTCAAGATATCGGCTACGACCTCCTGGGTCAGCTCGGGGTGGAATTGCAATCCGAGAACGTTGACACCCCAGCTGAAGGCCTGGTTATCGCAGCCCCTACTGCGGGCCAAATGGACCGCGCCGCTGGGCAGCTCGAAGGTGTCGAAGTGCCACTGCATCACGGGAAGATCGGGAGTAAAGAAGGCGGCCAGGCGCCCATCGTGCGTGCCCTCGACGGTCGGCTCGATCGTGTGCCAGCCAAGCTCGGGATGGCGATGGCGCGTCACGCGGGCCCCCAGCACCCGAGCCACGATCTGACCTCCGAGGCAAATGCCCAGAATATTCGTGCCGGCCTCGATGGCGCGCTCCACGAAGTCGAGCTCCGCCAATAGCCAGGCGTGCTCGTGTTCATCGCAGGCACCCATCGGGCCACCCAGAACGACGAGCAGATCGATGCCCGTGAGATCGGGGAAGGACTCCCCGTCGTACGGGCGCGTCTCGGTTATCCGCCAGCCGCGCTGCAGCGCCCAAGGATGGATGTTCCCGAGACCCACGGAAGGCATGTGACGGACATAGTGCAAACGCATGCAATGAGTGTACCCGGGCATGACCGGTGTTACCTCCGAGCGCGATCGGGATGCAAAGTGAGTCAGCGGCCGAAACCGGGCTTGCGTCAAAGTTAGGCAAGGCTAAAAATATGGGTATTCGAGCCGCTATCGCACGCGGCTTCTCCCTCGCCAAGAGACCGGCGCATGCAATCGAATCCTACGCTCGCTGACCTCGAGCCCGGTGAACGCGCCATCGTCCGCGACGTTTCAAAGCAGCTACCGGCGCTCGAGCGGCGACGGTTGATCGAGCTCGGGTTCTATCCCGGCACGCCGGTGTTGGTAGCGCTGGAGAGTCCGCTCGGTGACCCGGTCGCGTACCAGGTGCGTCAGATGACCGTGGCGCTGCGTCGCGAGCAGGCCCGTATGATCGAGGTCGACCGCCATGCCTGAGCCCAACACCAGTGCTCGTCCGGTCGATTTCGACGTTGAACGCACCGACGCCGCCTGCAAAGCCTGTCGTCTCTGCCAGGGACCGCAGTTGTGGGGCTTGCGCGAGGCGGAGTATGACTACCTCGTAGCATTGGCGGGATGCCCGAACGTGGGCAAGAGCACCGTCTTCAACGCCCTCACGGGGCTGCGACAACATACCGGCAACTGGCCAGGCAAGACGGTGGCCCGCGCCGAGGGCAGCTACCGACACGCCGACGCCACATACAAGCTCGTTGACCTGCCTGGCAGCTACACGTTGATCACCCCCCAGGCCGAGGAACAGGTGGCGCACGACTCGATCGTCTACGGAGCCGCCGACGTGACGGTCGTGGTAATCGACGCGACGCAACTGGAGCGCAACCTCAGCTTCGTGCTGCAGGTGCTCGAGGTTACCGATCGCGTCGTCGTGTGCCTCAACCTCATCGACGAGGCGGCACGGCATGGGATAGAGATCGACACCAAAGCGCTGGCGGAACGACTGGGTGTGCCGGTGATCGCTACTGCGGCGCGATTCGGGCGTGGTGTCGCGGAGCTCATCGACGCGATCGAGGCCGTTGCCCGCGACCGGTCGGCCACGCAGCCGTACCGTTTCACGCGCGCCGACCGCCAACTCGACCGGCTGCTGTCGAACGCTGCCGCCGACATCGAGGCAGAGTATCCGGGCATACCGGCGAAGCGATGGGTCGCCCTTCGATTGCTCGACGAGGACGGTCCGATGATCGAGGCGGTTCGTCAGGGTGATCTCGATCAGTTGATGCCCTCAGAGACACCATCAGGGTCACCGGGCTCCAGGGTCGTTCCGTTGCAGCGCCCTGAGATAGAACGGGCCGAGAAAGGGGCGCGACTGCTGGCCCGAATCGGCAACTATCTCAGCGAGTCTACGGGCTTCTACGCACGCGTGGTGGGATCACTGCACGGCCAAGCGACCGAGATCGCGGCGGCCGTGTCGATCAACAAGCGGCTACCGTGGCAGCTCGGAACGTCGATCGACCGCTTGGTCACTAGTCGCTGGCTCGGCTTCCCGTTGATGCTGGCCATGCTGACAGTGGTGTTCTGGCTAACCATTGCCGGCGCCAACGTACCCTCGGCTATGATCGCCTCACTGCTGCTGGAGACCGTCCATCCAGCGCTGAAGACACTGGCCGCGACGATCGGCGTCCCATGGTGGCTCGACGGGTTGCTGCTCGACGGTGTCTACATGTCGACCGCATGGGTTATCAGCGTCATGTTGCCGCCGATGGCGATCTTCTTTCCGTTATTCACGCTGCTGGAAGATCTCGGCTACCTCGCAAGGATCGCCTTCAACCTCGACAACCTCTTCAAGCGCGTCGGCGCCCACGGCAAGCAGGCGCTGACCTTGAGCATGGGCTTCGGGTGCAACGCCGCCGGCGTCATCGCTACCCGCATCATCGATAGCCCCCGCGAACGGCTGATCGCCATCATCACGAACAACTTCGCGCTGTGTAACGGCCGTTGGCCGACGCAGATCCTCATCGCGTCGATCTTCATCGGGACACTGGCACCACCGGCGCTGGCAGGATTCGTATCGGCGGCGGCAGTGGTCGGCGTGGCTGGCCTCGGGATCCTGGTTACGTTCATGGTGTCGCTGGTGCTATCGCGGACCGTCCTCGAGGGAGAAGCGTCAACATTCAGCCTCGAGTTACCGCCATACCGCCGCCCGCGGATCTTGGCGACTCTGTACACGTCGCTTATCGATCGGACGATCTTCGTTCTCTGGCGCGCCGTCGTCTTCGCAGTCCCGGCAGGGGCGGCGATTTGGCTGTCGGCGAACGTCACCATCGGCGGTACTTCGATCGCCCAGCACCTCATCGACGGGCTCAACCCGCTTGGCCTGGTTTTCGGGCTCAACGGCGTGATCCTGCTCGCCTACGTGCTGGCGATCCCTGCCAACGAGGTCGTCATTCCCACCATCTTGATGTTGACCGTGCTCACCGGAGGCATGTTCGACGTCGGCGGCGGCGCCGGAATCATCTTCGAGCTTGATTCAAGCCGGGCGGTCGGCGAGCTGTTGATCGATGGGGGCGGCTGGACGCTGTTGACGGCAGTCAACCTGATGCTGTTCTCGCTGCTTCACAACCCGTGCTCGACGACGATCTACACCATCTACAAAGAGACCGGCAGCGCCCGCTGGACAACGGTCGCAACCATGCTGCCACTCGCCATCGGATTCGCGACGACCTTCCTCGTCGCACAGGTCTGGCGCTTGCTGGCCTAGACGGAACGGCATCCGCCGGTGCAAGGTTGCCAGCATGCGAACCTTGGTCCTCACTCTGGCCGCTGTCAGCGTCGCCGTATCGGCAGCTGCCGATACGGTCTGGCTCGCCAACGGCCGTGTCTTGCAGGTGGAGGATGCGCGCGTCCAGGACGGTACGGTGGTTTTTCGGGTCCACGGTATCGAGGTGACGATGTCGGCCGATTTCGTGCGGCAGATCCGGCGCGACGACGGACGCTCACCGGGATCCGTGCCCCGCAGGATCAACGCTCGACCCGCTGACGAAGAGCCTGCCCGACGACCCGCGACCCGCGTTGACGCACGGCGAACACCGGTCGTCCCACGTACGCCGCAACCCGATAGTTTCTACCTCGATCCGACCGACCGCGCCTACTGGCAGGAAACGATGGCCTGGCTGCGCGAGGAGATCTCGAGTCTGGAGGCCGGTCAGGCAAGCATCGGTGGCCGCCTCGGGGCGGGAAGAAGGGACAGCTCGGCCCGCCGGACGGCCAACCGTCGGGAGCTACAGGCCTGGCGCGCGCTGGAAAGTGCTCTGCGGGCGGAAGCACGGCGTCTGGGCGTTCCGTCCGATTGGTTGCGGCTCGACAGCCACCTCGGCGACTGAGCGACGCGGAGAGGATCCATCGTGAAGCCAACGACACGCCGTCGATTCCTGGGTCAGTCAGCGATACTCGGGGCGCTCGCGGCGCTCCCGCCCGTTGCTACACGGGGACAGGAACGCGGCTCCTGGTTCAGCATCTCGTTGGCGGAGTGGTCGCAGCACCGGGCCTTGCTGGCGGGTGAGCTCGACCATCTCGACTTCATCAGCGGAGCCCGCACGATCTTCGGCATTGACGCCGTCGAGTACGTCAATGTGTTCTTCTTCGACCGTGCACGCGACACCGCCTACCTGCGGGAGATGCAGGCACGCTGTGACGGCGAGGGTGTTCGCAGCCTGTTGATCATGTGTGACCGCGAGGGCCGCCTCGGAGACCCCGAGGCAACGGCGCGCACTCAGGCAATCGAGAACCATCACAAGTGGATCGAGGCTGCCGCCTTTCTCGGCTGTCACAGTATCCGGGTGAACGCGGCATCGGAGGGCACCTGGGAAGAGCAGAGTCGGCTGGCCGCCGATGGGTTGCGGCGGCTGGCAGAGTTTGCCTCTGACCACGGCCTGAACGTACTGGTCGAGAACCATGGTGGGCTATCGAGCAACGGTAAGTGGCTGGTCGAGACGATCCGCCGTGGCGCCCATCCGGGGCTCGGCACGCTACCCGACTTCGGCAACTTTCAGATCGCCGACGGCGATTGGTATGACTTCTACCTCGGCGTCGAGGAGCTCATGCCCATGGCACGCGCGGTGAGCGCCAAGTCATACGATTTCGGGCCCGACGGCAACGAGCTCCGGCTCGACTACCAGCGCTTGCTCCGCATCGTCGGCAACGCCCAATATCGCGGCCACATCGGCATCGAGTACGAAGGCCAGCGGCTGTCGGAGCCCGAAGGTATCCGCGCCACCAAGGCCCTTCTGGAGCGCGTTCGGGAAGAGCTCGCGAGCGAGATATCTTGACGGTGGTCGGCGAGTCGGGCGACCCACGGCGCTCGGACCACGGGGCACCTTTCTCCTGCCCCGAGCAACGTAGACGATGAGCGAGCTCGCACAGCTCGCGCTCATGATCCTGGTGCTAGTGGCCGCCTTCCTCTGGGTTGGCTGGCTGATGAGACGACGCGACGAGCGCTGGGCGAGCGCCGAGTGGCGGCGTGGTGGCTCGTCGGCTCGGGTCGGCAACGCGCTACTCGAAGTACAGGCTCTGCTGGAGCCCGACCGCCGGCATGCGCTTCAGGAGCGCCAACGATCGCGGCGCGATGACGAAGGGTCTGCGGATCCGCCGACTAGCGGCGACGGCTAGAGTCTAAGCACCGGTCATCGTCACGGCGCGGCGGTCAGATCCTTGGCTCGGATGTTGCGAAACCAGACCGAGCTGTCATGGTCGTGGTTCTGCAACCCCACGAAGCCGGATGCCGCGAAGTCGGCAACCTTGCCGCGCGGCTCCGCATCCCAATCGACCACCGTCTCGCCGTTGACCTCGACGGTGATGTGATCGCCGACGAAGGTCACGCGCATGTGGTTCCACTCGCCCGTGGGTCGCGACGCCAGGCGAGTCGCCGCTTCCGCGTCGTAGACGGCGCCCGTCTGGTGAATCCGTTCCTCCGGGGCGTCGTAGATCTGGATCTCGAACGAATGGAAGATGTAGTCGTTGCTGGTCGGGAAGCCCGGAACGCGCACAAACACTCCGGAGTTCGACTCCAGCTTGCTGGTCTTGAACTCGAGCTCGAGCGCGAAGTCGGAGAACTCGCGAGCGCTGTACCACATCAACCCCATCCCGCCGTGCGACTCGAGCACTCCTGTTTCCGGGTCGAGAACGAAATACCCGGGCCCGTAGTGATTCCAACCACCCTTGTGAAAGCGGCCATCGCCGTGCTGCTGGATCAGGTCTTCGTATCCGTCATCGGGCACCGGCATCGGCCTCTCCATCGCGGACAAGCCCGCGCTCTCGGCGCCGCCGGCAGCCAACGAGCGCACGGCGCCGATTCCGAGCGCTGCGGCGGCGCCGATGCTGAACACGATCGCGGGTAGCGGCAGTCGTTTCACACCATGGGTCATCAGGGGATCTCCAGCAGCTGCATGGGCCTGGGGGGCCTAGGTGCTCTCGGGGTTCCATTCTCCACGGGCCACGGCGGGAATGAAGCTAGCCAGGTCGGGCGGCGGAAACTCGATGGCTCTCCCCTGCTCGGCACTCTTGTATGCAGTCATCAACAGCTCGGTGACATTGAGCCCGTCGTCGAACGTTTCACTCGGTCTACGACCCTCGAGGAAGCAGCGCACCATGTGTCGGTTCTCACCAACGTAGCCATACTCGCTTTCCTCGTCGGCCACCACGGGCATCTGGCCAACCTCGGCGTTCTGCTTCTCCACCAGATCCTCGCCAGCCGCGCCGGCCACCTGGCGCGAGAAGAAGAGCTTCGGGCCCATGTCGAGCGAGTTCAACGACATCGAGTACTCGGGACCAAGTAGCTCCATGGTGAGCCGCAGCCCGGCACCCACGAAGCACCAGGAGGTCGTCGTCTCGACGATGCGGGGATTGCCGTCCGGGTCGCGGTACTCAACCAACGAACGAGCGAAGTCTTCCGACGGCTGTTGCCGGTAGTCGTTCTTCCCGCCGCTGGCGCGAGCAAGCTGCTCGGCGTAGTGCGGTTGCTGCCACTTCAGACAGTTCGTATAGGCGGTCACCCGCACGGGCGTCAACGTTTCGCGCGGCGCCTCCGGCGGCGTCAACAGGAAGCGCGCCGTCTCGACCGAGTGACACATCATGTCGTTCATCACACCGCCGCCCTGCAGCTCCCCGGACCAGAACCACGGCATATGCGGACCGGAGTGCTCCTCCGCGGCGCGCGCCAGGTACGGCGGCCCGGTAAGCGCGGCGCCCCGAGCCCACGCGATGTGCTTGCCGCGCACCACGCTCGGCGTAAACAGCTGGTTCTCGAGATAGCCGTCGAGCAACTCGGCTTGGCGCGCCAGCTCTACCATTCGCGCCGCCTCCGCGGCGTTGCGCCCGAGCGGCTTCTCGCACGCTACGCCGACGAGCTCACCTTTGCCCGACCGCACGGCGTCGACAATCTCCTCCATGACCTCGATACGAGTGAAATTCGGGGAGCAGATCCACACCGCGTCGATGGCGGGGTCAGCGACCATCTCGGTAATCGACTCGAAGGCCTTCGCCTCGCCGACGCCTAGCTCACGTGCCAACGCGGCGGCGGCAGCAGCGCTCTCGCCGCTACGGCTGACTATCCCGAGGACGTCCGCGTCGCGGACACCCACGAAGGAACGAATGTGAAAGCAGCCGACGAAGCCGCCACCGATGATGCCGATGCCGAGTCGTCGCTGCGTCATGAGAATCGCTTCATGGCGTGTCAGGTGGCCCTCGCTTCAGCCACGCGCTGGTCCTTGAAGAACAACAAGTAGGCCAACGCGCACAACACGGTGATGGCGCAGGGTACCAGGAACACGGTGAACCAATCGGTAACGCCGTCGACGGTCAGTCGACTCTGTATGTAGCCGGCGAAAATGCTGCCCACGAAGCTGCCCACGCCTAGCGTAACGATCGCGATAAGGCTCTGGGCCGAGGCGCGGATGTCTTTCGGCGCCACCGAGTCGACATAGATGAACGCGGCCACGAAGAAGAACACGAAACAGAATCCGTGCAGCGTCAGCGACGCGACCACCAGCCACCACGGTGAGCCGATGGCGAAGACCACGTAGCGTATTGGCCAAGCGATGACTCCCAGCGCCAAGGTGGAGCGCATTCCGTAGCGCTTGAGGAACCACGACAGCATTACCGCCAGCACGAGGATCTCGGCGATCTGTGCGATGGTCATGACGGCTGGTACCCGCGCCGGCGAGATGCCGATCGCCGCGGACTGCAGGTATGGTGCCGTCAGCACGTAGTAGAACTGCAGCTCGGTGGCCACGACGAACGAGATCGTCATGAAGATCGCAAAATCGCGGTCGCGGAGCATACGCAACGCCTCCAGAAACGCCCAGGGCTTACGGCTGTCACGACGTGGCGGTGTGTGCGGCAGGAAAAACGACTGCAACCCCATCAGGATGGAGAAGCCACCGGCGAGCACGAACATGTCGCCTCCCATCGCCGGTGTGCCAATGCCGGCGCTGGCGCGCCAGGCTGCCAGCGCCCAACCGGCCGCGATCCAGCCGACCGTTCCCCAGACGCGGACCTTCCCGAAGCCTTCCTCGGAATCCTCTAGGTTGCTCATCGCGATCGAGTTGGTCAGCGCCAGCGTCGGCGCGTAGAGCAGGCAGTAGACAAACATCACCAGCGCCAGCGATCGGTAGTCGGTGAGCGTGGCGGCGTACAGCAGCACTGCGCCGCCGGAAAGCTGTAGAGCGGCGACCGTATGCTCCGAGGCAAAGTACCGATCGGCGATTTGTCCGCCAACGAACGGGGCGATGATCGTCGCCAGCGGTAAGAGCGAATAGATGAATCCGACCTGCGTGCCGCCGAAGCTCAGGTCGCCGAGCAGATACGCCGAGAGCACCGGCGCCCAGGAGCCCCAGATGGCGTACTGCAGGAACATCATAAGGCCGAGCTGGAACCTGTCGCGCATGGTGTCCTCAGGCGATGGCTGCGCCGGCGTTGCGCCGGTGCGCGCTCCTCGACGCGGCGAGCGCTAGACGATCTTCTGCTGGACCGGATCCCACTCAACCCGACGGCCCAGCTGGTAAGACTTCGTGGCCATGTGACAGGTGATCGCCTCCTCGAGGCCGCGATCGATGTTGCAGCTAGGCTCGCCGCCGTGTCGCACTGTGTCGAGCCAGTCCTTGATATGCAACCAGTGCGTACTGACACGCCGGCCACCTTGATAGGTAAAGAGCAACCCGCGGCTCGCAAAGTACTCTTCGGTGGCAGTCGTAACAGCGTCGAGCCCCTTGAAGCCTGGTCGGTACGTCAGCAGCGGACGGTCGACATCGACCACCTCGCGCTCGATCAGCTCGGCGTAGCGCGTCGATTGCGGCTCGGCGATCACGCGCACGCCGCTGCCGACCTCCATCGCGGCGTCGTGGCCCATGAACACCTTGCCTCGACCTCGACCGCTGGCCAACGTGGCGCTGTACACCAGGGTTAGATCGCGGTCCGGGTACTCGTAGACCACCTGGAATACGTCGGGCACGTCACGGCCGTCTTTGAAGAAGTAGATGCCTCCAGAGGCGACTGCCGACTTCGGTATCCCGAGGTTCATGATCTGGTTGAGGGCATCGTACTCGTGCGATAGCAGATCGCCCGCCAACCCGGTGCCGTAGTCGTACCAGCAGCGCCAGCGAAAGAACCGCTCGAGGCTGAACGGTACCTGGTTGGCGGCGTTGCCCTGGAACTGCTCCCAATCGATGGTGTCCGGATTGCCGTCGGGGTGGATATCCCAGACCCACGCGCCCCATGGATCATTGCGGTTGGTGGTCGTCTCCACCAGGGTCACTTTGCCGAGGACCTCCTTCTCGATGATCTCTCGTGCCTTCTCGTGGCTCTCGAGCTGGCGGTTCTGGTGGCCGAGCTGGAACTTGATGCCGGAGGCCTTGACTGCCTCCACCATCGGCAAGACCTCCTCCTCGGCGCGCGTCATCGCCTTCTCGCAATAAACGTGCTTGCCGGCGGCAGCAGCGGCAATGGTCATCGGCGAGTGCCAATGATCGGGCGTAGCGATCAACACCGCGTCGACATCCGGGGAATTCAGGAGCTCCTCGTAATGACGGAATCGGAAGGCGGGTCGGGAGCCCGAATCGCCCCCCGGACGGGTCTCGTTGGCCGAAGCGGCGATGGCCCGCTCGGCGCGCACGTCGAAGACGTCGCATGCGCCCGTAAACGCCACGTTCAGGTCGCCCTGTTGCATGAACTCCGCGAGCCGTGTGTTGCGCGGATCCGTAGCAGCGTCGCGGCGCCAACCATCCGTAACATCGGGGTGGGCAAAGCCGGCACCGCGCATCAGCGCTTCGCCCTCCCCACCGAAGCCGATGATCCCGACATTGATGCGATCGGCAGGTGGACGACTCTGTGCGTGGTCGATGATCGCCGGAGCGTCGCCGGTTACGCCGAGCTCGGCCAAAACCTGGTTGCGGCGCTCGTTGGCCAGAGCCTTCTTGCGCCACGCCCCCCAGCCGAGAGTGCCCAGCACCGGTAGCGAGGCCAGGCCCTTGAAGAGGTCGCGCCGATCGATCGAGTTGTCCTGGCTCTTGGTCTTGCTGGGCACACCATCCGTGTGCCGGGGCGTCTGGTCGCCGTCCGTGCTCATGCCGACTCCCCCTCGCGCCTCAGCAGCCTGCCGAGGCCCACAACGTCATCCGTAGGAAAGGCCCTGATAACCATCAGCGCCGCGATCTCGATCAGGGTCTTGTTGACGATGACGTACGACCCCTCGGCAGGAATCGGCGTCTCGAGCCCAGGCAAGGGTGGATTGGCCACGTAGTAGAGACCCAGCAGGATCATGCCCAGCAGCGACGCGCTGCGCGATCCCACGCCAACGAGCAGCGCCAATCCGATAAGCGTCAAGCCCCACTTGTTCAGCAGATCGACGAGCTGCAGACGCCCCGGTTCCGACACCAGCCACAGGAACCACCCCGCGAACGGCCCCTGGGCCTCAGAAAGGAATCCGGCCGCCGTCCAGTAGGAGTTCTGCAGCTTTGCAATGCCTTCGTAGAGCAGATGCCAACCGACCAGCATACGCAGCGCGACCAAGGCCAGCCTCTGTCCGCTGCGGTACTGTGATGCTGTAGCGGTCATCGGTCGCCAGCACAGGTAGCGGCCTCGGCTCGGCTCGTCCACCCGGGAGATCTGAGCATTGAGCCGTCGGGGGCAACGATCAAGCAGTCTGCTCCGGGGATCGACCCTACGAGCCGTATTCCCCTCTCCGGCCCCGCCACGAACACGGCTGTTGCCAGCGAGTCGGCCGTCATTGCGGTGGCCGCGCGTACGGTCACGCTGCTGGTGTGCGCCGGCGACCCGCCCGCGGGGTCGACGATGTGGTGCAGCGTGCGGTCGCGATCGAAGTAAATCTCGTAGCTGCCTGAAGTGGCAACGGCGCCATCGCACAGATCCAGGACGTCAGGGTAGTCACCCTCCTTGTTCGGATCCTGAACAGCGACGACCCAGGGCGCCCGGCCGTCACGACCTCCTGCAGCACGGATGTCGCCACCAGCGTTGATCAGGTAATTATCCGCACCGCGCGCTTCCAGTTTCTGGGCCATCCGATCGACGATGAACCCCTTGGCCATTCCATCGAGGGTCACGGTGGTGCGTTCGCCCCGAAACCGCACACGTCGTCCATCGATGTCCACGCCGGCCGCCCTGACACGAGCCAGCGCATCGCCCAGCTCGCTGACCTCCGGAAGGCCCTTGGAGCCAGACTCGCGCTGCTGGCGCATCAGATCGACGACCGGCGCCACCGCAACGTCGAACACTCCGGCGCTAAGCAGCTCCAGCCCCCGTGCCCTGCGCAGCAGATACACCAGCTCATCGGGAGCGAATCGCAAGGCTCCGAGGTCGTTCAACACCCCCATCGCCGAGGTCGGCTCGTGTCGATTGAGGATATCGATGAGACGATCCATCTCGGCCAACGCACCGCCAATCGCTTCCTCCGCAAGCCCGCGTGACTCGTGAATCGCAGACACCGAGACAACGGTTCCCATCGCCGCAACCGACTGTGACACGCGCCAGCCAGCGTCAACGATCTCGGTCTCGGTGGTGAGCGGACCTTCAACGCACTCGAATCCCATCTCGAGCAAGCTAGCAAGCTTGCGAGCACGGCGTTGGGAGTCGGTTTCGAGAGCGTTTGTCACGATGGGAGGCGAGTCCGCTGGAAGTTGGGCGAGAGATTATCAGCCGCGGGTCACGGCCACAAAAGGAAACCGGATGTGCACAGGCGTCGTCTCATCAGCTAGACCGGCGCGTTTCTCGTCGACCCGGCACCGGAACGACAGGAGGTCATCTTGGGGGATTTGGCGCGAGATCTGAGGTTCGGAGTCCGACAGCTGATCAAGAGTCCCGGGTTCACGGTGGCCGCGGTAGCGTGCCTGGCGCTCGGCATCGGCGCCAACTCGGCCGCCTTCAGCTTCGTACGGGCGTTCCTGCATCAGACGGCCCCGATCCGGGAACCTGAGAGCCTCGTGTGCATGTACCTCAACTACAACGACGGCAACGGCGCGCAGTTCGGCTCCTGGTCGTACCCCGACCTGTTGGACATGCGCGACGCCACCACGGAGGTATTCGACGAGGTCCTGGCCGATACCGTCGTCATGTTCAGCTTCAGCGCCGGCGGCCAGAGCCGCCGCATCTTCGGCACCTACGTCACCGGGAATCATTTCGACGCTCTCGGCGTAGCACCGGCGCTGGGGCGTACCTTCCTACCCGAGGAGGACCAGACCGCCGGAACCCACCCCGTGGCCGTCCTCAACCATCGGTTCTGGAGCGACGCCTTCGGCGCCGATCCGGGGGTTGTCGGGCGCAGCATGTTGTTGAACGGACGGGAGATAACCGTGATCGGGGTGGCGCCCGCCAACTATGACGGCAACAACACCGCCATTCGCACCGAGCTCTGGATCCCATTCAACATGGAGCCTGGCCTGACCCCCTCGGGTTCCAACCTGGAGCGTCGCGGCAACCATTGGATTCAATCGGCCACCGGCCGATTGCGGCGCGGAGTGACGGTGCAACAAGCCAAGACCGCGCTCGACGCCCTGTACGTGCAGCTGCAGGAGCTCTATCCGGACACCAATACCGGCATCACGATCGATTTCTTCCCGGAGAGCGAGGCGGCGTTGCATCCCGCGGTTCGCGGTGGCTTCGTCGCCATGCTGACATTGCTGTCGGCCGTCGTCGGCTTCGTGTTGCTGCTGACCTGCGCCAACGTCGCCGGCCTGCTGATCGCGAGGTCGACCGCCCGGACGCGCGAGGTGGCTATTCGATTGGCGCTCGGAGCCGGCAAGGCACGACTGGTCCGCCAGCTGCTCACTGAGAGCACCCTGCTGTCTCTACTCGGCGGAGCGCTTGGCGTGCTTCTTGGCGTCGCGCTCATCGGCCTGGTCAAGTCGTTTCAGCCGCCGACCGGGATGCCGTTACGAATCGATGTCGGGATGGATGTCGCCGTGCTGACGTTCACGTTCGTGGTGACCGCGGTCACCGGCGTGGTATTCGGGTTGGCGCCGGCCATCAGCTCCACTCGCCAGGATCTCGTAGGGGCGCTGAAGGACGGCGCACCTGGCTCTGGGGGACGCTCGGCGCGCTTGCGTGACGCGCTCGTCGTCGGACAGGTGGCATTGTGCCTGGTGCTGCTGATTGCCGCCGGGATGGTTCTGCGTAGCCTGCAGCAGGTGCGGCGCGTGGATCTCGGCTTCAACCCCGATGGACTGATCCACGCGAGCATCGATCCAGCCCTGCAGGGTTACCCGGTAGACGAGCTCGACGCCTTCTTTGATGCGCTGCGTACGGATCTGTTGGCGCAGCCCGGCATCCAGGCGGTGGGCTACTCGGGCACGACACCGCTGTCGCTGATGAACAACCAAACCAGTGTGCTGCCCGAGGGATACGAGGTTCCTGAAGGACGGGACTGGCCGGGTCTCGACTATACCGAGGTCGACCACGGTTACTTCGCCGCCATGGGCATACCCATCGTGCGCGGCCGCGCCTTCGCAGCGGACGACGACCGCGATGCGGCGCGTGTCGCGATCGTCAATCAGGCGTTCGCCGATCGCTTTTGGCCGGACGACAACGCCGTCGGCAAACAGATCCGCAGCGGTGGCGAGGACAGGCTGGTGGTCGGCGTCGTGCCGACCGGCAAGTACTTCAGCCTTGGCGAGGATCCCAAGCCCTTCTACTACGGTGCCCGGGCTCAGCAGTATCGCGGTGAGCTGACCTTCGTTCACGTCCGCACAGCCGGTGACTCCGCCGCGGCGCTCGAGACCGTACGTCGGACCATCCAGCTCCGTGATCCCACCCTGCCAGTTTCCGACCTCGACACCGGCCACGGCAGCCTGGGGCTGGCGTTCCTGCCAGCGCGGCTCGCTGCCGGTGTGGTGGCGGCGTTCGCCGTCCTGGCGTTGCTGCTGGCGGCCGTCGGACTCTACGGCGTGATCTCTTTTGCGGTTGCACAAGGGTTCCGCGAGATCGGCATCCGCATGGCGGTTGGAGCCCGGGCCGGTGACGTGATTCGAGCAGTCATGTGGCGCGGTATCCGGCTTTCGCTCATCGGTCTCGGCATCGGCCTGGTAGGCGGGTTGCTGTTGTCACGAGCAGCTGCCAACGTGTTGTACGGTGTCAGCCCCACCGATCCCGCCGCGTACGGTATCGGGATCCTGGTGCTGGGGGCCGCGGCGACCGCGGCGAGCTTTGTCCCGGCGCTGCGAGCAACGCGTATCGATCCGTTGTTGGCGTTGCGCACCGACTAAGTGAGGAGTCGCTAGGTCTCACCGCTCGGTGGGCGCCCGCGGCAATGAACAGTCCTGTTTGCGCGCGGAATATGCATATCTATATGCCTTTCTTGTCTGCTACATATAAATCATACATACTAATATGTATGCGAACGACCCTGAACATCGATGACGATTTGTTGCAACAGGCCGGTCAGCTAACCGGCCTCAGCGAGAAGACCGCGTTGGTGCGCGCCGGCCTCGAGGCGCTGATCGCCCGCGAGAGCGCCCGGCGCCTGGCAAAGCTCGGGGGAACCGAGAAGACCATCGAGCTCGTGCCGCCCCGAAGACCGCGCGGCGAGTGACCGCATGGTGCTGGCAGATACCTCGATCTGGGTGCGCCACCTGCGCCTCGGAGACCTCGACCTGATGCATCTGCTGCGCGCCGAGAAAGTGCTGACTCACCCCTTCGTGCTCACTGAGCTCGGCACTCGTAGGCTCGATCGAGGCGATGAGATTCTGCGGCTGTTGCGAACCTTGCCCGGCGCCGTGGTCGCAGACACGCACGAGGTCGATCGAATGATCGAGGACCGCGAGCTGGCCGGGCTCGGGCTCGGGTTGGTCGATGTTCACCTGTTGGCATCGGCGCTGCTCAGCGACGCGCGCCTGTGGAGCTCCGACCGTCGTTTGCGCGAGGTCGCCGCGGAGCTCGAGCTCGGTATCGACTAGCCGTCCGACCGCGCTCGCCTCGCGGCGCCCTATTCGGCGTCCGTGGCGACCCGGGCCGCGATGGCCGCGAGCTCCGTCTGGATCTCTTCCTCGTCGATCCATCGGCCATTCACCACGACGCCGAAACGGTCGGAGAAGTTGCCCACGTCGGCCGTCGGGTCGGTGTTCAGCAACACCAGATCGGCGCGGCGACCGACAGCGACGGAGCCGTAGTCGTCGGTGGCGCCATAGAACTGGGCTACCGCCTGCGTTCCCGCGAACAGCACGTCATACGGGGTCAACCCGGACTCCACCATCAGCGCCATCTCATGGTGGATCGAAAAACCGGGCACGCTGAATATCTGTGGCGAGTCGGTGCCCAGCAGGACCGGGACGGCTGCGTCGTGGAGGGCCTTCAGGACGCGGCGGCGCAACGCCAGGATATTCGAGACGGCCTCGCGACCCTCGCCGAGCTGTTCGACTCGCTGGTTGGTTCCCTCCACCCAGCCAGCGACCACATCGGGCGGCATGTAGCCGATCTCCGGGCGTATCTTCAACCACTCCTCGCCGTTGCGAGCGCCGAACAGCACCTCCCAGAGCGCCATGGTGGGCACGACGCCGGCGCCGGCCTCGACGGTCGCCGCCACGGCCTCAGCGATCCTGGTGTCATTAATGCGGCTGGCCAGTTGCCCGAGATCGAAGAGCCCCAGATCGGCCACAGCTTGCTGATCGTCGACGAGTGCCTCGAGGTAATTGTCGAGGTGATCGATCGTCAGCTGACCCTTGGCGAGCGCGTGATAGAGACCCACGTGGTTGGTCACGTGCCCCGAGAAGCTGATTCCTATCTCGTTGGCAGTATCGGCAATCGCATCGTAGACCTCGGGACTCAGACCCTCGTGCACCTTGAGGTGGTCGAACCCGGTCTCCGAGGCGCTGCGCACAAGAGTGATCGCCTGCTCAGCATCGGTGACATTCTGCCCGTGTAGCATCGGGGCGCTCACCAGAATCCGAGGACCGATGAGATCACCCCGCGCCAACGATTCCCGCAACGGCAAATGCTGCGGCCCGCCCTGCATGCCGCGAACCAGGGTGACCCCATTGGCAACGTACAGAAACATGATGTCGCGGGTGAACTGACTTTCGGCGTCCTGTGGATAGTGGCCGTGCATTTCGGCCACTCCCGGCATCAGGTACTTGCCGGTGCCGTCGATAACCGTGGTCGTCGGCGCCACCACCATCGCCGTCGTCGGCGCAATCTCGACGATCCGCCCCCCGGCCACGACCACGGTCTGGTCGAGAAGCTGCGAACGACCGTCCATTGGCAGGATGGAAACGTGGGTGAACGCCAGGTCACCGTCGGCGATCGGCAGCGCTGCATGCTCGGTGCAAGCACCGCAGAGCAGCGCCGCAGACAGGATCATGCCCAGCCCGGCAGACAGCCTAACGAAACACCGCGGCATCGGTGGCCTCCTTGTGATGGGGCGTCCCGGGATGACCGGCGCCAGGCCGATCCAGAACGCTGGTACCCGGACCGTACCCAGCCACAGGCGAGGTTGTCGACGGCTCCGAGACGATGATCGGTGCCGGCGTGCTGGCCGTCTTACGGGGCGGGGTGCTACTCCGCCTGCTCGGCGTCGGCGTCGGCGTCAGCCGGAGCGTCCGCTTCGTCGGCGGCCGGAGCGGGCATGACCGCGGCTACTTGCTCGGCCATCCAGGCGTCAAAATCGGCCTGCTCGTGGATCGTGTAGAAGCCGCGCATGCGGAAATGGCCGAGTCCACAGAGCTGTGCACAGGTGATCTCCCAGCAAGTCTTGTCGCCAGCGCAGGCAGGATACTGCGACTCCTCGGGCGTCACCATGATCGGAGTGAAATGCACCGGGATCATGATGCCGGGGACGATGTCCTGCTTCACGCGCATCTGCTGCAGGGAGAAGCTGTGGATCACGTCCTTCGACGACGTCAGCAGCGTGACCGGTCGATCCACCGGCAGGTGCAGCTGGTTGGTCGAGATCACGTCGTCGACCCCGTAGGGATCCGAACGGTCGAGCCCGATGGCGTTGGTCGGCGTGATGAGCTCGAGGCCCGTCCGGCCGAAGACCCCGTCGGGACCGCTGTAGTGAACGCTCCACAGGAACTGCTCGGCGACCACGCGAACCTCGAGTGCCTCGCCGTCGGCCGGCGGGGTCACCCAGTTGGCCCACGCCGGTATGGCGAAGAAGATCAGTATCACCACCTCGACGACGGCGACGCCAACCTCAACGTACTGCGAAACGTGGCTGGTAGCACCTTTGTAGCTGGCCCGCGGATTGGCCCCGGCGCGGAAGCGAAACAGGACGTAGACGAAGTAGATTCCCCAGCCGACGAACAAGATCACCATCAGCCAGTGCACCAGCGCCGACATTTCGTCCAGAGCCTGTCCGTGGGCCGCACCGTTTACCGGCATCCATTGTTGCAATAGCGAGAGCATCTACCGCATGCCTCCATCGATCACTTTAAGGCTCTCCCTGCGCTCGCGCGTCGTCTTGCCGCGGCGCCACATTCCCACGAACATTGTCACGAAACCGACCTGAACGACGCCGACCACCGCCAGCATCGCCAGGATGCCGTTGTTGATACCCCGTGCCACGGGACCATCGATATCGCC
This sequence comes from Acidobacteriota bacterium, assembly GCA_036012155.1. Lineage (GTDB taxonomy): Bacteria > Acidobacteriota > UBA890 > UBA890 > WLXD01 > DASCOT01. The sequence goes on from DASCOT010000069.1 coordinate 24,030, forward strand.
GTAGCAAACCGGGCAAGCGTCTGCAGCGGCGGGAACGAGCACCACCGCGCCAGCCAGCAACAGAATCCCTACCAGTCGTCGGCTCATCAGATTCCCAACTCCCGGATCTTGCGCACAAACCGTAGGCCATAGAACACCAAGCCTACGCCGCTGGCGTAGAACACCACCGCCAGCGACAGATTGCCGGGAGTTCCCGCGAGCCGATACTGCTGCAACGCCCACGCGCCGACCATGAAGCAGAGGACGATCGAAGCGCAGACGAAGAACACGTGGAACGTCTTGAGCGACATCTCAGTGCTCTGCCGAGGCGGCGGGCGGCGCACCGTGGATCGCATCGCCGGTGTTGTCGGCCGCGGTGCCGGACGGCACGCCCATCAGCACAATGAAGAACACCAGGGTCAACAGCAGGATGCTGTAGATGAGCTTCTGCTCGTCGAGCAAGTGCATGAAGTATCCGGCAACCAAGGAGCCCTTAACGGTAGCGATGATCAGCGCCAGGGTTATCGCCAGGCCGGTCGACAGATCGAGGTAGCTGACCGCCACGGTCACCACCGTCAGCACGGCCAACGCACCGAAGACCATGAAGTACTTGTGGACTTCCTGCTGAATCTCTTCCGGGCTATGAGCGCTCATTGTGGCTCCCTATAGCAGATACAGGGCGGGGAACAGGAAGATCCACACCAGATCGACGAAGTGCCAGTACAACCCGAACGTCTCGGCGCGGTTGGTGAATCGCTCCGGCTCGGTGTTCCACATCTTGGCACCCGGGCCTAGCAAGTAGGCGATGACCACCATGCCGCCAAGCACATGCAGCCCGTGCAGGCCTGTCATGGTGAAGTACACCGCCATGAAGTTGTTGGTGGCCGGGTAGAGGCCGTGGGTGAACTCCTCGTTGTACTCGAACGCCTTGACTACCATGAACGCTGAGGCCAGGAGGAACGTAGCAACTCCGTAGAGCTTGAACTTTGCGAAGTCGTTGAGTCGAAGCGACGCCCATGCCAGCACGACGGTCACCGATGAGGTGATCAGGAACATCGTGTTCAACGTCGCCATCGGGACGTTGAGGTCGGCGTGGTACCAGTTCGGGTCGCCCGTCCTGAGCAGGACGTACGCCGAGAACAAGCCCCCGAACAGCATGACCTCCGACGCCAGAAACAGCCAGATTCCTAGCTTGGCGTTTTAAAGGCCGGTGTCGGGCCGCGGTTCGACGGTATAGGGGATCTCCATCGCTCATCCCTCCTGCGGCGCAGCGTCTTGCGCGATGAAGCTGTCTTCGGCACCGGGCGCACTGTACTCGTAAGGACCGCGGTAGACGCGCGGCACGGTCTCGAAATTACCGTGCCCGAGCGGCGGCGAAGTCGTGGCCGTCCACTCGATAGTCGTCGCCTCCCATGGGTTCGACGTCGCCCGCCTACCGCGGAAGATGCTCCAGACAAAGTTGACGATAAAGAAAGTCTGCGCTGCCAAGAGAAGGAACGCAGAGTACGACATGAAGGCGTTCCAGTGCAGCACCGGCTGCGCATGCGAGTACTGGGCACCGCCGTCGTACAGGCGCCGCGACACCCCGGCCAGACCCTGCAAGAACATGGGGCCGAAGACACCGTTGATGAGTACCAGCGATGTCCAGAAGTGCAGCTTACCGAGTGTCTCGCTCATCATGCGACCGGTGATCTTGGGGAACCAGTAGTAGATGCCGGCGAAGATGGCGAAGATTGTTCCCGGAGCCACGACGTAGTGGAAGTGCCCGATCACGTAGTAGGTATCGTGCAGGTGGATATCGGTCGGCGCCAGACCGAGCGGCAACCCGGTCAACCCGCCGATGGCGAACATGGGCAGGAAAGCCAGCGAGAACAGCATCGGCGTATTAAAGCGGATCGAGGCACCCCACAACGAGATCAGCAGGGCCGTCAAGATGACCACCGACGGGATCGAGATGATCATTGTTGTGGTCTGGAAGAAGGCGCTGATCACCGTGCCCATGCCGGTCATGAACATGTGGTGTGCCCACACGATGAATGACGTGAAGCCAAGGAACACGGCCGAGTACACCAGCGCCTTGTAGCCCCAGAGCGGCTTGCGGGTGTTGTTGGCGAGGATCTCGGCGATGATGCCCATCGCCGGCAGGATCAGCACGTAGACCTCAGGGTGCGCCAGGAACCAGAAGAGGTGCTGCCAAAGGAGCACCGAGCCACCGCCGGCGTACTCCAGCGCCTGCCCTGACACGTACAAACCGCTCGGCATGAAGAAGCTGGTGCCGGCGACGCGATCCATCAACTGCAGTATTCCCGCCGCCTCGAGGGGCGGGAATGCCAGAACGAGCAGGAAAGAGGTCACCAGCTGCGCCCAGATGAAGAACGGCAGCCGCATCCAGGTCATCCCCGGGGCGCGCAGTTGGAAGATGGTCACGATGATGTTCGTCGAGCCGAGCAGCGACGAGGTGATCAAGCACACCATGCCCAACAGCCACGCCGTCTGACCCATCGTGGCGATGACCGACAGTGGCGCGTACGAGGTCCAACCCGAATTCGCGGCACCGCCGGGCAGGAAGAAGCTCACCAGCATGATCACGCCACCGACGAAGTAGACCCAGTAGCTCGCCATGTTGAGCTTCGGAAAGGCCATGTCGGGGGCGCCGATCTGCAACGGCACAACGTAGTTGCCGAACGCACCGACGATCAGCGGCACCACTGCCAGGAACACCATGATGGTGCCGTGCATGGCGCCGAGCTGGTTGTAGAACTCCGGCAGCATGATGCCGCCCGGTGCGTTCGCCTGGCCGAGGAATCCGCCGATGAACGGGATCGGTGCGCCGGGGCTAGCCAGCTGCCAGCGCATCAGGATCATCAAGCAGAAGCCGAACAACAGGAAGCACAGAGCGGTCAGGCCATACTGGATCCCGATGACCTTGTGGTCAGTCGAGAAGACGTATTTGCGGATGAAGCTCTCGTCATGGTGCTCGTCGTGAGCGTGGGCATCGTCGTGCCCGGCCTCGTCGACGAACCTCTCCTCGGGGACGCTCATGAACGCATTTCGCCTCGCGCGGTAGGACTAGTCCGAATAAAAGTCACAGGGGCCTACGACACGGCCGTCACGCGTGCCAATAACTCACCGGCTGCGGGAACCTATCATGAACCCGGCGCCGCGGTCTTCGAAAGCCTCGTCGAGGACGGTGCCATCGATGTCGATCGTTGGCTCGATCTTGGGCACAGTCATCGCGGCGGGGACGACGGGTATGCGAAGAGTCACGAGATCGGCGCCTCCAGCAAGAGCAACGCCAGCAACGCCGTGCGTTCGACCATCTGCTCCAGGTCAACGTACTCGTGTGTAGCGTGCGCACCGTCGCCCACGGCGCCGAGCCCGTCGAGCGTCGGAGTATAGAGGTTGGTTATGTTGCCGTCCGATCCGCCGCCGGCTTGGCCGTGCTCGAGCGTGAGGCCCATGCTCCGGGCATGACCGTACGCGGCCTCCCAGAGGATCTTGCCGCCGGCGTTTTGTTCCATGGGCAATCGACCTTCCGTTCGGCGCGCCTGCACCGTTGCCGCCGGGTGCATCGCCGTCAGGCTGCGGATCGCGGCATCGACGGACGCTGCGTCATCGAGGGTCGGAACGCGCACGTCGACATCGGCGACGCACTCCGAGGCGATGACATTGGAGCGGGTGCCACCGCCAATGAGGCCGACGTTGACGCTGATGCCACGGCGCGCGTCATTGAGTGCAAACAGCTCCTCCACCAGGCGCGACATTTCCAAGATCGCACTCACGCCTTCCTCGGGGTTGAGGCCGGCGTGCGCGGCGCGGCCGGTTACCTCGATGCGATACTGCCGAACACCCTTGCGCGACGTCTTCAGCAATCCGGCCGGCGTTAGCGACGGCTCCATGACGAAAGCCCGGTCGGCGGCATGGGCCAGCCACCGGATGTACTTTTCGGAGTCGTGGCTGCCGACCTCCTCGTCGGAATTGATCAGCACGACCGGCTTGACCTCGGGCTCCAGGTCCAGATCCCGCAGCACCTGCAGCGCGTAGACCGTCTGCGTTACGCCACATTTCATGTCGTAGACGCCCGGCCCGCGCATACGCGATCCCTCGATTCGGACCGGCATGGTCTCCAACGTGCCGAGCGGCCATACCGTGTCGCAATGCCCGAGCAACAGCTGCACTGACGAACGCCGTCGACGCGGCCACGTGGCCAGCAACATGCCACCGCTGGTGTGACCGGAGTGCCGGCGACAGCGGAGACCGGCCTTGGCGAAACCATCAGCAAGCTGCTTGAGCGCCGCCGCCTGCGTCTGCGGCTCGAGCGTCGGCGTCTCCGTCAGTACGAGCCTTCGGAGAAACTCCACCGCCTCGGAGTGTCTGACGCGCACGGCACCCACGATCTCGCTGGCCAGCGACTGGGCCGCTGGCGCGACGCTGCGCGCTGCTGGCCGCTGTTGGCCGCGTTCTTGCCCTATCAGGCCACTTCGGGGTTCTTCCGGTTCGGCCATGCCCAGATCATAGCGGCATGAGCCAGCCTGCGTCCGAGTGATCAACTTGGGTATGGCGGATCCTCGGCACCAGATAACTTCAGGGACCGATAATATGTTCATCTGTGTCTTGATAAGCGAAAGTAACTAATGCTAACTTATTATGCTTGTGGAGATTTTCTGTACATGTTTAGATCGCTCTCAACACTCAGCCAGAAGTTAACGGTGCACAAGGCAGTCTCGTATCTTTTCATTATCTTCATCGGGCTAGCGCTCTCGGCAGGAGCCGCGGATGCGCAGAGCCTCCGTGGTAGCAGCGCCTCGATGGATCGCCAGAACCGCCAGGCGAGCGCGCACGACTTCACCTTCCTACGAGACGGGAACCAGGTCGCGCGATTCGTGAATTCCGGCCGACTCGTGCAGCTACGCGGGAATCGAGACTATCTCCTCAAGGACGTTTCCTATCCCTACGCCCGGCCGGAGGTAAAGCTCTTCACCGAGAGATTGGCGGCGCAGTTCCGCGCCGCCTGCGGCGAGCAACTGGTTGTCACCAGTTTGACGCGGCCGAGAACCAGCCAGCCGCGCAACGCATCGCCGCGCTCGGTGCACCCGACCGGCATGGCGATCGACCTGCGACGGCACAACAAGCCTTCATGCCGCAGCTGGCTCGAGAGCGTCCTCCTGTCACTCGAGGAGCGCGGCGTGCTCGAGGCCGCTGCCGAGAAGCACCCGCCGCATTACCACGTAGCCCTGTTCCCGCGGCCTTACGCCGACTATGTAAAGAAACTCATCGAACGGGGGAGCTCCCGCCCGAACGGCGAATTCACCGACATCGTGGCCTACAAAGTGAGCCGTCGAGACACGCTTTGGAGAATCGCCCAGAGCCACGGCACGACGACCGACCACATCAAGTCCACGAACGGGCTGACGTCGGCACGAATCTACCCTGGCCAGGTTCTACAGGTCCCGCTTTCGAGTCGGCAACGATAGGGGCCGACGCGGTCCAGCATTGACCTACGGCGGGGCAGCCGGTAACACCCGATCCACACGCCGAGATGCCGCCTAGTTCAGGCGAGCACCGGCTTGCTCGAGGAGGGCGTCGTATGACGACGCCAGCTGATCCCGGCCGTGGCGTCGCCTGACCTCGGCCGCCAGGCCGTCGGTCGCGACTCGCCAACTCGCCGGATCGCGTAGCACGCTGGCGAGCTTATCGACCAGCTCGTCGGTACCGACGTAGAGACACGCGGAGTGCGCCTGGCGCGGCAGAACTTCCGGATAGCTGAGTCGCCGCGGCAGGAGGGGAATCGCCCCGGCTGCAACTGCCTCCAGCACGCTGATGCCATAGAACTCGTGGCGCGCGGTCGACACCACCACCGTCGCCCGGCGAAGCACGGCGGCGTACTCGGGGCGTGGGAGGAAGCCCGCGTGGACTATCCGGTCAGCCAGGGCGCGAATTCCCGATTCGAACTCGCCTGGCACGTTGCCCGGGCATTCCCCGCAGAGTGCCACCCCGAAATCCACTCCCTGCGCCGCAACTCTTTGCAACGCGGTGAAGAACGTCGCGGGGTCTTTGTCGTATTCCCAGCGATGGTTCCACAGAACGAGCGGCGGCTCGTCGCGACCCTCTGCCCATCCGGTGGCCCCGCAGTCGGCGCCAAGATCGTCGACCTGAATACCGGGGTACAACACCTCGCTGCGGTCGCGCACTTGCGTGACCGAATCGAGCTCGCGCTGATCCGGGGCCTCGCTGAGGAACTGAGGAAGCCTGGCCAGCAGCTCATCGCGGTGGAACGCCGAGTTGAACACCACCTGGTCGGCCGCGAGCATCGATACCAGGTTGATAAAGCCGAACGGCTCGTTCCCTGGCCCAGGCTGGCGCTGCGGTCCTCGGCAGCGACCGTCCCCCGGCAGCGGGTAGGTGAGCTGATTCTCGTGCATGTACAGGACAAGCGGCACCGCCGGGCTCTGCCAGCGAGTCAACGCCAGAAACGTCGTCACATCGAGCATGTCGGTGGCCAGAATCACCTCAGCCGGCCGCAGCTCGGCGGCGTGACGCGCCAACGTAATCGCCGCGCCGCGCATACGCCACTTCCAATTGCGTCCGGGAAGCGTAAGCAGCTCGATGTCGTGTTGGCTGTGCTTCGCCAGCCCTTCGGCCCAATCGGCATGGCTACCGCCGTGGAAGGGAGACAACAGCACGACGTGTGCCATCTGCTGCTAGCCGCGGGGCTCCTCGACGGCAGCCAGACCGCGCGAGCCTCTCAGTTTCTTGCCGGACAGTATCTTGACCGCCGTACAGGCAGTGTCGATCCCATACAACCAACGTTCCGGCCCCTTGACATCGGCACCATCAAGAACGAACGCGGTGCCGTTTCTGCCGGCAGCCAATCCGGTGACGAACTCGAATGGAAACGGAAGCGGACACGGCAGCCTGAGCTGGCCCTCTGCGATGATCACCAGCTCGGCCAAGTTGGCGAACCAGTAGCGGCCGGCGCGATCGATATCGAATGCGGTCGCCTGAATCCCTGCCCGGCTCCACACCACCCTCGGCTTGGTCAGTTTCTTGCCTGTAATGCGCCAAAGGCTGTCCCAACGATCCGTGAATAGCGGCGTGATCAACGGACCGGCCTCGCCGTCGACGAAGTACACGTTGCCGAACAAATCGAGCGCCAGCAACTTCGGATTGAAGAGCTCCTTGCGCGGCGCGAGCCGCGAGAACTCACCGCTTTGAAGGTCATATCGCCAGACGCGCCCATCAGCCACCGTCCGGCCTCCGGCCACCCCACCTTGATCCGCGATGACCAGTCCCCCACGCCCATCGAAGACGACGTCGTTCGCAAAGCCGAAGGAGTCCGCTTCTTCACCCGGACGGACCAGCTCGGTGAGATTGTTCCGGGTCTTCGACACATCGAGGAACAGCACTCGCGATACCGCGGCGATCGCCAGCAAGCTGGTGCTCGAATCGAAGTCGACTCCGCGCGCCACGAAGGAAGTCTTCACCTTCTTCGCCTGGATACCGGCAGGATCTTCGACGTTGAACTCGAGGACTCGGAACCTCTTCTCGGTGACCGACAGCAGCTCTCCGGGCTCGGGACTCAACCGGCGGAACCCGGCCGCGCCGACATCTCGGCGACTGCCGATACGGCGGTCCTCACGCTGCGCCGTCTGCTCGTCGCCGCTTAGCAGACGCCGCCTTGCGAGTGCCAGGCGCAGCCTGGCATCGGCCGCAGATCCTTCCTGAGCGCCGGCCGGCGCCGGCATCCGTGGCGCCACGGAGACAGCCACCAGCAAGGCGACAAACACAACCCGGACGATAGAGGGGCGCGACATGTTCCGTAGCATGGACAAGATGAGGCGTGCAGCGTCAACGCAGAGCGCGCCGAACACGGTGACGGATACGAACAGCCGCGATTATAGCGTGCGCACCGAGTGGACCCGGACGCGCGCGATCACGCCGTGCGCACGATTCGATTGACCCGTCCTGACCCCGAGCATACGATGACGGGCTCAGTATCCTGAGTCGTCGGTTAACCAGCAGTCGGCCCGGGAGATACTGGGTGGTGAGCGTAGCTCAACGGGCAGAGCACTCGGCTGTGGCCCGAGAGGTTGGGGGTTCAAGTCCCCTCGCTCACCCCAAGCGCGCCCGTAGCTCAGCACGGATAGAGCGTCAGATTCCGGATCTGAAAGTCGCAGGTTCAAATCCTGCCGGGCGCATCTCTTTTGCTCATTTTGGTAATCTGAGCCTGGTTGCTTGGGCCGCTAGCTCAACTGGCAGAGCAACGGACTCTTAATCCTTTCCAGGCTGTTTTGTCACCTCCTTTGTCATCAACGGATTAGCAGTATTCCTCGTAGAATCAACAGCTTGCGTCGTTACGACGATTACGAGGATTACGAGGTATTTGTTCGGCTCAGGGACAAGAAAGGGACAATTTGGGGACAGTCCGCGCCACCTAGACAGGTCGGCCGCGAGCATCCTCGCGGCCTCGATAAGGGCAGCTGATTCGTAATCAGCAGGTCCGCGGTTCGAATCCGCGCGCCGGCTCTTTAACATCAATAACTTACCGACCGTCACCTGGCGGGCCGTTTTCGTATAGCAATCAGATAGCAATCAGAATCACGATGATCCGATGGGCCGATTCGGCCATTCGCACGGCGGCTCCCGCTCTCGCTTCACGAGCGTTGGTCCGCCGAGTGCAAGCGCGGCAGCGACAACGGAGCCGGAGAAGCTTGATGGGCGATTCAGGGCGAGCGCCGCGGGCCGCGTGTGTCGCGGTGCTTATCCTCGCTTTCGCGGGGGCTTTACCAGCGTCGGATGAACCGCCCGCCCAGACTCTCGATGTGCTGATCCGGGGTGGGCGGGTGCTCGACGGGACCGGCAACCCCGCGGTTCACGCCGATATCGGAATCCGCGGCGATCGCATAGTCACGGGCGGTTCAGGCTGACGATCTGCGCACTTTCAGCATCGAGCGCCGCAGCAAGACCCCTGGAGATCGCTCGGCGGCATCCCGCGGAACTTCCGAGATCCGAGTGATGAATACAAGGAGGCTTGGGAGTTACTGAACCTATGATGGCTCCGCCAAGCGCTTGCAGCGTACGGTTCCCTTTCACTCGGCCGCCAGACCTCGACCGGTCAGCGACGACCGAGCGCACCACCCCCATGCAGGAGACCCGTCATGAGCTTGCAGACACTGCCCTCGGCCAGAGCTTTGGTCTCGCTGATCTTGGTCCTCGCCGCCGTCAGCTCGATCTCCACCGCCGGGGCGGCGCCCCAGGCCATCGACGACCCGAACACGATCGTCGATCCAGCCGTCTATCGGTCGCTGCGCCTCCGCTTTCTCGGTCCCTACCGCGGTGGACGATCCGGAGCCGTAGCGGGTGTGCCCGGCGAACCGCACACGTTCTACCTCGGCGCCTCGGGCGGGCTGTTCAAGAGCACCAACGCCGGCGAGACCTGGAACGTGATTTCCGACGACGACTTCGAGGTTAGCAACATCGGTGCAATCGCGGTGGCACCGTCGGACTCCAACGTCGTATACGTGGGTACGGGTCAGAAGACGATCCGCAACAACGTGTCGATCGGCAAAGGGATGTATCGCTCCACGGATGCCGGCCGCACATGGACCCACATCGGGCTGCGCGACGCCGGTCAGATCGGACGCATCCGCGTGCATCCGGACGATCCCGACCTCGTGTACGTGGCGGTGATCGGCAACCCGTTCGGACACGGCGAGACGCGCGGAGTGTTTCGCTCGCGTGACGGGGGCCAGAGCTGGGAGAAGATCCTCTACTTCGACAACGACACGGGTGCGAACGAGCTGGAGCTCGACATGTCGAATCCGCGCGTGCTGTACGCCACGGCGTGGACCGTCGAGCGCAAGCCGTGGACGATCATTTCCGGAGGAGACGACGACGGCATCTACAAGAGCATCGATGGCGGAGACACGTGGAAACGCCTTGCGGACGGGCTCCCCGACACCGCGATGGGCAAGATCGGCCTGACGCTGTCGGCATCAAACCCGGACAAGCTGTATGCGCTGATCGAGGCGGATCCGGAGGTGTCCGGGCTCTACATCTCAGACGACGCAGGCGAGAGCTGGCGCCTGCAAGAGACCAACGTCGGGCGCAGGCTATACGAGCGCCCCTGGTACTACACCCACATCTTCGTCGATCCGTCCGACGAGCACAGGGTCTACGCGCTGGCAGTGGACGCCTTCGTGTCCACTGACGGTGGCCGCACGTTCGAGACCGTGCAAAGCGGTACCTTCGGCACCGACAACCACGACCTGTGGATCAACCCGAACGACTCCGACATCCTGGTGCTCGCCAACGACGGCGGCGCGCAGGTCACGCTGGATCGGATGGATACGTGGACGTCCTTCCTGAACCAGCCAACCGCCGAGATCTACAACATCTCCGTCGACAACCTGTTTCCCTACCACGTATACGCGTCGCAGCAGGACAATTCCTCGATCCGCCTGCCGAGCCGCTTCGAGGGGGCACTGTCACCCTACGCGTACTGGCGAGACGTCGGCGGCTGCGAATCGGCCCACTTCGGTTTCGATCCTGACCATCCGGTGGAGATCTACGCTGGGTGCTACGCGGGGGAGATCAGCCGCGTGAATCTGGAGACCGGCGATCGCCAGGCGGTCATGGCCGATCCGCAGACGGAGTTCGGCATGCCAGCCTCACAGTTGCGCCTGCGTTACAACTGGAACGCCCCGATCCGGATGTCGCCGCACGACCCGGCTATCGTCTACCACGCCGCGCAGAGGGTCGTGCGGACACGAGACGGCGGTCACAGCTGGGAGGTGATCAGCCCCGACCTGACGACCGACGATCCCGAGACGCAGGGCTTTTCCGGCGTGCCGGTCACGGGGGAGAACTGGGGCGCCGAGGTCTACAACACGATCTTCGCGTTCGAGGAGTCGCTCCACGAAGAGGGGCTGCTCTGGGTGGGCACTGACGACGGCAAGGTGTGGGTCTCTCGCGATGCGGGAGCGAACTGGAGCGACATCACACCACCAGGAATCCCGGCTCGCGGCACGGTCAACAACATCGAGATGTCGGCGCACGGTCCGGGGCGCATCTTCGTGCCGGTGAAGGCCTTCATGCTCGATGACTGGCAACCGTACGTGTTCGCCACCAGCGACTACGGCGACACCTGGACACAACTCACCACGGGCGCCAACGGCATACCTGCGGACACCCCTGTGCGGATCGTGCGCGAGGACCCGGTGGTGCGCGGGCTGTTGTACGCGGGAACCGAGTTCGGCCTCTACGTGTCGTTCGACGACGGCCGTCACTGGCAGAAGATGCAGCTGAACCTGCCCCCGATCCCTGTCACCGACATGCGCGTGCATCGCGGCGACCTCGTGGTCGCGACGCAGGGGCGAGGCATCTACATCCTCGACGACGTGACGCCGTTGTACCGTGCGCGCGACGTGCATGCGGCGCTCGCCGATGGATCGACGCCCGCCTACCTCTTCCCTCCCCGGGACACCGTGCAGGCGTTCACTCGTGGAGGCTCGGGTCCGGAAGAGCGAAGCGGCGAGAACCCGCCGGACGGCGTACAGATCTTCTACGCGCTGGCGGCCGGAGGCGCAGAGACTGCGGCAGCTGCAGCGGAGGGCGTTGCTGGTGATGAGAGCGCGCTGACGCTGGAGATCTTCGGCCCGGATGGCGACCTCGCTCGCGCCTTCCACAGCAACCGTGACCCGGACCCGAACCCAGCGGACATCGACTTCGCGTCTCGCGGCGAGATCCGGCTGACCACCGACCCTGGCATGAATCGCTTCGTGTGGGACACCCGCTACGCGCCGCCCGACCGCCCCGACGGTATGGTGATCTACGGACTCACGCACGGCCCACGCTCGACCCCCGGCGAGCATCGGGCGCGTCTGTCGATGGGCGACTGGAGCCGGGAAGTGTCGTTCCGAATCGTCGCCGACCCGCGCCTGGACACACCGCAGGCCCACCACGAGGAGCGCCTCGAGATGGAGCTGCGCATTCGCGACGACCTGCAAGCAGTATTCGACGCCATCCGCACCATCTGGTCGGTGCGCGATCAGATCGGCGATCGTCTCGAGAGCATGCGGGGGGCTGGCATCGAGGTGGCCGCGATCGAGGCGGCGGCACGGCCGATCAGCGAGCGCTTCGAAGAGCTCGAGGTGATGCTGTGGCAACCGCAGGCCGAGGGCAGCAACGACCTCGGGAGCTTCGCTCCCGGCTTCGACAGCAAGATCGCGTACCTGTACTCGAAGGTTGATCGTTCGAATCACCGCCCGACCACGGGGCAGCGTCGCAACTACGAGGAGCTTCACGCGGAGCTGGAGGAGACACTCGCGCAGTTGACGTCGTTGTACATCTCCGAGGTCGCCGACCTCGACCGCATGATGCGCGACGCCGGTGCAACGCCGGTCCAGGTGCCGAAGCATCAGCGGTAAGGCGAGGCAACGGACGCCCGTTCGCCCCGCGGCTGCAGCGCGCCGGTGGGCCGAGCAGCTTCTTCGGCCTGAGGCAGCACTGCCGCGCACTGAACGGCCCGGAGACCTCACCGGCGATGAGCCAGCACCTGCAGCAATCAGCCAGCAATCAGGTCTTGCTCGGATCGCCTTCGTAATCAGTAGGTTCAGGGTTCGACTCCCCGCGTCGGCTCTCTCACAAGCCCCGCTGGCTCAGTAGTTTACGGGGTTCGTTGTTTCCGGGATCGATGGACCGACTAGACCCGAGTCACCATAGAGTCACCTGGCGGATTGATTTCGCAGCCCATCAATGGCGGCGACGCCATTAGTGAATCCAGGATCGAGCACGGCGAAGGCGACCATCTACCATACGCCGAAATAACGGATTCCATCCGAATCGAGACAAGTACCGAATCCGCTCTCGTAGGTTCCCTCGAACGTGCAAATCACTCGCGTTCCAGGGCCGGACAAGACCGCCACGCCTGCCGGGTCATCCATACCCGCCAGGGCTACGCGGTCACAGGGCCGTTAGGCGTACTGATAAAGATTGAGGTCAGGTTCGCCCGGCCCTTGGTTTGCGTCCAGCGACCAGCCAGGCTGCGTCCGTCCGCGAAAGTGACCGTAACGTCGCCTCCGGTTGCACCGAGCCCCGATTTGAATTCCACCGCTATGGCTTCGCCCTCTGGACCGAATGCGTCAAAGCGTTTGGTCATTGTGCAGCCGCTATTCAAGGCGAGGGCCAAGAGCAAGGCGGAGGCCGCGATCTTGCGCGGCAGAAGGCCGCCTCGGCGGCAGGCTGCGAGAGTGACGAGGGCTCGAGTTTCGGTTCGCATTGAAACGTGCCTCCTGCCTTGAGAGTGCGCCGCCCCTCAGTTCCGCCCCGTGGCTCGTGGCACGCTATCAGATCCACGGTGTGCCCATTAAGAATGCAGTCCCCGACGAAGCTGGCCAGGACGAAAGCGAGCAGTAGGCGACCCCAATCCGGAAGTCCGGAATGAGTCCTCTGTGGTCATGGTGCGGTTCTCCATGCTTTCGCCAGCGGGCCTGCTAGACTCCGATGCGACACTGACCCTCCGGCCATCGCGAGCGGGTTCTTCGCCTCCATGAACAATGTCGACATTATTCGGAGCGGCGACACCCCTCTGGCCTACGTGATCAGTGCGCGCCTGAGCCCCACCGAAACCACGTTCTTGACGCCGCCGGAGTTCAAACAGCAAGTCGGCTTCGTGGTCTACTCCGCTGGCGGCGAGATCGCCCGCCACGTCCACAAACCTCTCGAGCGCCATCTCGTGGGCACCTCCGAAGTTGTGATCGTAAAGTCAGGTCGATGCGAGGTGGACATCTACGACGACGATCATCAGTTGATAGCGACCCGCGAGCTGGGTCCCGGTGACATCATGCTTATGGTCAGTGGCGGGCACGGCTTCCGGATGTTGGAAGACACGGTTCTGCTCGAGATCAAGCAGGGCCCGTACCCCGGACTCGACGAGAAAGAACACTTCTAGTGGGTCGTGGTCGAAGCGTGATGGCTCACCATGCGGCTAACCGGACCTCCGAGTCCAGAGGGGAAGACACCCGGCGATGATCCCGGTAAACGAGCCGCTCATGGGCGAGCAGGAGCTGGAGTACCTGACCGACTGCATCCGCACCGGCTGGATCTCTTCGGCAGGTGAGTACCTGGATCGCTTCGAGCACGTCTGGGCCGACTACTGCGGCGTCAAGTATGGCGTCGCGGTGAGCAACGGCACGACGGCGCTCGAGGCCGCTGTGGCCAGCCTCGATCTCGAGCCGGGTGACGAGGTCATCCTCCCGAGCTTCACGATCATCTCTTGCGCGCAGGCTGTGGTTTACAGCCAAGGCGTTCCGGTGCTGGTGGATTGCGATCCTGAGACCTGGTGCATGGACACCGACCAGGTCGCAGCACGTGTAGGACCGCGGACGCGGGCGATCATGCCCGTGCATATTTACGGCCACCCGGTGGACATGGATCCGCTCTGGGAACTGGCAGCGCGGCATGGCCTGAAGATCATCGAGGACGCGGCCGAGGTTCACGGGGCCGAATACCTGGCCGGGCATTCGACGGGCGAAGGTGAATGGCGACGATGTGGAGGACTCGGTGACCTGGCAACGTTCAGCTTCTACGCCAACAAGCTCGTGACTACCGGCGAGGGCGGTATGGTGGTCACCGATGATGCGGCAACCGCGGAATTTCTGCGCAGCGAGCGCAACCTGTGGTTCGAGCCGCCACGACGCTTCCGACACTCCAGGCTCGGACACAACCACCGCATCACCAACCTGCAGGCCGCCATCGGTTTGGCCCAGGTCGAACGCATCGACGAGATCGTGACCACCAAACGGCGGATGGGACACGCATACAACGAACGGTTGGCTGGCATCGAAGCACTGCAGCTGCCAGTGGAGCGCCCATGGGCCCGCCAGGTCTACTGGATGTATGGGGTCGTGCTCGGTGACGACCACGATTACGACGCCGAGGAGTTCACCCGGCGGCTCGCCGAGATGGGCGTGCAGACGCGACCCTTCTTCCTCGGCATGCACGAACAACCCGTGCTCCGCGAGCGTGGCTGGTACGTTGACGAGAGCTACCCCGTGACCGAGCGCATCGCTCGCCGGGGCCTGTACCTGCCTTCGGGCTTAACCATCACCGAATCGCAAATCGACCAGGTGTGTGCCGCCGTGCGTGCGGTCCTGTCCTGACTCGATGAACGCAGCTACCCCGATCCTGAGCGTTGTTCTGCCAACGTTCAACGAACGCGACAACATCGCCCCGCTGATCGAGCGGCTCTCGGCGGCGCTCCAGAAAATACCGCACGAGCTGCTGGTGATGGACGATCGCTCCCCCGATGGCACCGCTGCCGTAGCGCGCGAGCTTGGCGCCCGGTACCCAGCTCTCAAGGTCATCGAGCGCCAGCCGCCGCAGGGACTTACCGACTCGATCCGCGAGGGAGTGGAGCGCGCCAGCGGAGAATTCGTCGTTTGGATGGACTGTGATCTCTCGCACCCACCTGAGATGGTCATCGACTTGCTCGCGCCGCTACAGGCTGGTGAGGCAGACATCACGGCGCTCTCACGCTACGTGCACGGCGCGGCCGATATCCGTGCCTCGCGCTTCGAGCGACTCTACAGCCGGGCAATCAACAAGCTCGCGCAAATCTGCATTCACCCGGCCGTGACCGATTACACGACCGGCTACGTAATGGGCGAGCGCGAACGCATTCTCGACCTCGGCTTCGTCGGGAACTACGGCGAGTACTGCATCGAACTGCTCGGCAGAGCTGCCTTGCGTGGCTATCGGGTGCGTGAGCTGCCCTACGAGATGGCCTCGCGCGTGGCCGGGGAGTCCAAGACTGCCCCCAGCTTGAGGCACTTCGTCACGCGCGGCTGGCGCTACTTGGGCACCGTGGTGCGGCTGGTCGGACTGCGTATCACCGGCAGCGAAGCACGTCGAGCCTCGGCCGGTCGAAGGACCTGAAATGAAGATCGGCGAGTACGCCAAGATGGCGCGCTTACAGAATCACCACTGGTGGTTCGTCGCCAAACGACGCCTTGCGACCACCATGCTTGCCCGCCATGCGAGTGTTCGGAAACCCGCTCGATCCCTCGAGATCGGCTGCGGCACCGGAGCGATGATGCCCGTGCTCGAACACTACGGGCCGGTCGTCGGGCTGGACCATTTCACGCCAGCGTTGAAGTTCTTGCGCCACGGTATGCCGGTGAACGGCGATGCCCAGCGGCTGCCGTTCGCCGATGCCAGATTCGACTTGGTCGGCTGTTTCGACTTGCTGTATCACCGCAACGTAGCTCGGGTCGATCGCGCGCTGGCGGAAGTCGCCCGCGTCCTTCGACCCGGCGGGCATCTCCTGATCACCGACTCCGCCTGCCCGGCGCTCTACGGCCGGCACGACGCCTCTCACCATGGAGCGCGCCGTTTCAGCCGCGCCGGATTGCTCAGCGAGTTGGCCGCGGCGGGATTGAGTCCGGTGCATGCGTCGTACTTCCACATGACCGTGTTTCCAGCCGTGGCGGCGATGCGGATCGGGGGCCGCTGGCTAGATTCAGCGCTCGGCCGGGAAACGCCCGAGGAAGGCCAATCGCAGCTGAAGGAAGCGTCTTCGCTTGCCAATGCCTTGCTCGGCGCACTCTACAGAGTCGAAGTGCCACTGGCCGCTCGCTTCCGGCTTCCCTTCGGCGTCAGCGTCGTGGCGCTCGCCCGCCGCGTCGACAGCTAGCGGCCGCCAACGATCATGGCGGGAAGGATACGGTGCGCTGAAGGACGGTGACGTCGAAGCCTCGGCTCATCGTGTCCGCTGGCCGGGGCCCGAGCGGCAGCGGAAGCCCGGGCCTGACTGTCCGTACTCGCAGGGAGACGACCTTGACGGCGCTGTGCTCGCCGAAATTCTTGGCAAGGCGTAGATACTGGACAACTCCCGGGAATCGCTCACACAGCAAGCGGCATGCCTCGTGGGTGCGATCCTTGCTCCCGTCGTTGACCAGAACTGACCTGACCCCCAAAAACGGATCCAGATGTAATCTCACGATCTGGGTCGAAGAAGGGAGGTCAGAATGCCGAGTAAGAGGCACAGCGCCGAGCAGATCGTACGCAAGCTCCGGGAGGCCGAAGTGGAGCAGGCGCG
>DASCOT010000070.1:0-9172 GCA_036012155.1 Acidobacteriota bacterium
ATGGCGATGGGGAGCAGCATGCAGCAAGCGGACACGGACCCCGGCCGCATCGCCGAGGCAGCGCGCGCGGTGATCGGAGTGGCGCGATATTGCGCGTTGATCACGCTCGACGCCGACGGCATGCCGCAGGCACGAGCCATGGATCCGTTCCCGGCCGAGGATGACTTTACCGTGTGGATGGCGACCAACGCGTCGACTCGGAAGGTGCGCGAGCTTGCCGATGATCCACGCGCCACCCTCTACTACATCGACGCGGCTGGCGGCGCGTATGTAACGCTGATCGGGTCGGCGGTATTCGTTGCCGACGAGGCCGAAAAGGCGCGCCACTGGAAGACCGAGTGGAACGATTTTTACGAGGATGGCAACCACGGCGACGACTACGTGCTGGTGCACTTCGTACCACGTCGCCTCGAGGTGGTTAGCCCGGCCCACGGTGTCGCCTCCGACCCGCGGGCGTGGAAAGCAGCGGTCCTGGAATTCGATCGCTAGCCTGGTGACTACATCCGCTTGCAGATCGAGGCCTAGCTCGACTGGCTATCCTGGCGGGCCTGGTCGAGCGCCACGAGCAGCTCGGCGCTGTAAAGCAGAACGAGCGCCGCGTAGTAGATCCAGAGCATGAAGATGACGGCGGCGCCGGCCGAACCGGTGAAGGTCAAGCTCGTGGTCGCATAGCTCAGGTAGATGCCGAAGCCGGAGCGCGCGACACGCCACCCGATGGCACCGACCAAGGCGGCAGGAATGACCATGCGCCAGTCGTGAAGCCGCCGTGGCGGCAAAGTGTAGAGAATGAGCATGAATACCAGGATGTCGAGCACGAACGAGCTGGCGAAATTCAGGAAGGTCGAGCTCTCGACGAAATCGATCACCCGTGCCGCTAGCGGTGCCTCGATGCTCCGCACCACGGTCATCAGGATGTTGAACACGAAGCTCACCATCAACAGAACGGCGGCGGCAAGGGCGACCAGGCGCGGCTTCATCAGCCCCCACAACGGCGGATGGAACGTCTGGAAGATGCGGTCGAACGCCGTCTGAATCGAGCCGAACACCAAGCTCGCGAACCACACTGTGGTCACCAGCGACACCAGGCCGATGCTGGCGCCGTGTCGCAGCAACTCGGCGACCGCGGCGTTGATTACCGCGCCGAACTCCGGAACGATCCACCCGCCCTCGCGAAGGATCTGCTCGATCTCCTCGGAGGTCACTCCTATGAACAGGCTGAGTACCCCGATAACCAGTCCGACCAACGGGACGATCGACAGCAAGGCATAGTAGGAGATCGCCGCGCAATCGTTGAAGCCGTTGTTGAACCAGAACTTCTGGCCGGCGCGTCCTAAGGCACGTGTGAACGCGGCCAGTAGCCGGTAGAGGTTCACGGGCAACCCGGTGGACGCTCGAGCGCTATTCGCTCGCCTGGGCGGCCGCAGTCTCGGCTCCCAGCAGCTTCTGCAACTCGCCCTGATGATACATCTCTATGAGGATGTCGCAGCCGCCGATGAACTCGCCGTTGACGAAGATCTGCGGGATGGTCGGCCACTGAGTGATCTCGCCCAGCGTGGCACGATACGCGTCCAGGTTCTCGAGAACATTGGTCGCTGTAAACTCCACACCGAGCGCCCTGAAGACGTCACAAGAGGCCTTGGAAAAGCCACACTGCGGCCAATCCGGCGTGCCCTTCATGAAGACATGCACGGGGCTGTTGGTGATGGCGGCATCGATGCTGTTGCGCAGTTCTTCGCTCATGGGACGCTGCTCCTAGGGTGTTCTCGTACGGATCTGTAGCGCGTGCACGGCCTGTGTCATGTGGCCACCGACAGCCTTGTATACCAGTTGGTGTTGCTGTAGCCGCGTCTTGCCCTCGAATTCCTCGGCCACGACCACTACTCGATAGTGATCGCGTGTACCCGTGAGATCAGTGACCTCTACGGTGGCGTTCGGAAGCGCCGTCTCGATGATGCGCTGAAGCTCATCGGGCGCCAGTAGCTGGGGGCTTTGCATCGGATCCTCACAGAGGGGGTTGGCGGCTGTTCCGTCAGCCACCCTGCTGTTGGATTCTACAGAAGCCGATCGCCGATGGCGCGCACCGCCCGACTATTGGGGTTGGCGCGGCTCCTTCATTGGGCGGAACAATTAGCTATAGATAGCTATGCATTTAGATGAAAAGAAAAAGATATAAATGATTGTCTTGAATCAGATATACATTTAGTTAATCATTATTAGTCACTATTGCCAACTCATGGACGGCATTCCTGAAGCCGATGGCTACAACGATGCCTCGTTCGCTACAGGTTCTTTTCCACCCGCGCCGCGTGAGCGTGCTCGCAGCCGTGCGCCTCGGGCTGGCTGTGTCGTTGACGGTGTGGCCCTTGACCGTCGCTGCACAGCAACTCAACTTCACTCGCTACACCGTTGCTACCGGGTTGCCGGCGAGCCGAGTACACACCGTCCTGCAGGATCGCCGTGGATACCTTTGGTTCGGTACCAGCGGTGGCCTGGCACGGTACGACGGGTCAGAGTTCAGGCGCTTCACCGTTGCCGGTGGCCTGGTTGGCAGCACCATCGTGGCGCTAGCCGAAGCGGCCGACGGCAGTATCGTGTTCGCCGCCCAAGAGGGCGGGGTCGGAGTCATCGACAACGGCGTCGCCCGTGTCCTGCTGGGCGACGGTCTCGATGGCGCCATCGTGCGCTCGATCTACCCGGACCCGGTTGGCCCGTTATGGTTTGCTACGGCACGTGGCTTGGTGAAGACCACGGCGGAGGGGCCGCGTCGCGTCGTTGCGGACTCCGATGTTCCGCCTGGGTGCTGTTCGGCTGTTGCCGTGGACGTGTCGTCCCGGACGTGGGTCGGTGGTGCCGGCGGGCTTTACCGGCTGCAGCGTGATCGCCTCCGGCTACAGGACGTCGGCTTGCCGTCCGGCGTCGCGGTCACGGTGCTGATCGTCGATAGCGGTGGAACGCTTTGGGTCGGAACCGACCGCGGACTCTTCCGACTGGTCGGCGATCGACTCGATCCCTTGCCCGAGGCGACGGGCAAGCACGTGCTCGGCGCCGCGCGCTCAGCCGACGACGCCCTATGGTTTGGCACCGATCGCGGAGCGCTTCGCGTGAATTCTCCGAGTGTCGAGGTCTACGACGACAGCACCGGGCTAGGCGATGATCGCGTCAACGCGGTGCTCGCGGATCATGAGGGGAACGTCTGGTTCGGGACGGATAGCGGCGCTGCGAAGTTGGTGAGCTCGAGCTTTGCGACCTATTCGACGGCTCACGGGTTGCCGGGTGACTTCGTTGTCGCGCTCGACGCGGACTCGACAGGAACCGTCTGGGCGGCCACGCGAGGCGGGGTCGTGTCGTTCCGAGGTGCCGGGGACCCGACTGTCGAGCTCGACGTCAACCTCGACGCTGCCGGGCAGATCACAGCGCTTGCGGCCACCGAGGGCGAGTTGATCGTCGGCACGACACGCGGCCTGCTGCGAGCGCCGCGTGGGCGTAGCCCCCGCCTCATACGTGGCCCTGTGGTGCGGGCGCTGCATCGCTACGGAGGCGTTGTTTGGGTGGGCACCGACAGTGGCCTGCATCGCGTCAGCGGCGAGCGCATCGCGCCGGCGCTGGCTGGTCCGCGGTTGGCGGACGCGCCGGTGACTGCCATCGTGACCGACCGTCGAGGTCGCCTGTGGGTCGCAACCCGAGATCGTGGAGTGTGGCTGCAGATCGACGGCGGTTTCGTGCGACCCGACAAGGAAGAGGATTGGCAACGATCGCCAGTATGGTCGCTGGCGCCGGCGCCGGACGGCAGCATCTGGGCGGCTACGAACGGTCATGGGGCGGTTCGTTTCCTGCCCGATGGCAGCACTTCAGCGCTCACCCGCGATGGCAACGGGCTGGCCAGTGACTTCGTACACCAGGTAGTGGTCGACCAGTACGGGCGCGTCTGGTTGTACACCAACCGCGGCCTCGATCGCTGGGATCCGTCGCTTGGAGTATCGCACTTCGATCTTGGAGACGGCCTGGTTGCCGCTGCAGGCAACCCCGGCGCTGCCGTGGCGGGAAATGACGGTCGGCTCTGGTTCGGTACGCCCTCGGGAGTGACAGTTTTCCGCCCGGGTGTGCGTGTCTCTCTGACAGTGCCGCCGATGGTAGTAATCCGCAGTGTCCTCGTCGACGGCGAGCCGGCGAACGAGTCAACGCTCGCGGACCTTCCCCCAGGGCATAACAACGTAACCATCGCGTTCAGCGCACTGTCGTATCGAGACGAATCGAGCAGCCGCTTCCAGTATCGGTTGCTCGGACAGTCGGAGGTCTGGTCACGCCCCACGGAGGCACGCGTTGTCTCGTTCGCCGACCTCGCGCCTGGCGAGTACACGTTCGAGCTGCAGGCGATCAACGAGAGCGGGCTATGGAGTCGGGATCCTGCGCGCGTACGCTTCGCGGTGCGACCGGAACCCTGGGAGACGAACTGGTTTCGCGCCGCCTTGGTAGCTCTTGCCGTGTGCCTCGTTGGAGTCTTGTTCAGAAGCAGGCTACGGCAGGTCGAAGATGACCGTCGGCGGCTGCGTCGCATGGTGGACCTGCGCACGCGGGAGTTGGTGGAGAAGAATGCTCAGCTCGAGCGCATGGCAACGACCGACGAGCTCACCGGTCTGCCGAACAGGCGCTTCTTCCTCGACAATCTGGAACGAGAGTTACGCAAGCTGACCCGTGTTCCGACCGACCAGCATCTGTCGTTGCTGGTGCTCGACCTCGACCGTTTCAAGACGGTGAACGATCGCTTCGGGCACGCGGCTGGTGACGAAGTACTGCGCTTGGTGGCGCGGGGACTGGCGCAGACTGTTCGTGCCACCGATCTGCCGGCCCGGTTTGGCGGCGAGGAATTCGCCATCTTGCTGCCGAACACGGGAGCCGAAGGCGCCCGTTTCCTGGCCGAGAAGCTTCGAACCGAAGTCGAGGCCGAGCGGATTCGATTCGATGGGCACGACCTCGCGGTCACGATCTCGGTGGGTGTGGCGACGTTGTCGTCGCCGTCGCGCTACGACGATGCGATCGCTGAGGATCTGCTCAAGCGCGCCGATGAGGCGATGTACCAAGCTAAGTCGGGAGGGCGAAACCGCGTCGTCGCGGCCGCCCCGCCTCAGCCTTCGACGTAGGCCTCAGCTATCCGTCGCCCACGCTCCTCGTCGACCTGCCACAACAACGCCAGCCCGGCGAGAAAGAAGATGGTGGTGATCGCCACAGCGATACGGTGGGAGCTAGTGAGATAGTTGGTTATCCCGTAGGTTAGCGGCCCGACGATTGACGCTGCCTTGACTGCCATTCCCCACAGACCGAAGAACTCCGCTGCTTTGTCGGTGGGGGAGAACAACGCCACCATCGCTCGTCCCGCCGATTGACTGGATCCTATGGCGATGCCGGCCATGTTCCCGATGAGGAACAGCTGCAGCGTGGTCTCGATGAACGCGGCACCCAGCGTAGTCGCGGTCCACAGCACCAGCGTAAGGGCGATCGTCCGCTTGGAGCCGAAGAGATCCTGCAAATAGCCGAAGGCGAAGGCACCGGCCGCGGCGCTGAGGTTGACAACGACCAGGAGGGAGATCGTCTCGACCTGCGTGAGTTGGAGGACTTGCTGTGCATACACTCCGGCGACCGTGCTGACCACCGTTACCCCGGCGCTGTATGCGCCGATGCAAAGCAGCAGGCGGAACAGGTCGCCGAAGCGGCGTGCTTCCCGCAACGTGCTTCCGACGCGCCCGAAGCCGACACGGATATACTCCGTGAAGCCGTCCAGTTGGCCACGGCTGCGGGATTCGCGGAGCCACAGGAAGGAGGGCATCGCGGCCACCGCAAAGAGGGCGGCGACGATCAGAGCGGTGTGCGGTACGACCTCCGCCTCTGTTGCCCCGCCGGCAACTGCGGTCCGTAGGTAGACCAAGCACAGGGCCAGCGCCACCAGTCCGCCGATGTAGCCCCAGGCCCACCCGTATCCGGATAGCTTGCCGACGTCCTCGGGTGGCGCCAGCTCCGGCAGGAAGGCGGCGATCAGATTCTCCCCCGCTGCGTAGAACGTGTTCGACACGATGATCAGTCCACTGGCGAGCCAGATGTCACCGCGTCCGGTGGTTGCCAGCGCCGCCGTGGCGAGGACGCACAGGCTGGTGGTCCAAACAAGCAGTTGTTTCTTGCAGGCCGAATAGTCGGCGATGGCCCCGAGCAGCGGCGCCGTGACAAGCACGAGTAGATAGGAGGCCGAGAGCGCTAGCGTCCATATCAGGGTGGCTGCCGGGCGGTTTTCGGCCACCACGCTGACGAAGTAGACGTTGTACACGGCCGTGATCATGACGGTCGTGTATCCGGAGTTGGCGAAGTCGAAGGTGCACCAGGCGAACAGCTCTCGCCGCGTTGCCCGCTGGCTCGATGGGCTCAGATGAGGGCCCCTTCGGAGCGTTTCATCTCGAGAAACGCCTCGACCACTGCCGGGTCGAAGTGCGCGCCGGCGCACGAACGCAACTCCTCGGCCGCCAACTTGGCGGTCATCGCCTGGCGGTAGGGACGGGTGTTGGTCATCGCGTCCCATGCGTCCACAACGGCGAAGGCGCGTGCCGACAGCGGGATGTGCGAGCCGGCCAGGCCATGCGGATACCCGGTGCCGTCATACCGCTCTTGGTGGTACAGGACGAGCTCCAGCGAGGGGTCGAGGAAGCGGATGCCGCGGAGCATGTCATAGCCGATCTGCGGGTGGCGTTTCATCACGGCGCGCTCGCGCGGGTCCAACGGACCGTCTTTGAGCAGAATGGAGTCGGGGATGCCGATCTTGCCGATGTCGTGCAACAGCGCCCCGGCCTCGATTACCTGGAGGGTCTCGTCGTCGTCGACGCCGAGGCGACGCAGCAGCCGCGTGCAACCCTCGGACACTCTCACGGAGTGGTTGGCGGTTTCCTGCTCACGAGCGTCGAGCGCCGCGACCAGGGCCGTGAGCGTCTCGCTATAGCTGCTGCGTAGCTTGTCGAGGGTGCGTCGCAGCTCGATCGTTCGATCCTGAACCATGCGTTCGAGCTTCGTCTGGTAGAGCTGGTTCTCAATCACCAGTCGTCGCCGTTCAAGCCCCTGGTGTACCGAGATGAGCAAGTCGTCCATGTCGACCGGCTTGACCAAGTAGTCGGTGGCGCCGCGGCGTAGGCACTCCACGGCCAGGCGGCTACGATCCACCGATGTCAGCATGATGACCGAGACATCGGGGTACGTGGTGAGCACCTGGTCGAGGAACCAGAGCCCGTCGCGGTCGGGCATCCGCACGTCGCAAATTACCAGACCGAACTCGCAGGTCAGGCTAGCGTAACGTCCAGCGATCGGCGTGAGCGTGCCACCCTCGGGCTGTAGGTGGCTGTCGTCGCGGCCGGCAGCCGCCTCGCGCAGGATGCGGAGCGCATCGGTTGCGTCGGCCGCCTCCTGACACCCGAACCCGAAATGGGCGAGCGTCGACACGACGAGGGATCGGAGCTCGGGGTCCTCTTCCACTACCAGGATGCGGAGGTAGCTGTCCTCGATGCTTGGACGTATCAGTTCCTCGAGCTCTTGGTCCATGGACGTCTATTGTGCCACCGGGTCGTCCGAGCAACTACCGTGACCCTTGAGAGAAATCGCGTTGCCGGCCCCGAGTAGCTCCCGAATCTCGCGTGCCAACGCCGCATTGGTGGCGATTCCACTCCCCCCATCATGTACGCGGCGCCCCGCCCAATCGGTAAAGACACCGCCGGCCTCTTCGACGATCGGAAGCAACGCTGCGGAGTCCCAGATCGCCAGCACCGGATCGACCATCGCTTCCGCACGACCGGTGGCGACCAACGCATGCCCGTAGCAGTCTCCCCATGTACGCGCCATTGCGGCCCCCCCGGTCAGGCGCTTCCATTCCGCTGCGTGACCCTCCTCGGCGAACGACTCGGCGTCGCTGGTCAGCACCAGCGCGCCGTTCAGAGTGTCGATCTCTGACACCCGCGCAAGGCGTCCGTTCCAGTAGCAGCCGCTTCCTCGGGCTGCCGCCACCGTCTCCGAAAGAGCCGGGAAATGGACAACGCCGAGAACTGGCGCGCCTGCATCCTCGAGGGCAATCAGCACGCCATACAGGGGCACACCCCGAACGAAGCTCTTGGTGCCGTCAATCGGGTCGATGATCCACCGGCGCGGCGCGTCGACGCGGCTTGCGCCGAACTCCTCACCGACGATGCCGTCGTCGGGGAATCGCGCTTCAAGCAAGGCCCGGCATAGTTGCTCGGCCTCCCGATCGGCCTGCGTGACCGGTGTCGAGTCTGCCTTGAGCTCGGTGCGCAGGTCGCCACCGAAGTAGCTCAGGGTCTTTTGGCCAGCCTGCTGCGCCATAGAGACGGCGAATTCGAGCAGGCCGCTGAGATCGGCGCCCATGACAGTCCTCATCTAGCGTTTAGTAATCAATACTAGCTAATACTGTTTATTAAAAATTAATAACAATCAGAATTGTTCTTCGAACACTTGTCGTGCGTTGTTCACATCCTTGTTGGCATTTGTATCAGAGGCGGCCCGCCGCCAGGAACAAACGGCGCGAGAGATGACCGCAGGAGTCGAGGCGACGAGCACCCAGCGTATTCCCCGTGTGATGGTAGCGGAGGACGACGTCGACATGGCCTACGTGCTCGAGTTTCTTTTGAGTCGCGAGGGGTTCCAGGTTGATCTCGTGAGCGACGGCCGCGACGCGGTGCGCAGCATCGCGTCGGAGCCGGCTCCAGACGTCGTGCTACTTGACGTGATGATGCCGTTCATCAGCGGCTTCCAGGTGGTCCGAGCCATTCGCGACCAGCCCGCTTGGCATGGTGTGCCGGTGATCATGGTGTCAGGCAAGGGGTCGGAGCAGGACGTCGTCAACGCCCTGAGCGCTGGAGCAGACGACTACCTCACCAAGCCGTTTCGGCCGCGCGAGCTCGTTGCCAGAGTTCGCGGATTGCTGGCCCGGCGAGCGTCCATGAACGAGCGGGTGGCCTGAGATGCGTTCGACCCGACGACGCCGGAGGGCCTTGTGACCGGCTTGTCGTCGTTCGTCGTCGTCTTGGCCGTCCTCGCCGCACTTGCGGTGGCGGTACTGACACTCGGACTGCTCGGAGTGATCCTGTCGTTACTTGCACACTCGACGCCGGGCCTGGCGAGAGAAGGTAACGGG
>DASCOT010000071.1:0-3486 GCA_036012155.1 Acidobacteriota bacterium
ACCCTTCTCAGTGAGAAGAGAGCGATCCATGAAGAGGCCGTAGAAGAAGATCTTGCGCATGGGTTCGGAGCTGCCCGCCTAGCTAATGTTCGACCGCGTGCATCGTGTCGCAATGGTCGCGGAATCCTGCGGCCAAAGCAACGGAACCGTATGGCGATTCATCGAACTCGAGAGCGCGCGGAGGCCGCGCCGGTGGGATAATCGAGCGCGAGAAGAGACTACCTTCCCGTTAGCTGGTAGGCGCAACGCGTCTATTCCCGACTCCCTACAGCCGGAGGGATCCAGATCAGATGCGACAGAAGACCTCGTGGATGCAGCTGTTGCCAGCTTGGCTCGTTGTCATCGGGGCGTCGAGCGCCGTTTTCGGGTCCGCGCATGCCTACTCCCCGCAGCAGACCGAACGGGTCGACGATGTGATCGTCGCACTCGATGTCATGGTGCCGATGCGGGACGGCATCCGGCTGGCCACGGACATCTATCGGCCAGCTCGTGGAGGCAAGGCGGTCGATGGACAGTTCCCGACTTTGCTCTGCCGCACGCCCTACGGGACTTCGTTCCGAACCCCGAGCGCAACCGGCTATGGCTGTTCCGAGGAGCCTGCCCGTTCCTTGGCGCGACACGGATACGTGGTGTTGACTCAGGATGTCCGCGGTCGATTCGACTCGGAGGGCGAGTTCTATTCCTACGTCAACGAGGGGCCCGACGGCTATGACACCGTGGAATGGGCCGCCGCGCAGCCCTTCTCGAACGGTGACGTCGGCACCTTCGGATCGTCCTACTACTCCGCCACGCAGAATGCGCTGGCCGCGGAGCGTCCACCGCATCTCAAAGCGATGTTCCAGCGTGTCGGTAGCTCCCATTACTGGCTAGACGGTGCCGGTAGCGGTGGCGCCTTCGCGCTCCGGCACAACCTCGGCTATGCACTCTACCTGGCAAGCACCGGCCAGGAGGCCGATCGGCAACCGGCTGTGAAGACAGCCCTGCAGGCCGCTCTGCAGCGGGACAACCTCGCGGATTGGCTCCTGGCCTACCCGTACCGGCCGCATGGGTCGCCGCTGGAGTTGGCGCCGAGTTATCAGCGCTGGTTCCAGGACTGGGTCGATCACTCCGCCCTCGACGACTACTGGACCCAGAACGGCTATGCCTTCGAGCCTTACTATGACGACTTCCCGGACATCCCCGTCTACTTCGTTGGCGGGTGGTACGACATCTTCCTGCGCGGCACGTTGAAGGGCTACTCGATGCTCTCGGCGATCCAATCGAGCGAGAAGCGTCTGCTGGTCGGTCCATGGACCCATGGTGTCGGGCCGCGAACCAGCGGAGAGGTCGACTTCGGCGTCGACGCCGCAATCGATCTGGAGGCGGAGCAGCTACGCTGGTTCGACCACGTGTTACGCGGCAAGGACACCGGCTTCATCGACGAACCGCCCGTCCGTGTGTTCGTCATGGGGGGCGGAGATGGCTCTCGTACCACGGAAGGCCGCCATCGACACGATGGCGGCTGGCGGTCGCTCGGGGATTGGCCGCCCGCGGCTGCCGAGTCTCGAGCCTACTATCTGCAAGCGCCGCGTTCCGTCGCCGAACCATCTGTCTTCACCTTCGATCCAACCGATCCGGTGCCGACGATCGGTGGGAAGGTCAGCTCGGGCAACAACGTGAGCCCGGCCGGCCCCTACGACCAGCGGTGCGATACAGAGAGGTTCTTCCCCTGCAAGGACAATCTGCCGCTGGCATCGCGCCGCGACGTGCTCGTCTTTCAGACGGAACCTCTGCAGGAGGATGTCGTCGTAGTCGGTCCGGTTACAGTGACCCTTTGGATAGCCTCGTCAGCGGTGGACACCGACTTCACTGCCAAGCTCGTCGATGTGCATCCCCCGGGTCCTCACGCACCCGCCGGCTATTCGATGCTGCTGGCGGACAGCATCGTACGGGCCCGCTACCGAGACAGCTTGGCAACAGCGACGCCCCTGGCCCCTGGTGAGATCTATGAGATCGAGATCGATCTTCTCGGCATCGGCGCCCGGTTCAAGAGGGGGCACCGGATTCGGCTCGACGTGTCGAGCAGCAACTACCCCTTCTTCGATGTCAACCCGAACACCGGCGAGCGCCCCGGTTATCACACGCACATGGCACCGGCGCGCAACAGCGTCTATCACGATCAGACGCGACCCTCGAAGCTACAGCTGTCCATCCTGCCGAAGCCGTGACATTTCCTTTACATCCGACGACAGGCCGAGACGGTGGAGCGCTGACCCCGCGAGAGATTATCTCCGCGCTTCCAACGTCTCCTGATACCGCGCCCCGCTCAGCACGTTGGCGAGCGAGTAGTTGCCCTCGTGGCAAGCGAACTCGTACAGCAGTTGATCGAACCGTTCGAAGGGAACCTGTCCGCCCCAGACACTCGTGTACATCGTCGGGTCATCGATCGTGAACTCGTAGAGGACGGTGTCCTCGTCGACGCGGGTGAAGCGCTCGATCACCTTCTGATCGTTGGATGGTGGAACTCCGCGGAACATGTGAACGGGATTGAGGTTGGTGGTCTCGACCACCAACGTGTCGCCCTCCCACCGACCCCACGAGTCACCGAACCACGGCCGGACATCCTTCGGCAGCGCCGTCGGCTCGCCGAGCCGAATGATCCGCGCGTCGTGCACCATCTCTGCCATGATCACCACGTGATCGGCATTTTGTACGATGGTGTAGTTGTTGTTGTACCAGTAATTGGGCAGCATCGGCGGTCCGGCGCTTGATTGGAACGATACAAGGCATCGTTCGCCAGGTGGGCGGAGTTCCGGATGGTCATACGGACCGAACTGGCTCCTGAGCTCCCGATACCCGTCGACCCGGCGACGCCCCTCGCGCGTCAGCTCCGGCGCGCGTCCGTCCGGCGGGTTCGTGACAAGCGAGCTCCGTGGCTCACCGTTCACGATCGCTACGCGTTCACCGGGCTCTCGGTAGACTTCGTTGTAGCAATCTGTCGCCGAATGGATGCACTCTGGAATCGTACCCCCGGCCGGAAGCGGCGCGCGGTTCGGATCGCTCGGAGCGGCGCCTCGGGCGACCATTTCACTCTGCCTGGCTTCGATCTCGGCGACCTCCTCCCACGTGAGAACAGGTCCCTGGCCTGCGGGGCGCTGGAAGGGGGTCAGCGTCGCATTGGTCCAGTTCCCTTGGAGGTCCGGATCACCGTGCGACGTTCTGGGCACCTCCCACGGTGCAGCCTCGGAGGCCTGGCCCTGCTGGGCGGAAGGGTAGGATGACAGCGCCGCAGCCGATGCAAGCGCCGCCACGACGATCGGATAGTGCCTTGGAGAGAACGATAGCGAGAGCTTGCCGTTCATCTTCGCCTTCCTTTGCCTGTGTCCGCCGGGCGGATGCCTCTGGTTCCACGCGCGCGCGGCAACGCCAACGGACCCAGTTTACAGCCACGCCGGTTGATTCACTCGTCGCGCCGCCTCTGTTGTTGAGCCTCGGTTTCGTGGCTAG
>DASCOT010000072.1:0-9799 GCA_036012155.1 Acidobacteriota bacterium
AGCGCTGGTGCCGCTGTACATGCATCATCGCTATCAGGTAGAGGCGACCGCCTCCGCCATCGGCGGCACGTACTCCCACTACGCGCTTCGCGGTGACGGCCACGGGAATGCCGCCGGTGCGGTGCCGGGCGGCGAGCAGTTAGCGGCACTGGACGCCTTACTGGCCACGTTAGAACCGTCGTATGCGGCTGAGGAAGCGGGATTCGGCCGCCGCGTCGGTGGCCGACGCCTGCTGAGCCGCCGCCGGGCGAGCCGCCAGCGACGCCACACCGAGCAGAGCAACAAGGGCGTGCAGGATGACCTTGCTTGCTCAGCTCACCGCAGAGAGCCTGTTCGTCGCCTCATTAGGAGGCCTGCTCGGTATCCCGCTGGCGTTGTGGACAACCGGCGCTTTCGTGTCACTGAGCCCCCCGGAGGTGCCACGATTGGCAAACATCGCGGTCAATGGCTCCGCGCTGCTGTTCACGCTTGCCGTAACTTTTGCCGCGGCACTGGCGATCGGGCTGACGCCGGCCGCCGCGGCGCTGCGCCATGACGCCACGGCGTCGCTGCGCGGCGCCACTCGTGCAACGCTGGGACGCGGCGGGCGGCGCATGCAGCGGGGCCTGGTGGTAGTGCAAATGGCGCTGACCACGGTTCTGCTAGCGACGGCGGGATTACTGAGCCAGAGCTTCTACCGCATGGCCACGGTCGATCCTGGCCTGAGCCCGGGTCAAGTACTCACGGTGGAGTTCAGTCTCGAGGGCGACAAGTACGAGAGCCCCGACGTGGTCGACGCCTTCTATCGCGAGCTCGGCGATCATGTGCAGAGACACCCCGGCGTTACATCGGTCGCGTTCACGTCGTCGCCGCCGTTTGCTGGTTCGCAGCAGTACACACGCCTGTCGTTCCCCGACCAGGTTGCGGTCGATGACCCGGACGCACCTCCGGCACGCATGGCGACCGTCGACGAAAGCTACTTCCCCATGCTCGATGTTGGTGCCGTGGCAGGGCGGACCTTTGACGGTCGCGAGCGCCTCGGCGATCCGCCGACAGCCGTGATCAACACCACGATGGCCCGTACCTTCTGGCCTGGTGAGGACCCGATCGGCAAGCAGTTCGAGGCGAGCTGGGACAATCCGGCGCTGCGTCTTACGGTGATCGGGGTCGTACAAGACACGTTGCACGGCGATCTCGTGGAAGATCCGGCGCCGATGTTCTACCAGAGCCGGCGCAACAGTCCAGCCGCGCGCTATGCCTACCTGCTGGTGCAGAGCGCCATCGATCCCGTGGACCTGATACCCGCGATTCGGGCTGCGCTGGTGGCGGCCGATCCGCTTCTGCCGGTGGCAGAGGTCAGCACGCTGTCTGGTCTGGTTGACCGTACGCTCCGCGAGCCCCGGTTCCGCGCCGTAACCCTGGGGCTCTTCGCGCTGATGGCCGTGGTGATCGCAGTCGGCGGCGTGTACTCCTTGCTCTCGTTCGTGGTGGAGCAGCGCCGACACGAGATCGGCGTACGGCTGGCCGTCGGCGCCAGCCAGGCGAATGTCTTCCGACAGGTCGCCGGGCACGGGCTGAGCCTTGCCGTGGTTGGCCTCGCCGTCGGCACCGCGGGTGCGGTGGCAACGACGCGCCTCCTCGGCTCGCTTCTTTACGGAGTGACGCCCTACGACCCCGCGACCCTGGTCGGCACGAACCTGATCCTGGCCGCTGTGGCGTTGCTGGCATCGATCGGGCCGGCGCGCCGAGCCAGCCGAGTGGCCCCGCAGATCGCGCTGCGCGCCGACTGACGGGTCCCGGCAGCCAAGCGCATCTTGGTCAAGTCGAGGAGCACGACAACCGGCCGCAGGCGGCACGGCGTGGAACCGAGGGCCCTGCGCGTTGAGCAGCTTGATCAGCCGGGTGGATCGCTGTGCAGCAGGCGAATCCGCCGGAGCGACACCGGCCGCGCGTGGCCGGATTCACCGACGAGGACGTGCGCACGGTTCAGCCCGACCTGCTCGGCGGCGCTGCCCGGTGCGAGGCCGCGCGCGCCGATCAGCGCGTACTTCCGCACCGAGCTGCCGGCCTGCAGCGACGAGCCCAGCTCGCTCAACGCCGCGGCGACGGCTGGCGACACTGGGAACCCCACCGGATAGCGGATGCCGAGCGCCACCACCTCGCCCTCGGGCACCGAGTCGAGGAAGGCGATGAGCTCCTCCTCTTCGTCCTGCAGGTCGTCGGCGAGGAAGGTGGCACTGCCGAGGATCTGATCGCCGAGCCTCCCGAGGTTGTAGGCCTGGATTCCGAACTGACTCATGCCATCGAGCCATACGTCATTGATCGCCACGCGGACGCCGTTCACCTGCACGTCGAGAAGGATGTCGGCGCGCAACTGGCGCCCGCTGGAGCCAATCTCGTTGCCGGGGTGGACGGCGTCGAGGCTGTAGCGATTGCTGAAGGAGAATGTCGCGGTGCCATCAGGGTCCAGCACGCCAGCGGCCGGCAACGGCAATTCGAACCCACGCCAGCTGGTTCCCAGCTCCAGCCGCTGCGGCGGGGCGGCGCCCCAGCCAACCTGCAGCGACCACGTCCGGCCCGACGCCGTTGCGTCGACCCGCGCCTGGAAGGCGATGGCGGCGGCGCCGCGAAGCTGCGCGCGAGAGAAGCGGCGCAAGACGTGGATGCCCGCGTCCCTGCCTCGCGGGACCTCGAACACCAGCACGTCGTCCAGTCGCTCGACCAAGCGCAGGTGGCGGCGATCGGCGAGCAATCGCGGCGCCAGGTCAGCCTCGAAGTCATCGCCATATTCGTTTCCATGGACGATCAGGTAGTCGACCGGGAAGAGACCCCTCAGGTAGCTGAAGAACTCGTCGCTGAAGCCCTCCTTCGCGGCCAGCGCGATCCAGGAAGGCGGGGAGAAGCCGCTATAGCCGTTGACCAGCGGCAGGAAGTGCAGCGTCGAGCCGAGCAGGTAGCGGACGGCACCAGCTGGATGGCCACCCGGAGCCAGCGGCATGTGCAGCACCGAGGTGCCCTGCGGCTGCTCCGCGAGCCACACGTCAACCCGCGACGCTGACGGCGATACCTCCACCGTTGGCAACGGCCACACCTGGTACTCGAAGAGCAGCGTGGCCGACAGCAACGCGACCATGGCGACCCGTAGGCGGCGCCAGGTCCCGACGGCCAACCGCGCCCGTAGGAGCTGGGACCCCGCGGCCAGACTCAAACCCACCATGGCGGCAAAGAACAGCACCCAGAGGAAGCCGAACCGACCGACCGCGCGAATACTTCGGTAGGGCCGTGCGAACTCGTGCAGGATGCGGTACGGCCCCGTGCCGAGCTCGACATCCCAGCTCGATACCGTCGGCCCAAAGGCCAGCAGGTAGCTGATCAGTAGCATGAACCCGAGGATCGTGTAGTGGGCCGCCGGCAGTGGCAAGGCCGGCCGCGACCGCAGCCAGAGCAGCACCGTCAGGCCGGCCGCGAAGGCGAGCCACATGGACGGGTGCACGCTCTGGCAGAGGATCAGCACCGTGTCGAACGCTCGCGGGCGAGTCCACCACTGCGCCACCACGAAGCCGGCCACGTGTAGCAACCCGAGCAGCAGGCTGGAAGCCAGCGCCGCCCACAGCGCCCACCGCGGGCCGGGCGGTCTTGTGCCTGTGCCTGTGCCTGTGCCTGTGCCTGTGCCTGTGCCTGTGCCTGTGTCTGAGGTGCCGCCAGGCCAGCGCTGGCGCAACACCTTCGGCAGCAACCCCAAGAGGCCGCCGATGAACAACAGCCAAGGCAGCACCCCGGGGAAGAAGTTGCCCTCGGTTACCCTGTACTTGGCGTGCAGGGCCAGCATGTGGGGCGCCTTGTTGATTCCGCTCGGGGAAAGATAGGACTTCATTTGCGCGCCGCCGATGTCACTCAGGTTGCGCTGGAAGCCCTCGCCCTCGTTCAGCTGCAGATAAGGCAAGCTGATCGGCACGACCAGGGCCGCCGCGATCAGCGCGGCGACGACGCCGTCGCGCAGGACGCGGGCAGCGGCGGGGATGTGCCCGGTGGCTCGACGGTGTACGAACAGCAACCCCGCGTAGATCACCGCGAACGGCAGGAACATGAGCCCCAAGTAAATACCGCACAGGTACTGCAGACCGAACAGGCTGCCGGCGGCGACGGCGTAACGTCTTGCGCCGGTTTCGAAGTAGCGTGCGATGGCGAGCAACGTGAACGGGATCCACTGTCCGGTGAGCAGCTGCAGGTGGGCCAGGTGATCGAACTTGACCGGGGCGAAGGCCCAAATAAAGCCGGCGGTGAGCGCCGCGCAGAGGCTGCCGGATATCGCCCGCACCCACAGAGTGACTGTCACACCTGAGAGCAAAAACGAGGTGAACAACACCACGTTGTATGCCAGCACGGGCTTGCCCCACCAATTCAGCGGCGCCACCAGGATGGCAGACCCGAGCAGATTCTCGGAGTACGCCAACGTGCGTTCGTGGGGAAAGAACATGCTGGCGTTGAACAGCTCTAGCGGCTTGTGCAGGATGGCGTGCGCATCCCACGCCAGGATCCAAGTGTTGAGCCCGGTATCCAGAATCTCGTTGAGCACCGAGTTCGGCCGGGTCCAGAGCGGATACGTAAACAGCACCGACAACAGGAAGAAGAACAGGCAGATCAGCAGGACTTGTCCGCGATCATCTGGCTTGCGCACGGCGATTTACTCCCGGTCGCGGAGTGGCTACACTCCCGTGTCGGCAAGCCCCGACCGAAGTGCGGAGGTACAGTAGGCCGAAGTTTATCGCATCGTTCCTGTGGTGGATCCGTCATCGGATCGGGGTCGGACGCGGCTAACAGCGGCCGATCCGAGGCCCGGCCAGACCGCAGGGTAGACGGCTATCGAGCCCATCATGAGACAGGACATCAGACCGTGCTGTTGTCGGTAGTCATCCCGGTATACAACGAGCGCGCCACGGTCCAGGAGATCGTGCGGCGGGTGCAGGCGGCCCCGATCGACAAAGAGCTGATCCTCGTCGATGACGGCTCCACCGACGGCACGCGAGAGCTCCTGGAGCGTCTTGCCGCCCTCGCCGAGGCGGCGCGCGCAGCGCCGGCTGAGGCGGAAGGGACGGGCCCTGTCGGCGGCGAGCCCAGCGAGGCCGAAGGCACCCTCGGCTGGGGATCCGACGTCGGCAACATCCGCGTGCTGCTCCACCAGCGCAACCAGGGCAAGGGCGCGGCACTCCGCACCGGCTTTGGGGCAGCGCGCGGCGACGTCATCCTTATTCAAGATGCCGACCTGGAGTACGACCCCCGGGACTACGCTCAGCTGCTGCAACCGATTCGCGAAGGGCTCGCCGACGTGGTGTTCGGGTCGCGTTTCCACGGTGGTCCACACCGGGTGCTGTACTTCTGGCACGCAGTTGGCAACTGGGTGCTAACGACACTATCGAACATGCTCACCAACGTGAACCTCACCGACGTCTGGACCTGCTACAAGGTCTTCAAAGCTGACGTTCTAAAGCATCTCCGCCTCAGCGAGGATCGGTTCGGCTTCGAGGTCGAGATCACCGCCGACGTGGCTCGCGCCGGCCTGCGTATCTACGAGGTGCCCATCTCGTACGCCGGGCGCACTTACGCGGAGGGCAAGAAGATCACCTGGCGCGACGGCGTCAGAGCGCTCTGGCAGACGCTGCGACACAACCTGCGTTAGCGCCCGGCGGGGCCGTCCCGAGCCGATTGGGAGTCACGATGACGATTCCCGACGACGACAACGGCTGGAGCGGTGGCGGTGAGCTCGAATCCTGACCGGCCGCCGACAAGGGTGAGCTGCTACGATGCCGAGCCCCAAGCTCCAGTCAAGAGAGGGTCAGCCTCGATGATCGACACCAACCGCGAAGTCCACCTAGCAGCCCGCCCCGCGGGTCTACCCAAGCCCACCGACTTCGAGCTGGTCGAGACGCCGATCCCCGAGCCAGGGGACGGCGAGCTCCTGGTGCGCAACATATACATGTCGGTCGACCCCTACATGCGCGGCCGAATGCGCGATGCCAAGTCGTACGTACCGCCCTTTCAAATCGGCGAGGTGCTGAGCGGCGGCGCGGTCGGGCAGGTGGTGGAGTCGAACCACCCAGGATACGAGACCGGCGATTTCGTGACCGGCTTTGAAGGCTGGCGCCAGTGCTACAAGACCGACGGCACCGGCCAGCGCAAGATCGATCCCGAGGTGGCACCGCTGTCGACATTTCTTGGGGTGCTCGGCATGCCCGGGATCACCGCCTACGTCGGCCTGCTCGACATCGGTAAGCCGAAAGTGGGCGAGACCCTGCTGGTCTCCGCGGCCGCCGGCGCGGTCGGCAGCCTGGTCGGGCAGTTGGGCAAGATCAAGGGCTGTCGGGTGGTCGGCAGCACCGGCTCGCCAGAGAAGGTCGAGCTACTCACCGGCGAGTTGGGCTTCGACGCCGCCTTCAACTACAAAGGCGCCGACTTGCGTCGGGAGCTGGCCGAGAGTTGTCCCGACGGTATCGACGTCTACTTCGAGAACGTCGGCGGACCGATGCTCGAGGCGGTGCTCGCTCACATGAACCCGTTCGGACGCATTCCGGTGTGCGGCATGATCGCCCACTACAACGACGAAGAGCCGACGCCCGGGCCGACGAATCTATTCTCGGTGATCTCCAAGCGGCTGTTGATGCAGGGCTTCATCTGTACGGACCGCTTCGATCGGCTCGGCGACTTCACCCAGGACGTCGGTGGCTGGCTACGCGAGGGCAGGGTCAAGCACCGGGAGACGATCGTCGAGGGCATCGACCACGCCGCCGACGCGTTCATCGGCCTGCTGCAGGGGGAGAACACCGGCAAGATGCTGGTCCAGGTTGGAGACGATCCCACCAGGGCCTGACCGTCCCCTACCTGCCCGGCGAGTAGGTCAGGGCAATGGTACGACCGCCCGACGTTGGATCAGCCGTTGGAGGAGGCGGAAATCGATGAAAGTAACGCGATGACGTTGGCGTCAGAGCGCCCCCCGGCGGTGTGGCTCGATCACTTCGTGGTGGCGATACGCAATCTCGATGCGGGCATCGACGCCTTCGAGGCCCTGGCCGGCGTGACGCCGGTCTACGGCGGTGAGCATCCGGGCCTTGGCACACACAACGCGCTCGCCTCGCTTGGCCGCGATCGATACCTCGAGATCCTAGCGCCTCGACCGGGCGCGACGCTCGATCCCTTCTTCAGCGGCGCGAGCGAGTGCGCTACGCTGACGCCCATCCTCTGGGCCTTCGCCACCGACGACATCGAGGCCCTTCACGGTGTGGTCACGTCGGCGGGCTTCGCTGCGAACGCCCCGTCGCCCGGCGCGCGCTTGACCAGGGGCGGCGAAACGCTGCGCTGGACGATCCTCACCATGAGCGACGAAGGACCCGCGGGCGCGCCGTTCTTCCTCCAGTGGGATGCGGCCAGCGGACACCCCGCGGCGAGCTCGCCGCCCGGGTGTTCCCTCGAGTCGTACACCGTCACCTCGCCAAGACACGCGTGGCGGGCGTGGCGCTCTCCGGCCTCCTGCTGACGTTGCTCTATGTGTTGCTGGTGGCGGCTCTCAGTTTGCCGGTGGGCTTGGGCCGTTTTCTGTATGCCGCCTGCTTGGGCGTCGCGGCGATTGCGTTGGTGGTGGTGCTCTCGGTGGCCATCGACTTGGCGCAACTGACTCGGCTACGGGCGGCCCGTTATTTGGCGGTCCTGCTCCTGGTCGGGGTGGCGTTCATGCTGGTAGCGACCGTGGCTCGGGCTCATCCGGGTACTGAGGCGTCATCGCTCAGCGACCCGGCCCTGACGCAGGCGGCCCTCGTTCTGCTTGCTGCCCTGCTTGGTTACATCGCCCCCACCGAGTGGGTGCTGGTTCTCGATACACGACAGCGGTTGGCGGTGTTCATCGGCTGGCTGGTGGCCCTGATGCCGCTCGCCGCGGCGATGGCGGTGGCGCGGTTGATTCCGTTGGAACATCAGCACCTGCTGGTCGAATTCGTCCGGTTAGCGGCGCTGCTCTGTGTCGTCTATCTGATCGTGGTTCTGGCACGGGCGACGCTGGCGCTGCCCGGAGCCCGAGCCTACGAGCGCAAGGTGCGCGAGTTGGATGCCATCTACGACTTCAACCTCAATGCCGGATCGGCGTTCAACCCGGAGGAGATGCAATCCGCCGTGCTCGATTCCATGCTCGCCGTTGCGGAGCCCGATGTTGCGGCGGTGGTAGAGCCCGACGCCGAGGGCCCCGGTTGCGCGTGTGTCTTGTTGCGTGCCGACGGATCGGGACGGCACCTGTATCGATTCACCAGCCGCACCGCCTGGCTGGCACTCGCAGAGCGCTTTGCCGACCGCCGGCCGGTGGTGGTGGTGGATCATCGCAAGGCCGCGCCTGGTGTGTTGGAGCGCATCTGGGAGCCGGTATCCGGCAGCTCGGTAATCGTTCCGGTGATTACGCACGATGGCACTCCTCGGGCCGTCCTGATCGGTGGTCGCTTCGAGACCTACGCGTTCGACCGGGGAGAGGTGCGTAGCCTCGCCGGGTTTGCCAACCAGGTCGCGCTGGCGATGGACCACGCACGGCTGCTGCGTGACACGGTGGAGGCGGAGCGCCGGCAGCGTGAGCTCGAGATTGCCCGCGAGTTTCAGATGAACCTTCTGCCGACTGAGCCACCCGAAGTGAGCGGTATCGACATTGCTGCCCGCTCCGACCCGGCAACTGAGGTCGGCAGCGACTACTACGACTACTTGATGTTGCGAAACGGCAACCTCGGCATTGTCGTCGGCGACGTAGCCGGGCACGGTATGCGGGCCGGGATGCTGATGGCGATGGCCAAGAGCGCCATCTATACGCACGGGCAATCCGACGAATCGCCTCAACGAGACCCTGTTGCACATGTCGGCCGCCAACCAGTTCATGACGATGGTCTTCGTCGAGCTAGACTAGGACCGGCGCTCCTATCGTTATTCGAACGCCGGGCACCACTACCCCCTGCATGTTCGTCATCAAGCCGGCTCGGTCGAGGAGCTCGAGTCGAACGGCCTGCCACTGGGGATGCTGCCGCGTGCGCCAGGCCCGTTCATCGAACGCGACCTGAGTCCGGGAGATGTGCTGGTGTTTTACTCCGACGGGGTCGTCGAGGCCGGCGAGAGCTCCGGTGAGATGTTCGGTGTACAACGACTCGGCGAGGTAGTACTTGCGAACCGCGCTCGGGATGCAAAGACTGTTGTGGAGGCCGTCTTCCGCGCGGTCCGCAAGTTCAGTGGGGATGAGCCCCTCGCCGACGACGCAACGATCGTCGTTGTCCGCGCCCTGCAAGACCAACCCCTGACGGAGGCGAACGATGTTGAGACCACGGTGCATAGCTAGCCAGCGGCCGACCACCCGATGGCTTGCTGTTTTGGCCGCGATGGCGATGATGCTTGTCTACTCGCCGATGCCCGCCAGCGCTCAGGGGCTGACTGGGCCTGCCGATGGAGAGTCAATCGCAGATTGGACAGCTCGCTGGCTCGACGGCCCGGTATCGCTGATCGCGACGGGTGACGAGCAGGAGATGTTCGGTGCACTCGAGACGACACAGGAGCGCCTGCAATTCATCAGGCTCTTCTGGGAGCGACGCGATCCGCTGTTGCGGGGTCCGCGCAACGAGTATCTCGACGAGTTCGAGCGTCGGCTCACCTATGCCATGGACAATTTCGAGTCACGTAGGGAGCCGGCCTGGAAGACCGATCTCGGCCAGATGGTCATGCACTTCGGCCCGCCGGATCGCACCCGACGCGAGGGTAACTACCCGGACGGGCTTTCCACTCGACCGCCGATTCTGTGGTCATACGACGAGCG
>DASCOT010000073.1:0-4508 GCA_036012155.1 Acidobacteriota bacterium
TGCCACCAACTGGTGGTCACCGGCGTACAGTCCCCGTACCGGCCTTTTCTACGTCAACGCATTCGACGGCGAGCAGGAGTACTTCAAGCGTGATCAGGAGTATGTGGAGGGCGAGTACTACTCGGGCGGCGCCGGGCGCCGGGTGGCGCCGGCGGACGTGTACCACAGTGCTATTCGCGCCATCGATCCCGCGACCGGCGACATCCGTTGGGAGTTCCCGATCGCGCCCAGGTCTTCGTCGGGGTTGCTTTCAACTGCTGGAGATCTCGTTTTTGGCGGCACGATTGGCGGCTACTTCTTCGCACTCGACGCTGCCAGCGGCCAGGAGCTGTGGCACATGAACGTCGGCTCCCGCGTGCACTCCTCGCCGATGACCTACGCGGTGAACGGTGAACAATACATCTCGATCGCGGCGGGGAACGTGATCTTTACCTTCGGCTTGAAGAGCTAGGCACAGCGTCCGGGAAAGCCGGCGACCTTCGATTCCCGGTTGCAGTGAGCTCGAGACACGACCGTCAAGGGGAGCCTTCATGGAGTTCTACTTCAAACGATCCTACCGAGGTGGCTTGAAAGCCGTGATCCTCGATTGGGCTGGCACAACCCTGGACTACGGGTGCTATGCCCCGGCAGTTGTCTTCGTCGAGGTCTTCAAGCGTATGAGCGTGCCCATCACGATCCGCCAAGCGCGGATTCCGATGGGCGCTCACAAGAAGGTCCACATCCAGGCGATCTCGCGAATGGAGGAAGTCGACTCGATGTGGCGCGAAGTCCACGGGCGCGCCCCAACCGACGACGACGTCGAGGCCATGTTCCAGCAGTTCATCCCGCTGCAGCTGGACTGCTTGGCCGACTATGCCGATCTGATACCCGGCACGCTCGATGCGGTGGCGGCCTTTCGCGATCGCGGGCTGAAGATCGGGTCAACGACCGGGTACACGCGAGAGATGATGGACGTGCTCTTGCTGGAAGCCAAGAAACGCGGGTATGAGCCAGATGCCACGGTATGCGCGACGGATGTTCCCGCTGCTCGGCCACACCCCTGGATGTGTCTCAAGAACGCGCTCGATCTGC
Source organism: Acidobacteriota bacterium (assembly GCA_036012155.1). GTDB lineage: Bacteria > Acidobacteriota > UBA890 > UBA890 > WLXD01 > DASCOT01. Next base: position 1,072 of record DASCOT010000073.1, read on the forward strand.
AGGTCTACCCGATGGAGGCGGTCGTGAAGATCGGCGACACGCTGCCGGACATCTCGGAAGGCCTCAATGCCGGGATGTGGACGATCGGGTTGGCCAAGACCGGTAATGAGATCGGGCTGACCGAAGCGGAGATCGAATCCCTCGAGCCTGCCGACCGTGAGCGGCGCTTGGCTGACGCGTATCGTCGAATGAGCCAGGTGGGCGCCCATTACGTAGTGGACGGAATCGCTGATGTGGCTCCCGTCTTGGACAAGATCGAGGCGCGTCTCGCTGGTGGCGACAGGCCCTGATCCACGGCCCGACTTCACCGGGAGAGCTCTAGACACGCTCAGTAGCTAGCGCCGTCAACAGGTGCGAATCGACCGGAATCCTACGGATGGCCACCGTTCTGACCCGTCAACAGAAGACCTGGCGCTATCGGGTCTTCGCGACCGCATGGCTTGCGTACGCGGGCTTCTACCTGTGTAGGTTGAATTTCAGCGTCGCCATGCCGTTGATGGTCGAGGACTTGGGCTATACGAAGCTCAACTTCGCCACGGTCATCTCGCTGTACAGCTTGCTCTACGCGCTCGGCCAGTTCGTTAGCGGCGCCTGGGTAGATCGGTACGGCCCGCGGTTGGTCGTCAGTATCGGGCTCTGCATAGCGGTCTTCAGCAACTTGCTGATGGGAATCTCCGCGTCGCTGCTGGCGTTCGCGGTTCTGGGGGGGCTCAACGGCATCGGTCAATCGACCGGTTGGCCCGGCTTGGTCAAGAACATGACCCCCTGGTTTCGTCAGCGTGAGCGCGGCGTGGTAATGGCCTGGTGGGGAACCAGCTATGTGCTCGGCGCCTCGTTCGCAGTCGTGTTCGCGACCTTCTGGGCAGTTGATGCCACGGTTCTGCAGCAGTGGCAATGGCGCCGTGCCTTCTGGGCCCCGGCATTGTTGCTGATGTTGATCGCGATCATCTACATGCTTGGCAGCCGCAACAGCCCGAGTGATGCCGGCGTACCGGAGCTCACGACGAGTCGGGCTACCGATGCCGGCACTCCGAGCTCGAGCAACGACGACCTGACCGATAGCTCTGCGGCCGGAGCGGGACCGGTCGGGACGCTTGCCGGCATGCTCTTGGATCCGGGTATCTGGCCAATCGCGGCGATGTACTTCTTCCTGAAGATGACGCGGTACTCGTTTCTCTTCTGGCTACCGCTCTACATGACCGAGCACATCGGATACGAGGCCGGCGAAGCCGGTTACACCGCGGCACTCTACGAGCTGGTGGGCTTTGTCGGCGCGATTGGCGCTGGATACGTGTCCGATCGCCTGCTCAACGCTCGACGATATCCGGTCGGCGCAGTGATGTTGTGGGCGCTGGGTCTCGTATGTCTCTTGCAGCCCTTGGCAGCGACTGGCGGACGCTTGTCTGTAGCCGTATGGATTGCCGCGGTGGGCATCTTTACCTATGGTCCCGACACTCTGATGTCGGGCGCTGCGGCTCAGGATGTCGGTTCTGCGGCTCATGCCGGCAAGGCGGCGGGTGTGATCAACGGCGTCGGCTCGTTTGGCCAACTATGCTCTCCGTTCATCGTCGCGTATGTGACCGAAGCGTACGGTTGGGATCAGCTCTTCTACTTGTTCGTGATCCTCGCCTGGATCGGCGCGGCTCTCCTCACCGCACGCTGGAACTACGCGCCAGCCGGGAGTCCTCAAACGATGCTGGGTGAGTGCCCATGACCGGGGGAGCGGGGCGTGTCGGCGGCAACGACAAGACGCTGTTCACGCCGGGGCCGTTGACCACGAGCCAGACCACGAAGGAGGCGCAGCTACGCGATCTCGGGTCGCGTGACGCCGAGTTCCTCGAGCTTGTCGCCCGCATCCGTAGTCGGCTGCTGGCTATTGGCGGCGTAGCGGCAGGCCAGTATGAAGCCATCCTGATGCAGGGGAGCGGAACCTTCGCGATCGAGTCCGTCGTGGCATCGGCGGTCCCTCCGAGCGGCAAGATGCTCGTTGTCTCCAACGGTGCCTACGGCCGGCGCATCGCCGAGATCTCGCGGGTCCAGGGCATCGCCACGGATACGCTCTGCTTCCCGGAGAACCGCCTGCCCGTGCTCGGGGAGATCAGCGCTCGCCTGGACGGCGACGAGGCCATTACTCACGTCGCCGTGGTCCACTGCGAGACCTCGACCGGCATCGTCAACCCGATCCGGGAGATCGGTGATCTCGTGCATCAGTCAGGCCGTGTCTACTGCGTCGACGCGATGACCACCTTCGGCGGCCTGCCGTTGGAGATGGCGGGGTGTCCGATCGACTACCTGATCTCGTCGGCGAACAAGTGCCTTGAAGGGGTCCCTGGATTCGCGTTCGTGCTCGCTCGTACGAGCGAGCTTGCTTCGACCGCGGGGTACGCACGCAGCGTCAGTCTGGATCTGCTGGCGCAGTGGGAAGGGTTGGAAGCGAACGGACAATTCCGATTCACTCCGCCAACCCATGCGTTGCTCGCCTTCGATCAAGCGTTGGTCGAGCTCGCGGCGGAGGGTGGCGTAGAGGGCCGCGCGGCGCGCTACCGCCTCAACCACGAGACGCTCCTGAGAGGCATGCGGGAGATGGGTTTCAAGGAGTATCTGCCCCCGGATCTACAGAGCTACATCATCACCTCCTTTCGCTATCCGTCCGATGCCCGATTCGAGTTCGATTCGTTTTACTGCCGCCTAGCCGACAAGGGCTTCGTGATCTATCCGGGTAAGTTGAGCGACGATGATTGCTTCAGGATCGGCACCATCGGCCACATTTTTCCCAGCGACGTGACCGGCCTGCTGGCAGCAATCGAGGAGACCCTGCAAGAGATGGGGATCGACCTTGGCGCGGGGAAGCCATGAGGCACTCGATGCCGGTCCAGGCAAGGGTTCGCCACTACCGCGGCGGCGCCGTAGGCCTGGCAGTCGGTATCTGGATCCTGTCCGCAGCGGCGCCCGCCGTGTTGCAAGAACGGTTGACGGCCGACTTGGTGGTGACCTCGGCGAACGTCATTACCGTCGATGACGGGAATCCGAGCGCATCGGCGCTGGCCGTACGAGACGGTAGGTTCGTGGCGGTGGGGAGCGACGCGGAGGTACGCTCGCTCATCGGCCCGAACACGCAGATCATCGACGCTAGGGGCAAGACCGTTGTTCCCGGCTTCGTCGACGCACACATGCACCCGGCGCCGACCTACCCGGTGACGTCGCGCTTGGGCAGGGTCGATTTGGGTCCGGGCAACGTGCAAACGATGCAGGACGTTGTCGCGGCATTGAGCGACAAGGCCGCCATCACCCCGGAGGGCCAGTGGGTGATCGGCACTCGATACCAGGACACCAAGCTCGGCGGGCACCCGAGTCGCCGGGATCTGGACCAGGCCTCGACAGCTCATCCAATCTACAGCACGCATTCCTGCGGCCACGTATCGGCAGTCAATTCTCGG
>DASCOT010000074.1:0-22576 GCA_036012155.1 Acidobacteriota bacterium
CGATCGGGAGAGGAATCAGCATGAAACCATACCTGGACCTGATGCGCACGGTCCTGGAGTCGGGGGCACCCACCAGCGATCGTACCGGCACCGGCACACGCAGCATCTTCGGTCCTCAGATGCGGTTCGACCTGAGCGACGGGTTCCCGCTGATAACCACCAAGCGAGTCCACATGAAGTCCATCATCCATGAGCTGTTGTGGTTCTTGCGCGGCGAGTCGAACGTCCGCTACCTGCAGGATCACGGTGTCAGCATCTGGGACGAGTGGGCAGATGGGCGCGGCGAGCTCGGCCCGGTGTACGGCGTGCAATGGCGCTCGTGGCCCACGGCCGGCGGCGGCAGCATCGACCAGATCGCCTGGGTGGTGAACGAGATCCGCACCAACCCGACGTCACGAAGGCTCTTGGTATCGGCATGGAACGTGGGCGAGATCGACAGCATGGCCCTGCCTCCGTGCCACACCTTGTTCCAGTTCTACGTGCGCCACGACTCGCTGTCGTGTCAGCTCTATCAACGCAGCGCCGATATCTTCCTTGGTCTGCCCTTCAACATCGCCTCGTACGCGTTGCTAACGCACATGGTGGCGCAGGTTACCGGGCTGAGACCCGGACACCTGGTGCTCACGCTCGGAGACGCCCACCTGTACGCCAACCACGTCGAACAGGCACGCCACCAGTTGAGCCGCGCCCCACGCCGGCTGCCAACGATGCGCTTGGCCACCGCCGCCGCCGACATCGACGCCTTCCGGTTCGAGGACTTCGAGCTACTGGACTACGATCCACATCCCCACATCAAGGCGTCGGTAGCGGTGTGACGTTGGCCGCGGACACATCGACGCAGGACGCTCCCCCGCGACTGAGCCTGATCGTCGCAGTGGCCGACGACGGTGTCATCGGGCGCGACGGCCACCTCCCGTGGCACCTGCCCGACGATCTGCGGCGCTTCAAGGCGATCACGCTCGGCTACACCCTGGTCATGGGGCGCCTGACCTACGAATCTATTGGCAGGCCGCTGCCCAGCCGACGCAATATCGTGCTGAGCCGAGACCCCCACTATCGCGTCGACGGCGCCGAAGTCGCCGGCTCGCTCGACGACGCCCTTACGGCCGTGCCCGACGACGAGGCCGTCTTCGTCATCGGCGGCGCGGCCGTGTTCGCCGAGGCGCTACCGATCGCCGACCGGATCTATCTCACCCGCGTTCACGCCACAATCACCGGCGACGTGCTGTTCCCACCCCTGGACACGAGACGCTGGCACGTGGTTTCGGAGGAGCGCCACGCGGCGGACACGGACCACCGGTGGGCCTTCAGCTTTCGCGTGTTGGAGCCTACGCGACAGCAGTCTGAGTAGACCGGCTCCCGCAGCGCGGCGGGAGCACTCAATCGCGATTCAGGGGCTCGTTCACACGCCGGGCCGGCCGTGTGTTGTACTCCGACTGCCAGGCTCGGTGAGGCGGTGTATCCGGAAAGCTCTCGTCAAGACCATACGGGTAGCCGCTCATGGCGTGGAAGGGCAACGGCTCTACACGATCACCATGCAGTGTGTTGGGATCGCCGTCCTTGACCCAGCCGTTCAGATACAAAAGCCAATCGCGCCGCCAACCATCGCGGACCGCGGGCAGGGTGTGTGGGAAACGCAGTACCACCTCATCGCCGGCCGCAATGATGACGTAGCGGTCGTCCGCTTCCTGCACTAGGTCACTCACGGCCCCGTATCGCGTATAGCCTCCCCGATGCTGATCCCAGTTCGAACTGGGACTGACCGTGGCGTAATCGAAGGTCTCGTAACCATCCGCAGTCCGACGTAGCGCCGAGAACCCGCGCCAGCGAATCTCGGCACCGGCCGGCTCCAGCACGTGCACGCTCACCTCCGGCGTAGCCCCCGTCGCAGCATCGCGCACCGCCAGATCGCCACCGTGAGGCACCTCCCACTGACCCTTCCAGTTTCCGTCCGGGAGCAAGCCCTGTGGATGGCGTCCACCAACGGTGTAGAACGCCGCATCCCAATACAGTCGCATCGTGGTAGTGACCCGTACGCGCGGATCGTCGGGGTCGATCACGCCTGATACGTCAACGCTGATGGTGGAGTTCTTAGCGTTGGGCAACCCGATGTCCTCGATCGCCGTACGCCACCCTCCACGCCCGTCGGGAACCTCGAGCCCTACCGGGGCGAACGCCACGCGCGGGTCCTCGTCTACCACCAGGTTGACGCTGGCCGTCGCCCAGTACACCCATCCGGTGAGGTAGAGCCGTACCGGGCCGCCGGCCCCAGCCTCGGGAAGCGACAGCTCGAGAGCGTGCGGAGTAGCGAGCCCCTCGTACAAGCCTGGCTCGAACGGCACCGGCCAGACGCCGTCGACCGTGGCAACTGCGGCGCTCCAATCACGACCGTCCTGATCGATAGCACCTACCGCGCGTGGCTCGTCAACAACGAACAAGCGCAACTCGGGGTGTGGCGGCGGAACGAACTTCTCGTCCGGAATCACCTGCGTCCGCACCGGGTGGTCCACGGCGAGCAACCGCACCGCATCCAGGTACCCGGACTCGCGCAGCTCTTCGCTGAGTCGTAACTCCAGCACGCCATCGCGAGGCTGCAGGGCCTCGCCGGGCACCGGTACATATTCGTCGAAGTCGGCCGGGTGGATCACACCTGCGGCAAGCGACATCCCCAGGGGAGCCACTCCGAGCACCTCGTTGATGAAGCGCCACTCACTCCCGTCCCACGTATACAGCAGCGGACACGACCCCTCGAGACGCTCTACTTCGGTAACCGGGCCGAGCGTCGCCCGCGACGCCACGTCGGTCTCGTTCTGCAGAATGCCATTTGGCCAGGTAATCCTCACGACCTCGGCCTCGTCGAGGCTCCCGAGTCCGACGTGCACCGTGTCACGTCGCATACGGCGACGCTGGTAGAGCCCCCCACTCTTGACCTCGACCGAGGCGCCGACACCGTGGGTATTGTTCTTGATGCCCTGCAATCGCACCGCCAACCAGGCTCCCAGCGGCTCCGGCTGCTCGTACCAGACCGCCGTGCTTCCGGTACCCACGAGGATATCGACGCTACCGTCGCCGTTGCCATCGAACGCATCAACGAGGTCCACATCGGGATCGTCGATCACCGGTCCAGCCACGAATCGCCAGTCACCAACGTTGAGCAGCGTGCGCACTGCCTCGTTGGTCTGGACCACGAGATCGAGCCAACCGTCGTTGTCCAGATCGCCGGCCACGATGCGCCGTACCGGCGTGCGCAGGTCGATCTGACGATCGCGGAAAGTACCGTCACCATCGTTGCGCAGCCCACGGAGCCCATCAGCACCCCCGAGAACCAAATCAACGGCACCGTCGTTGTCGAGATCCGCGGCAACCGCGTCGGCCGTGGCAGCGTCCCCGCTAGCGCCCACGGCTGCGGCGATCTCCTCGAAACGCCCTCCCCGTACGTTGGTGTAGAGCGCGGATGGCGCACGGTCGCCAACAACGTAGATGTCGATATCGTTGTCGTCGTCGAAGTCAGCCCACGTCACACCGACGGCTGGCGGCTGCGCGCCGAGCCCCGCAGCGTCGGTGGCATCCGTGAACTCATCGCCCCCGAGATTGAGCACCAAGCGCAGGCCGGGGCCGCCGCCGGTGGCGGCAATCAGTACATCGAGATCACCATCGTGGTCGGCATCGACCCAGGTTACGTCAGTGGCGTCCGGCGTGGCGGGAAGCCCCACTGCGTCGACGAGCGCGAATCGTGGCGGCGACGCGGCGCCCGCGAGGTTGCGAAACAACCGACCGGCTGACGCAGTCGCGACATACACGTCGATGCTTCCATCCCGATCGGCGTCGCCGAGAGCCACCGGGCCTGCCGCCGCGTCGAGAGCCACCACGCCGCTGTCGTCATCGTTCCCGGACGCCCCGACCTGGAGCAGCTCAACGCGACCCGCACCTAGCTCGGCGGCGACAAGCCGCCCCTCGAACATGGCCGGCAACGGTACTTCTCGCCGTGTGAAGGTCAGCCTCGCCGCCGACTCAGGGACCGGCCGCGTAAAGTTGACCCGCGGGACCTCGACACGCTTGTAGCGACCCGCCTCCAGCGCCGTCGGGGCGCGCTGCGCCTGCGAGAGCTGGCGCTGATGCACCCGGTACCGCTCGAGCAATGGCGCCGCCGCCTCACGGTCGCCGCCGCGCATCAGAAGAAAGGCCGAACGATAGGTCGCTGAAACGAAATGCTGCAAGCCAATGTCGAATCCCATCGATATGACCGAGCCGTAGTGTCGCTGCGCTGCCTCCACGTCTCGCAACGTCTCGTAGCTTGACGCAAGGTTGTAGAGAATCGCGGGATCGGCTGGGTCGAGCTCGGCAGCCCGCGCCAGCGCCGCCTGCGCTTCCGATGTCTGGCCGCGCTTGGCGTGCAACAAGCCACGCAAGTAGGAGGGCCCGGCATGTCGAGGGTCGAGGCGTCCGGCAGCATCGAGAGCAGCGAACACGGCGTCGTCATCGTCGGGATTAGCGACGGTCTCGTAGAGTGCCAGCGCTACGTTGATCCAGTCTGGGGCTGTCGCACCGGGCTGCTCCACGACGCTGTAGAACGCCGCCGCAGCGGCCACGTGCTGCTTCTCCTCGTAGAGCGCCTGGCCGCGATTTCGCAACGCTTGCTGGTCGACCTCCTGCGGTATCCCCGGACCGACAAGGAGGACGCACACCATGGTGACGGCCCAGATCACGACGGAACCGGGCGAGCGGCTGCGTCCACCTCGCCAGCCGAACGGCAGACGTTCAAGCAACAACGCTTTCCTCCATCGATCGATCAAGGTTGGAGGGAATGAGCACACAGTCTATTGTCCCGCGCGGGACACCGGTGTGTCGCGGGTGCACGAAACTGTGGGCCCACCCGACCACCAAGCACGCCTGAAGCCTTCGCTGTATTCCTCTCATCGGGTCATCGGGGTTATAAATAGGTACGTTCACAAGTGGGGGGAGCCATGCGGCGAAACATACTCGTCTTTTTGTTCGGCTTCTTGGCCGGGGTCACGGTGATCCATTTCCTGGAGGGCCCGCTGGATCTGGGGCTCCTCCGCGAGGAGGCGTCGGAGGCGCTTGACGAAGCCGGTCGCGGCGCCCGTGACCTACGCCTGACGACCGCCGTGCGCACGGCCCTGGCGCTGCACAAGAACTTCAGCCTCTTCGACATCGACGTCGAAGCTGATGCGGAAGAAGGTGTGGTCACCTTACAGGGGGAGGTCGGCAGCGCCGATGAGCGTTCTCTGGCCGAGCTCATCACCCGCGGCGTGGACGGGGTCGATATCGTCGTCAACCGTCTGGAAGTACATCGCGCCCCGGAGCCGACGCAAGGCTAGCGTCCCTCAGAGGGCGCACGCTCTCAGACCGGCTCGCGGGCAATGCGAAAGGCCAACGGGGGCTAGCCGCCGGCCTTGCTAGATCCATCCCCACGGGCACATGCGCCTCAGACCAGGCGCCAGCGCGGCCAGCCCGCTGGCGGACTACTCCTCGTAGGGAACGTCAGAGAGCACGTAGTTGAGCGGCGTGTACTCGGTCCACTTGCCGGGTACTTCCTCATCCATGAAGATGGCGTCAACCGGGCAGACGGGCTCGCAGGCCCCACAATCGATGCACTCCTCAGGGTGGATGTAGAGTATTTGTTCCTTGCCCTCGGGTGCCTTGACACCGTGCACGCTCATGCCGTCGTCGTCGATCTCGTAGATGCAATCGACCGGACATACTTCGACACAGGCTCGATCGCGAACATTCAAGCACGGTTCAGCGATGATGTAGGTCATCCTGACATCTCTCCTACTGTGACCCGCTCCCCAGTGTGACCTGACCCGTGGTTGGGCCAGACTTACTTTCTCGGCGTCATAGCGGGCCCTGATGCGCCCGCGCGGCCACAGTAACACAAGCTATTCGGGCCGGCAAAACGCCTCTTCAACGCCTCGATCCGGCGGGAAACGCAAAAAAACTTCATGCTGTTTTGCACACCCGGATCGCCATACTTTCGCCCGCTGTTCCCCGCGTCCGGGTACCCGGTGAACGCTGCGCAGACTGAACATACGGTTGCGCGGCGCTCCTCAGGCAGCGTTGTTTTCCACACGATTTCCACAATACCTTGCGGGCCTGTTGATGTTGACCCCCCACATGTTGTGGTCAGCGTCTTGACAACCGCGAAAGCTGCAAGGTAGAACATGGAGCCTTGGCAGGGCCGCTAGCGGTCGCGGCAGCAGGCCAAGAAGCCTCCCAAACGCCCCAAAGTGCGGAGCACCAGTACTATGTCCCCTGACAAGAATGCGCCTCCCGGCTCCGGTGCCTCACAGGCTGTGGATCTCGCTCCACGTGGGGCCGAGGGCACCAGGACGCAGCCAACGCCAAAGAAGCGCAAAGGCGCAAAGAGTCGCGCCGGACTGAGCTTTACCCGGTACTACAGCACCGAGGGCGTGCATCCCTATGACGCAGTCGAGTGGGAGCGCCGTGATGCGGTCATCGAGAGCCATACGGGCGACTTGGTGTTCGAGCAGGCCGACGTCGAGTTCCCGGCGTTCTGGAGCCAGCGAGCCGCCAACATCGTGGCGTCGAAGTATTTCCACGGACAACTCGGAACGGCAGCGCGGGAGTCCAGCGTCAAACAGCTGATCGGGCGCGTTGTCGGCGCCATGACCCAGTGGGGAATAGACGGCGGTTACTTCGCCAGCGACGATGACGCCGAGGTTTTCTCGGACGAGCTTACCCACCTGCTGCTGCACCAAATGGTTTCTTTCAATTCTCCCGTTTGGTTCAACATCGGGGTCGCCGAGGAGCGTCAGCAAGCCTCGGCCTGCTATATCAACCACGTCGAGGACAAGATGGAGTCGATCCTCGACTTGGCGAAGACGGAAGGGCTGATCTTCAAGTTCGGCTCTGGCGCCGGGGTGAATCTGTCGCGCCTGCGCGGTTCGACGGAGCAACTGTCGGGCGGCGGCATCGCCTCCGGGCCGGTCTCGTTCATGAAGGGCTTCGATGCCTTTGCGGGGGTAATCAAGAGCGGCGGCAAGACCCGACGGGCTGCCAAGATGATCATCCTCGACATCGACCACCCGGACATCGTGGAGTTCATCGAGTGCAAGGGGGCCGAGGAGCGCAAAGCCTGGGCCTTGATCAGCGCCGGCTATGACCCGTCGCTAGACGGTGAGGCCTACGCTTCGGTCTTCTTTCAGAACGCCAACCACAGCGTTCGGGTGTCGGACACGTTCATGGAGGCGGTCGAGAACAACGCCGAGTGGACCACCATCGGCCGCGTCGAGGGACAGCCCGTCGGCTCCCACGATGCCGCTGAACTGCTTCACAAGATCGCACACGAGACCTGGCAGTGCGGTGACCCGGGCATGCAGTACGACGACACCATCAACCGTTGGCACACCTGCAAGGCTACCGATCGGATCTATGGGTCCAATCCTTGCTCGGAGTACATGTTCCTGGACGAGACCGCCTGCAATCTGGCGTCGCTCAACCTCCTGCGATTCCAGCAGGACGACGGAACATTCGACGTGCAGAGCTTCCGTAAGGCAGTCGATGTGGTCTTCACAGCCATGGAGATCGTCGTCGGCTACGCCGACTACCCGACCGACAGAATCACCCAGAACTCGCTCGACTACCGACCGTTGGGGCTCGGCTACGCCAACCTCGGGGCCCTGCTGATGCACCAGGGGCTGCCTTACGACTCTGATGAAGGACGTACCTACTCCGCCGCCATCACCGCGATCATGACTGGCGAGGCCTATGCTCAGTCGGCACGCTGCGCCGACGTGCACGGTCCTTTCGCCGGCTATCCCGACAACGCGGAAGCGATGCTCGGGGTGATGCGGATGCACCGCGACGCCGCCTACGACATCGACGACTCGGCCATTCCGAGCTCTTTGTCGCGCGCCGCCCGGCACGTTTGGGATCGCGCGGTGGACCTGGGAGAGGAGCATGGCTACCGCAACTCTCAGGCATCTGTTCTGGCGCCGACCGGCACGATCAGCTTCATGATGGACTGCGACACCACCGGCGTTGAGCCCGACCTTGCGCTGGTAAAGCACAAGCGCCTGGTAGGCGGTGGCACGCTCAAGATCGTCAACGAATCCGTCCCCGCTGCTCTCCGCAAGCTCGGCTACAACCGCGATCAGGTCGACAGGATCGTCGATCACATCGATGAGCACACCACCATTGAAGGCGCACCCGATCTCAAGGAAGCGCATCTACCCGTGTTCGATTGCGCTTTCCGTCCACCGAACGGCGAGCGATCGATCCATCACACCGGCCACCTGAAGATGCTGGCGGCAACGCAACCGTTCATCTCCGGCGCCATCTCGAAGACCATCAACATGCCGGCTGAGTCGAACGTCGAGGAGATCGCCGACGCTTACACACAGGCCTGGAAGCTCGGCCTCAAGGCCGTCGCGATCTACCGCGACGGTAGTAAGCGCTCACAGCCGCTAGCGACCACGGCGGGGCAAGCCGATGCTACGACGACAGCAGTTGGGTCGCCCGTACGCCGCCGTCTGGCCGATGAGCGTGACTCGGTAACGCACAAGTTCTCGATCGCCGGCCACAAGGGTTACATCACCGTGGGCCTGTACGAAGACGGACAGCCGGGCGAAGTATTCATCACGATGGCCAAGCAAGGCTCGACGATCTCCGGCCTCATGGACTCGTTTGCCAGCATGACGTCGTTCGCGCTGCAGTACGGCGTACCGCTCAGGTTTCTAGTGCAGAAATGCATCAACGCGCGATTCGAGCCCTCCGGTTACACCGGCAACTCGGAGATACGGTTCGCCAAGTCGATCACCGACTACATCTTCCGCTGGATGGCGAGCCGATTCCTCACCGAGGCGGAGCGCCAGCAACTCGGACTGGGCGCCGACGAAGCGCCGGAGCCGACAGCGGCCGCTTCAACGACGCCCGACGTGAGCCCTGTGGCCGCAGACCACGATGGGCACGGATTCATTTCGCCAACGGACGCGCCTCTGTGTCCCGAATGTGGGTCACTCATGGTTGCTAACGGGAGCTGTCACAAGTGCATGAACTGCGGATCGACCTCGGGCTGCTCCTGAGCAGACGGATCCGCGGACCTTTCTCGAGCAGCGCGGTGGGCGGACCGCACTGGGGTGGGCGGCGGCCCAGCTCACCGCGTTGCCGAGAACTTGCTTTCGACGGGTCGGCCGGGGCCGGGGGCTGCCTCCCGCCGTCGGTCGAGGGCTGCGCCGGCCGACCCGTTTGATCCCCTTGCGGGGACCTGGGCAGATCAGACCGCTTAGGGGTTAGTAGGCGGCGGCCGCTCCGGATCGGCGACCATCGGCGACCGCCAAGCGCGCCCCGTCAGGGTAGATGTAGATGCAGTGCGCGTCTCCCTGCAGCCGCGACGGCCCGATCGAGTGGCCCATCTCCTTCAGCGCGTCGATCGTCGCCGCTGGAAAGCTGCTTTCGAGTCGAAGGGAGTCCGGCATCCACTGGTGATGCACCCGGGGGCTGTTGACAGCGTCGGGCAGATCAAGCCCGAAGTCGATCAAGTTGGTCACTACCCGCAGAACGGTGTTGATGATCGTTTTGCCACCGGGAGAGCCGATCAGGGCCATCGGCAATCCATCGCGGGCGACGATCGTCGGGGTCATCGACGATAGTGGCCGCTTCCCCGGAGCGATGAGGTTGGGATCAGTACCCACGTATCCGCGCGAGTCGGTAACGCCGGGCCATTCGTTGAAGTCGCCCATCTCGTTGTTGAGCAAGAAACCGGTGCCTGCCGCCACGACCTTGGCGCCAAACCCCGCCTCGATGGTGTAGGTGATCGAGACGGCGTTGCCAGCGGCATCGACGACCGAATAGTGGGTGGTCTCGGGCGATTCGGCCGTCGTCAGCACGCCGGCGCCAAGCTCGGAGCTCGCACGGGCACGCGCGCGCGGGATCTCGGCAGCCAGCTGGCGCGCGTACGCCTTCGAAGTGAGCCGCTCCACAGGAACCGGGGAATGGTCGGCATCACCGAGATGCAAGGCTCGATCGAGATAGGCCTGGCGCATCGACTCGGCCATCAGATGCACGAACTGCGGAGAGGTAGGCTCCATGCCGGTGAAATCGAAGTGCTCGAGAATATTGAGCATCTGTACGAGGATCGTGCCACCCGAGGACGGTGGCCCCATCGACACGACCTCATACCCTCGGTAGCTGCCCTGGACAGGCGGGCGTTCGATGGCCTCGTACGCGGCCAGATCCGCCGCCGTAATGAGGCCGCCGTTGGCGCTCATGGCCGCGGCTACCCGTTCGGCGATCGGTCCCTGGTAAAACGCGCTCGCGCCGTCGCTGGCGATCTGCTGGAGCGACCAGGCGAGATCGGCCTGGCGGAAGCGTTCTCCGGCTGCGTAGGGACTGCCGTCCGAGTGCAGGAAGGCCGCCGCCGCTGCCTCGTGTTGCCTGAACGTTCGCGCCACCCTGGCAAACGAGCCCGCCAGGTAGGGGCTGACGTAGAACCCTTCCGCCGCCAGACGAATGGCAGGCTCTACCAGACGCGACCAAGGCAACCGGCCCCAGCGCTCGTGGGCCGTCCCGAACCCGGCAACAGTGCCGGGCACACCCACCGCCTTCCAGCCGACATAGTTCAACCCGCGTACCGGCTTGCCGTCTTCGCCCAGGTACATGGTTCGCGTCGCGGCCGCCGGCGCCTTCTCGCGGAAATCGATCGTCGTATAGCGGCCTTCTTCGGCCAGGTAGATCACCATGAAGCCGCCACCACCGAGATTGCCGGCCTGAGGGTGAGTCACCGCCAAGGCCATCCCTACGGCGATCGCGGCATCAATCGCGTTGCCGCCGTCACGCAAGACCTCGATGCCGACGCTGCTGGCGTGGCCATCGACGCTGACCACCGCGCCGTGCGCTCCCATCGCCAAGCGGCCGAAATCGACCGGTGCTTGCGACGCCGGTGACGCGGGTACGGCCATGAGCGTCGCGGCCGCAGCCAGCGTAATTGTCACCCTGCGCCAGACTCGCCCCATTCCGAGCATCCTTATGTTGCGCCTTCCGTCTGAAAAGCGTTGATCGTTGGCCTCCATCGTATCGCCTCGTCAGTGCTGCTGTCGGTGGTGAACCCCGTGGCTAGGGAGTGCTGGGCGTAAGGCGGGCGCGCCCGAACGCCACCGCGCCAACCGGAATGCTCCGCGTTAGCCACATCGCGCGATGTGCTTCGCCGATCTCAGAAACCAAGAGGTGGCGTAGGGCCATCCGGCTCCGATCGTCGCGTTCACGAGACTCCGCCGCACACAGGCCGATCAGGAACACGCGCAGGCTACACATCTCACCGCCGTCGAAGCCATGCGCGTTGGCCACTCGCCGGAGGTTTCCGAAATCCACCTGTGCGGTGATGTCCTCGGCCCCCGGGTGCGCCAACGGATCGTCATGCAGTGTGAAGCGGCGCTGGCAGACCAGCGTCCCGGTGGGACGAGACTCGTTGTACAGCGTGGAGGTCTCATGGCCGTAGTCGATCGTCAGCCAGCCTCCCTTCGCCAGCCGGGCGCTGACCTGGGCACCCCACGGCTCGACCTCGAGACAAAGCTCGGCAATCTGCCCTTCGCGCAAGCACACGCCGTTGCGCTCCAGATGCGCGGCCAGGTGCGGGCCACTCGGAGGCAAGAAACACTCGGCGAGGCTTCCCCCGACAACGTCGACGTGGCCCTCCAACAGCACCCCGTCACGGATCGTCACCCGGTGCACCGGAAAGGCATCAACGAGCTCGTTCGAATAGACGAGTCCGACAAGATCGTCCGGCACCTCATCGATACCCGCCGCGATGTTGAGTCCGCCGGGACAGCTCCGATGCCGCGCTTGCTGGTGGCTACGACCTGATGCCCCGCGCTCGACGCTCCAAGCACGCAGGCGCGGCCATATATTGGGATACCGATCTTGTAAGGCCTTCAGCGTCGACCGCAGCAAGCGGCCATCGCCGCTGCCCAACTCGACGAGGTCGAACCGGCCCGGCTGACCGAGCGCCGCATCCACCTCGGCAGCGAGCTTGGCTACAGCGTCGCCGAGCGCCGATCCGGTCTGCGGCGCGGTGAAGAAGTCCGGCGTCGCCGTCCAGGGGCCTGGCAGGGAGGTATAGTAGCCGTGCTCCGGGTGGTAGAGCGCGTCCGCCATGAACGACGCGAACGGCATGGGGCCGGCAGTCGCGATACGCTCGAGAACGTAGCGCTTCAAGGCTCCCGATCGGGCTCCAGGATCGTCAACTTCGAGTTGCACGCCTTCAATCAATCAGCTAACTTGACAGCTGTACGTTGGGTGATCTCTGTCTTCCGACTTATTCTCCCCATTTCCGCAGCTGCGGCCCCCGAATTCTAGGTAAGACATACCGGTATGGCAAACGAAAAGGTCGAGGAGATCCAGGCCCTAATCGAAAAGGGTAAGAAGCGAGGCTACCTGACATTCGCCGAGGTCGATGAGCTCCTGCCCGAGGGAGCCGAACCGGAGCTCAATCGCCGCCATCTCACCTCCATGTTCGTCAGCATGGAGATCGAAGTCGTCGAGGAGAGCCCCGAAGACGCCGATGCGGACTTCGAGGAAGACGAAGAAGAAGACGAGAAGGAGGGCTTCGAGCCCGGCGCTGGCGATCTGGACGACCCGATCAAGATCTACTTTCGGGAGATGGGTGAGAAGGCCCTGCTCGACCGTGAGGGCGAGATCCGGTTGGCGCGCGCCATCGAAGAGGGGCTCGAAGGTCGCGTAACCGCGGTCCTCAACTGCCCCATGGCCAGCCAGTACCTGGCGGAGCTTGCGCCACACGTCTACGTCGAGCCGGCCGACATAGATCGTCTCTCCGACAAGTATGACGAGGTTGATCCGCCGAAGGCGATCAGAGAGGTCCGCAAAATCGTCAACGCCGTCGAAAAGCACCGCAAGGCACTTCGCAAGGTGCGCTCGAAGCTGAAGCGCAAGCTGCGCGAGGAAACCGAGCTGCGGGTTCGACTCGAGATTATCCAGGTCCAATCGAAGGTCGCGGCGAAGATGGCCGAGCTGGAGCCGAGCGAACGTTTCATCGACGAGAGCATCGTTCGGATGCGGCGACTGGCGGCTCACTACGCGATCGCCTGGCGCGCCAAGGACACGGAGCGCACCCGGGAGCTCGAAGACGGGCACGCCCTGACGCGTGACGAGCTGCGCCGCTACCTCCGCGCTATCGAAGAGGCCGAGCAACAGGTGGAGTGGGCGAAGAGCGAGCTCACTCAGGCGAATCTGCGCCTGGTGGTATCGATCGCCAAGAAGTACGTCAACTACGGTCTGCCATTCTCGGACCTGATCCAGGAAGGCAACATCGGCCTCATGAAGGCAGTCGAGAAGTTCGACTACAAGAAGGGCTACAAGTTCTCGACCTACGCCACCTGGTGGATCCGACAGGCGATCACCCGCGCGATCGCCGACAAGGGCAAGACGATCCGCGTGCCCGTGCACATGATCGAGACCATCCGCAAGGTCTCGCAGACGTCGCGACGGCTGTTCAAGAAGCTCGGTCGCAAGCCCACACCGAAAGAGATCGGCGACGAAATGGACATGCCGGTCGACAAGGTCAAGGAGGTTCTGCGAGCCGCCAAGAAGACCCTGTCGCTGGAGACGCCGATCGGCGACGGTGAAGACTCCTCGTTGTCCGACTTCATCGAGAACGAGCAGGTCGTCTCACCGCTGGACATCGTCCTTTCCAAGAACCTCTCCGACCAAACGCGAAAAGTGCTTGCCACGCTGACGCCTCGCGAGGAGAAGGTGCTCCGCATGCGCTTCGGCATCGGCGAGGAGCGCGAGTACACGTTGGAGGAGGTCGGTGAGTACTTCAGCGTCACGCGTGAGCGAATTCGGCAGATCGAGGGCAAGGCGCTACGTAAGCTGCGCCATCCGTTGCGCTCCAAGAACTTGAAGGAGCTGCTCGACGAAGCCAGCTAGCTCACTGGCTCGACCCGGTGACCTTGCGGATCTCCTCGCCGCAGCGACCGCCTCGACCTATCGCCGCTGCAGCCAGTTGAGCGGGTTCAAGGCATCGGTCTGCTCGCGCACCTCGAAGTACAGGTTGGGCCCAATCAGCGAAGCCGTGTCGCCGACCTGCCCGACGATGTCGCCGACGCCGACCGGCTGGTTCACTCGTACTCCGATGACGCTGAGGTGCCCGTAGAGGCTGAAGTAGCCGCCTCCGTGGTCGACGATGACCATGAGCCCATAGCCACCATACCAATCGGCGAAGACCACCCTTCCGTCGAAGACGGCGGCTACCGGGTCGCCGGGGGCGCCCTCGATCTCGATGCCACGCGACACGGTATAGGTATCGTAGATAGGATGCCGTCGGCGGCCGAACTCGCCCACCACCGCGCCGATCACAGGCCATTGGAGGCGACCGCGAGCGCTCGCGAACGCTGCGGGAGCGCTGGCTACGGCCGCCCGCGACAGCGCCAGCATGGTCGAGCTAAGCCGGCCGGCGGAGCGCTGCGCGGCGGCCAACGCCGCTCGCTGCGTCTCCGCCTCGCGATCGATACCGGCAAGCAGTGCTCGCCGCTCCTCCTGTTGTCGCGACAGCGCCGTCGCCGTCGCCTCGGTATCGGCGGCGACCTCGGCGAGCTGCCGTTCGGTCTCCGCTAGCGCCTCCCGGGTCTCGTCAAGCTCCAGCACCGTAGAGCGTACCGTGCGCAGCAGGTCGCGATCGCGCGCTGCCAAGTACGTCATGATCTGGTAGGCAATCAGAGCATCGGACGCGGTCTCGGCTGCCAGCAACATGCGGCTGTACGACAGCGGCCCGATTCGATACAACGACCCCACGCGCGCTCTCAAGCCTCTGCGGCTCTCCACGAACGTAGCCTCGAGACGCTCTACCTCGATCTCCAGCTCGGCTCGTTCCTCGGTCAAGACGCCATTGCGCTGCTCCAGGATAGCCAGTTGCTGACGGCGTAGGGCCAGCTCCACATCGGCGGTCTCGAAGCTATTGACGACAGATGCGCGCTCCGAAGCCAGGCGCTCGAGCTCCCCCTGCAAACTCGCCATCCGAGCCTGCAGCGTGGCCATCTCTTCCTGGACCGCTTCGGCAGGCACATCCTGTGCTGAACCCGGCGCTGGCGCGCTGGCCAGCAAGGCCAACACGGCGATCAGGCCCCGCCGGCGGCGCCTGAGCCGCCACCGCCATGGTGCTTCGACAGCGCCGGCCGCGACGATGCGCTCCATGCCCATGTTCACTCCCCGGCGCGCTACGCCTCGCGTTCGACTGCGAGTGCCACCGCGTTGCCTCCACCCAGGCACATGGCTGCGATGCCGCGCTTCTCCCCGCGCTCTCCAAGAGCGTACAACAGGGTGGTCAAGATCCGGGCCCCCGATGCACCGATCGGGTGCCCCAGCGCGATGGCACCACCGCGCACGTTGACGCGCTCGGCGTCCAGCCCGAGCTCCCGCACGAGCGCCACAGATTGCACCGCAAAGGCCTCGTTGAGCTCGTATAGATCGACATCGGCGCGATCCCATCCGGTCTGGTCGAGGACACGCTCGATAGCCTGTACCGGCGCCATCATCACAAGCTCGGGATCGGTGCCGCTGGTTGCATAAGCGACCACTCGGGCCAACACTCCGATTCCCCGTTCCGCCGCTCGAGCGCTCGACGTAAGACAGAGTGCCGCAGCTCCGTCGTTTACACCCGGGGCGTTTCCAGCGGTGACCGTTCCGTCCTCTTGGAAGACAGGCTTCAACCGCCCGAGCAACTCGCCCGAAGTATCGGCGCGAATGGTCTCGTCCCGGTCGACGACAATGGGCTCACCCTTCCTCTGAGGCACCTGCAACGACAACAGCTCGGCATCGAACATGCCGTCCGCTGCTGCCGCCGCCGCCCTCTGGTGCGACCGCACGCTCCAGGCATCCTGATCCTCACGGCTCACGCCCCAGCGCTCGGCTACTACTTCGCCCGTGCAGCCCATGTGGTAGTCGTTGTATGCGTCCCAAAGGCCATCGTGCACGGTGGCATCGAGTAGTTTCCCATGCCCGAGGCGATAGCCGGCCCGTGCCCGCGCGAGCAAGAACGGTCCGTTGCTCATGCTCTCCTGTCCGCCGGCTACGATGTGCTCGGCGTCGCCGAGTCGTATCGCCTGCGTCGCCAGGACGACCGCCTTCAGCGACGATCCGCAGACCTTGTTGATGGTCAGAGCACCGGTGCTTACCGGCAGCCCGGCACCCAGCGCGCTCTGGCGTGCCGGATTTTGCCCACAGCCGGCCTGCAACACGTGGCCCATGATGACCTCGTCAATGTCGGCAGGATCGAGACCGGCACGTTGCACCGCCGCGGCTACTACTTGCGCACCGAGCTCCGTCGCCTTGAAGCCGCTCAGGGCTCCCATCAATCGACCGGTCGGGGTCCGTACGGCGGAGACGATCACGGCTTCGCGCATTGCACCAGATTAGCGGCGGTAGAAAGCCCCCACAAGCCACGCCAGGAGGCGGTTTGTCGACGCCCGAGGCGCGCCGTACACTGCTCCCATCCCCCTCCGACCCACGGCGTATGGTGCGCGGCTGACCGCCGCCGCGAACGCCGTGGCCTGCGTGACGCCGTGCCTCCAGACGCCATCGACGGCTACCGAATCATCGGTACCGCCGGCCATATCGATCATGGCAAGAGCGCCTTGGTGCGCGCTCTGACAGGGATCGATCCGGACCGGCTGCAGGAAGAGAAGGAGCGCGGCATCACCATCGATCTGGGCTTCGCCGACGCCCGTCTCGACGATCTCCACGTCGGCTTCGTCGACGTACCGGGGCACGAGCGTTTCGTGAAGAACATGCTGGCAGGCGTCGGCGGAATCGACGCGGTATTGATGGTCGTGGCTGCCGACGAATCGATCATGCCGCAGACGCGCGAGCATTTCGCCATCTGTCAATTGCTGGGCATCGAAGCCGGGGTGGTGGCCCTCACCAAGTGCGATCTGGTAGATGACGAGATGATCGAGCTGGCAGAGCTGGAGGTCGAGGAGCTACTGGCCGACACGCCGCTCGCGGGGGCGCCGATCGTCCACACCAGCACCGTAACCGGAGCCGGGATGGAGGATCTTCGAACGGCTCTCGGGCGAGTGCTGGCGTCGACGCCCACACGGCCAACAGCAGGTGTCCTGCGCCTACCGATCGACCGCATCTTCACGATGACCGGATTCGGAACCGTGGTCACCGGGACACTGCTGGCAGGAAGTGTTGCGGTAGGTGATCAGGTGGAGGCGCTGCCCCTCGGACGTACAATCACGGTCCGCGGCGTACAGGTCCACGGCCGCGAGCAGGATCGCGCAGTCGCCGGTCAGCGAACGGCGCTCAACCTGCAGGGCGTCCAGGTCGACGAGCTGGCTCGAGGCATGGTGCTTGGCAAACCCGACACGCTGCAGCCAACCTACATGATCGATGCGCGGTTGCGCGTGCTAGACGGATTCGCGGTCAAGCACCTGCAGCGACTCCGATTCCACCACGGTGCTGCCGAAGTTCTCGGCCGAGCCGCTGTGCTGGGGGCCGATCTCATCCGAGGGACCGAGGGCTATGTGCAGCTGCGCCTGGAGTCTCCCTACCCGGCCGCGCCGGGCGATCGATTCATCGTCCGACACTACTCGCCGGTGCTGACCATCGGTGGTGGTGTCGTGCTCGATACCGCGGCACCGAAACGACGGCGAGGCCGGGCCGCGATCGAGGCCATGCGGCGACTCGACGGGGCGGACAACGAGTCCAGGCTGACGCTGTGGATCGACGAAGCGGGCGAGTCAGGCTTGGAACGTAGCGCGGTTCGACGACGGCTGGCTTGCACCGACCAAGTCCTCGACGATGCGATCGCCGGGCCCATCGCCAAAGGCCGCATCGTGGAGATCGGTGGCCACGAGCCGCGGCTGGTACCCAGGGCGGCGATCGAGCGCCTGTGCGCGCAAGCCCTCGAGATCTTGGGGCATTACCACGAGCGCTACCCGCTACGTCCCGGTTTGCCCAAGCAGGAGTTGCGGAACGCGGTGGCGAGGCGTGTTCCAGAGCCGGTGTTCGACGCGGCCCTTGCGCGGCTCATTGGCGACAACTCCATTCGCGCCGCCGGCGATGGTTTCGCCCTCCAATCGCACCAGGTGTCGGTGGGTGACACGGACCTTGCTCTGCGCGACGAGCTGTTGGGCCGCTTCAAGGCGCAGGGCGTCGCCGTCGCCGCGCCGTCCGACGTCCTGGCAACCGTTCCGGGGGATGCCAACGCGGTGGGAGAACTGTTTCATCATCTGCTGCGCGACGGACGCCTGGTACGCATCCGTGAGGGATTCGTCGTCGATGCCGGGGCGCTTCGAGATCTCATAGCCGACCTGCAAACGCGGCTGCCGGCTGGCGCGCGTTTCTCCGTCGCCGACTTCAAGACCTGGACCGGGCTGACGCGTAAGCACTCGATTCCCCTGCTCGAATACCTCGACAGTACTCGTGTGACCCGACGAGTCGGCGATGAGCGTGAGCGCATCTGACCACCATCTGCAAACTGCTCGGAAACGCTCGCATGCCATACTGGCGGCACGCCGGGTCATTGACCGCCACTCGGCGACGCGCCTATCATGGAACTATGGATCCTACGGAGGAAACAAACGATGTTCGGTTCACTTGGACCTACGGAACTGTTGCTGATCTTCTTGATCGTGATGCTGATCTTCGGTGCCAGGAAGCTACCCGAGATCGG
Source organism: Acidobacteriota bacterium (assembly GCA_036012155.1). Classification (GTDB taxonomy): domain Bacteria; phylum Acidobacteriota; class UBA890; order UBA890; family WLXD01; genus DASCOT01. The sequence goes on from DASCOT010000074.1 coordinate 18,671, forward strand.
TAAGGGTCTGGGGAACGGCATCCAGAATTTCAAGAGCGCCATGCGCGGCGGTAGCGACGAAGACGCCAGCTGAGCTCCAGCAGCAACAAGTACTCACTGCCCCTGACCAGCGAGGGCTTCCATGCGCAAGAGGCGACTCGTGCGGGCTGGCGCTTTGCTTGTAGCGATCGCCCTGCCCGCCTGCCAGATCACCTGGCGCGAGCCTGTCCTGCAGCCACTCAATAGCAACCGCTATTTCGACTCCACCCTGGAGACCACCTGCCTGGCAGCTGAGGAAGTCGTGACGGGCCTCGGCTTGAGCCTGAAGGACTCGCAGGCAGAAGGACGTGCCTGTTTGCTCGAGACCGATTTCAAGGTGTTGTCCGACTCTGGCGAAGATCCCACGGAGCATCTCGAGCGAGTGGCCTTCGTTGGCATCGGGCCGTTCATCGGCGGCCGCTACACGCTGACGGTAACAACACGGAACGTCCGCGACAGCGGAACACGGGTGAAGGTCACGGCGCGTGTCGAGGGCTATATCAGCGAGGAGTTCGGCTATCAGGTGCTGCGCTCCAGGGGCATCATCGAAGAGCGCGTGTTTGCCGCCATCAGCGAGTCCGTCGGCGCGCCCGCCGTCGAAGCCAACTGAGGGCCATCGCGGTCGCGCTGGCGGCGGCAACGCCGCTGGCATGCTCGATTACCTGGCGGCAGCCGGAGATCCAGCCCCTCGACCCGATCCGCGTCTACCCGGTCACCGCCGAGGCAGCGTGCGCCGGCGTCGACACATTGATCGAGCAGCTGCGCCTACAGGTATCGACATCTACCCGTGAGCCGGCAGTCTGCCTGGTCGAGACTGACCCCAAGCGTCTGAGCGAGAGCGGATCGGACGAAAACCACCTCGATCGGATCGCATATGTCGGCGACGGGAACTTCTTCGGCCACGGGCGCTTTCGCATCACCGCTGCCGTGCGACCCACCAGCGACGGCAACGCCCGGCTGCGGCTCACGACGCGCGTCGAGGGCTTCGATGCGGGCTACCGGAACCTACGCTCCACCGGGCTGATCGAACGTGCGGCGTTCGACCGCCTCGAAGAGATACTCGGCGTCGCCCATCTCGACCCGTAGCAACCGGAGCCGCTCAGCCGACAGACCCGTGCTCCGCCCGCGGCGCTACGACTGAGCTCAGAAGCGAAACTCGAATCCCGCCGTCCAGTACAGATTCGTGGCATTGAAGGCGCCCCGGAAGATGCTCGGCAACTGACCCTCCTCTTGCTTGGGGCCGAAACCGGTCCTCAGCCCGCGCACGTCGGCCCGCACGCCGAGCTTGTCCGCTACGCGGACGCGGAGACCACCCCCGAAGACCAGGCCCATCTGACGGCTGCCGGCAATTTCGCTAGCCGTGGAGCTCATGCCTACGGATCCATATCCGACCGACAGGACCGGCACGATGCGACGTGAGCGTTCCACCAGAGAGTAATTGACCACGCCCATGACATAGCTCAGGTCGAGATCCGCGAACGCGAACTCGGTCTTGCCCTGGCCGGCGAGGTCGGTGAGGATGGCGTTGATACCGGGAGAAGATCTCCCATATTCGATCTCCACATCGAAGCGAGGAGCGAACGTCAGCCCTGCGCGCAGTCCCCACATCGAGTCGGTATCCATGCCGTACGACGAGCGGAAGAAGACGTTCTCTATGCTGCCCAGCGGTGTCCCGCCGGTCATCGTCCCCAACATGACGCCGACGTAGAAGCGCTGATCCCTCCAGCCCTCGTCAGGTTGCATGTAGCTGGATTCCTGTGGCAGCTCAACGCCAGACTCTTCCTGGGCAGCGGCAACGGTCGGCAGGACGGCTAGCCAGGCGAGAGCTGCTAGGAGCCACCTCGGGCACCGCGTCATTGGACCCGCACCAGCACGCCGGTGGCGGTCTGACCGGCACCAACGCGGATCGCCTGGGCGACCGCGGCAGCGCGGAAGGTCGTGTCTATTCCGTCTCGCAGGAAGATTCCGCCGAGCGCCGCTGGCGACACGACATCGTTCAGCGGAAACGCTACGAGCAGATAGGTTCCGGGAGACAGCCCGCCGATGCGGAATGTACCGTCGGGCAAGCTGACCGCGCCAACCAGGATGTCCTGGAACGGCTCGTGCGCGACAACGTGGGCGCCGAAGAGCCCCGTACCGGCCCTGACCACCTGTCCGGTGATGGTGGCGCGCGCCGAGTCGGGCGCCGGATACAGGGCCGCAAGCGCCGCCACGTCGTCATCGCGCAGCGTGCGCGCCGTGTCGCCGACGCCGCGGCCGACCGGAAACATCACCGAGGTATCGTCACTGAGCGTGCCATCGGGCCCGAATCCGCCCAACGGTGAGCTGGCAAGACCCAGGAATCGTCCGACCTCCTGCAGCATCGTGGTCTCTAGATCGAGGCCCACGCCGCTACCTGCGATCGTCGTGAATCCGATCGCCCGATCGTTTACCAGCAGGTCGGATTCGACGATGCTGCCATCGGCGTTCATCAGCGTGAACGAAAGCGTCAGAAACTGAGCGTTATCGAGCGCCGCGTCGTTGGAAAACTCGATGGCATTGATTCCGTCGACAACGTTCGCCTCCAGCCCCCGCTGCTCGGCCTCGACGAAGATCTCGACGATCGAATCGGGCGAATCGCTCCACGTGGCCATCGCTGCATCGAGCGCAGCGCGGCCGGCCGCCGCCGGGACATCGTTGGTGAGACCTCGAGTCACACGAGTAGCAATCGGAAACGCATCGGTCGGCCAATGTGCAACAACCGCGGCGCCGCCCAGAAAGTCAATGGTATTCGGAACGTAAGCGGGCACCGCAGGCGAGGCCGGAGTCGCCACCAGGGCAACGAGCACGACCAGCGCGGCCGGCCCCGCCACCTTCATCGTGCTACCCCCGCATCACCCACCAATTGCGAAACCGTACGCTCGCGCAACTCCACCGCGGCGCGACCTGCCGCGGGAGCAAGTATCAACGCGCCACCAGAGCGGCTGGCCCGAGCGACCTTGAGATCATCGCGATCAAGCCGCCAGACTCCCTGAAACATCCCGACCGGCCGCCAGCCGTCGCCGTCGCGGTACAGGAACAGCAGCACGCGCTCGCCCTCGCGGAACTCCGGCGATCCTTCAACTACCAAACGCCTGCCGGCATGGATCCCACCGGGGACTCGCACGCTCAACGTGCGCGAGTCGATGCCCTTGAACGCGCGGTCGACTCGCACGCGCGCTACCGTTTCGATGCTCGTCGCTGTCCGCACCGTTCGGACGCCGACCACCGTGCCGGCAGCGATCGATTCGGCACGCCACCGAAGATCCTTGAGAGTCAGCCCCCGGATAACCGATGCATCCGCGGCGGTCGCCAGCGTCAGCAGTGATGCGAGCGCTAGCAGCGGAACCCGCACCCGCCGAGCTGCGGATTCGCGTTGCCTAGGATTGCCCGCCGTAGTAGCCCGGTTTCGTGCGAACCTCGTCGGCGCCGTCGGCGCGCACCTCGATCTCTCTCCACTCGCCGGCCGATGCCGGATTCGCCGGACGATACGCGAGGGCATACTGGCTCTTGAGTTCGTTGGCGATGTCTTCATAGGCGGAAAGCAACTCTCCAAGGGAATCGAGAATGATCGAGCGGCCGCCGGTACCGTCCGCAAACGAACGCAGAGAATCTTCGCCCGGGTTGATCATGTCAAAGGTGCGCCGACCACGTAGGTCACCGGACAGCGCGCCAAAGATGCCTATGGTGTAGACGCGAACGTCGAGACGACGGGCGTAGTCGACCGCCTGGTCGACAGACACCGTTTGGGTCGTGTCGTAACCGTCCGAGAGCACAATCAGGGCCCGGCGCTCCGGTCGGTCCATCAGAACATCGGCGCCCTCGACGACCGCCAGGTTCATCGAGGTCGCGCCGCCCGGAACCAAATCA
>DASCOT010000075.1:0-10820 GCA_036012155.1 Acidobacteriota bacterium
AGAAACAACAGACGATCCACAGGGATCTTCGGCTTGACCTCGACCAGCAGTCCCGGAAGCGCGGCCACGCCAACCCAGGAGGACGGAGTCAGTTCATAAGTGTCCCGCTCGCCGGAGGCGGGCGCCACCGTGATACCCGGAATGGCGCCGATCAGGGCGTCGCGTAACTCCGGCTCGAGGCGAACTGCCGCAGAACGCTGGTATTCAGTCAGCCTCAGCGTGCTCGCCATCGGCCTCCTCGCTCCCCACGGTATCGGCAGCTTCTACTTCTGACGCCGAAGCTGACTCGTCGCCGCGAAGCACGTCGAGTCCGGCTGCTGAAAGATCGCCCGCCCAAGCATCGCCGCCGAGCACACGGCTACCGCAGTCGCAAACGCCAAGCCTACGAGCACGGGCCAGCCGATCAGCGGGTCGGCCACCAGCACCTTTGTAGCCCCGATCACAAAGAGGCTCAGCGCAAGCGCCGCCAGGCCCGACCAAGTGAGCACTCGGAGCCAATGGCGCAACGACCGGATTAGTTTCACCGACGGCGCGATTTACTCCGTGCATTTCGCGGTATTGTCGCGGTTCGCCTTCGTGAGCTGGGAACGAGAGAACAACTCCTCGCGATGTACCCAGTGGGGTTGACCCCGAGGACCAACAGATGCCGCTCAAACCCGAGGAACAGGCGCGCCAGGTCATCGACGAGACTCTGCGTCTCGCCGGATGGGATGTCCAAGACCGGGACGACATGAACCTCGCGGCTGCCCGAGGAGTCGCGGTCAGAGAGTTCCCGATGGCAAAGGGCCACGGGTTCGCCGACTACTTGTTGTTCTTGGACAGCCGACCCGTAGGGGCGCTCGAAGCAAAGCCGGCAGGCTACACACTGACTGGTGTTGAGGCCCAAGTCCTAAAGTACGGCGAGGGGCTATCGGAGCTTCTGAGCCTGACGACGCTTTTCCAGACATCGCCGTTCCAAGCGGCCTGAATGCGCGGCACCTTCTGGCGATTCTCGTCGATGGGGTTGCAGTCGTGCAGGACGATGCTGCCATTCGCGTTGAGGTAGCGAATCGAGTTGTGGATATCTTTGTCGACCTGTTCTGAGATATGCAGGCCGTCAATGAAGACGAGGTCATAATTGTAGCCGAGACCCGGGGCGACCTTCTCGAAGAAGTCATCGGAGATCATCTTGTATTTCGGATTCGAGCCGGCGTACTTGCCTTCTGCCGGATCGACCGAATCCTTCAGCGAGCAGTCGATCCGGTTGAAGTTCTTTCCTTTGCTCAGGCCGATCTCGAGGTAGCTCTCGTACCCGCAGGCATTAATGAACGCGTTGATGAGATCCCAACGCCTCATGCGCCGTCTCCCGTGGGGGATTCATGCTCCGGCACGGTCCCGGCCTCGGGTGGGTTCTCTACGAGCAGCGGTCCGCCTTCGGCCTTGCCAAGCTCGGCCTTGCAGGCATATTCGAGGTCCACGATTTCGCGCTCGAAGGCACATAGGTAGCCGGCCGCTTCCAGAGCGAGCAGAAGTCCAACGCTCAACGCCACCGCAGCCTCCGAACGTTACTCGCCGGCTCTAGGCCGATGGACGGAGCGAACCTCTTCGTTCCATCCGCACACCACTTATCTGCCATGTGGGCATAGTGCCTCTCAACCACGCTCGCGGTCGAGTGCCTCAGCTACGTTGGCGGCTCGGTGACGGTCTCCGAGACCTGTTCGAGCATTCTCCGAACTTGCGGTTGCTCTGCGTTCAGCTGCAACGACAACTCCAGCAGCTCGCGGGCTTTGTCGGCGCGGCCCTCGGCATGGTACTCGGACGCGAGCGCGTTGAGGACCGCCGGCGTGTCCTGCTTCGCGGCCATGCGGGCGCGCTCGTAGTAGCGAATCGCATCGTAGTGCTCACTCCGTTCGGCGTGAGCGTGCGCCAGCTCGAGCATCGTTTCCACATCGCGTGGGTTGCGCGCGACCACCGGCGCCAACAAATCGATCACTTCCTCGTACAGGCCGGAGGCCCCGAGCAGATCGACGTGCCGGCTGCGCAGCTCGATGTTGTCGGGGTCCCGAGCCAGCGCGTCTCGTAACCAGCGAACGGCGCTGTCGAGATCGCCGAGGACCCGGTACTGACGCGCGCGCTCGAGCGCTACGTTGACGTCGGAAGCCGGCGGCGACAGCTGTGCGTTCACGAATGGTGAGCCTGCGTCGGCGACGGGAGGCTCGAGCCGTACCGTGCGGAGCGCGCTGGCGTCGGGAATCTCGTCGATCGAGAAACGAAGCTGCAACTCACCGGCGTTCATCGCCGACGTGTCGATGCTCCACAAGTAGGGCAGCACGCCGTGGTCGTCGGCGCTCTCGGGCTCGAATACCTGGCTGTCCTCATGTACCAGCGCGCCACTGGCATCGCGGACCTCGATGCGACCGGTGAGCGACGCGGTGTAGCCCGGCGGCAAGAGGGTCTGCTGAAAGGCCACGAGCGCGGCTCCGATCGTGAACGTCCCGTCGACGCTTGGCACCATCGCCAGATCGCGGTACTGGAACGGATAGCGGCCGGCGAACTCATCGTAGTTAGTCAACGCCCGAACGCCCTCGACCAACACGGGTCCGAGCAGCGTGACCTCGGCCGGACGCGACCGCGGTACCTCGACGACCAGCTCCGCGCGACCGAACGTATGCGCGGCCTTGTTCTCGAGCATCAGAGTGAACGTCAGCGTTCCCGGCAGCGTCGGCACCATGTCCATGTAGATGAACGGCTGCGACGTGAAGCGGACCGCCTGTTCTTCCTCGAGGTCTCCGGTCATGTTGGCTTCGAAGCTCTGCAGGACCCGATTGTCCTCGGTGGCGACACTGCCCACGGCATCGAACGAGAAATAGTAGTTGCCCTCGAAATCGCTGATGTTCAGCTCTTCACCCGTAGCGCTGCTGGCAAAGTGGAGAAAGGGCTCGCCGTCGATATCGATCAACGGCGTCGCCGTCAGGCTCATCTCGAGCGTCTCGAAGCGCACGTCCGAATCGGTAACGCCGGTGAGCACGTTGTATGCCCAGGTGGAGTCCGGCATGACGACCTCGTGAACGTTGTCGATCTGCGCCAGAAGCATCTCCGAGCGCAGCGGAGTTATTCCGAACTCCATACCAGCCTCGGCCGGATAGAGGCTGAACGCGGCGCTGGCGAGGTCGTAGTCGATCTCCAGCAGAAGCTGCCGGATGGCGGCCGCATCCTCAAAGCCGGTGGGAGAATACTGGCTGAGCTGATACTGGGGCATCGATTTGATCCGCTGCACTTCCATCTCGCCGGCGCCGTTGAGCAATCTCTGCGGGCCGTCCGACAGCGGACTGTAGAGCCTGTAGTTCCCGGAACCGTACCGTTGGTAGAACATCACGTAGAAGTAGGGCGGCAGGCCGAGATCCGGATCGGCGCTGTAGAACCAGATTTCGAGCGGGTAGGTGAGCATGTCGCTCGGAACCCGGTTGATCATCTGCGGTTTGCCGAGCGTGATGTACGTGCGTCCACGATCGGTGGCCCAGGCGGCCGTCGCCGTGCCCCGTCCGAGGAACTTCTCGACGTAGGCGAGACGCTCGAAGTGCATCTCGAAGTATTCGTTTCTCGGAGTGCCCGGCGTCGGGTCGCGCACCACCCAGAACCGCTCCATGAAGCGATCTCGCTTCTCGTCGGTCTCCAGACGCTCCCAGATCCTGTACTCCTCGCTGGTGATGATGTGTCCAACGATCTCGGTGATCCACTTCCGATGTGCCGTCGACAGCGAGTTCTCGTCGACTACCGGAAACTCGTCGAGGGTGGCGGCACGAGTCTGTACCGGACTCTGGGCATCGACCGATGACGCCGGGGCCGACAGCAGGAACAGTCCGGCCGCGACGCCGAGCACACGGGTACACATCGAATTGTTGGGCAGGTGTCGCATCGCCACAGCCCGACGGTTCGAAATGGGATAATCGATCCCGAAACAGCGGAGATTTACAGGTGCAATTATACGATAGCAGGGGCCGTCGATCCCGACCTCGCCGGACGACCCGGGGGCTCGCTTGCGCCGCCCTGGCGGCGCTTCTCGCGTCGACGGCCGGGGCCTCGGAGACCGTCCAGAACGCCGGGCATCACGCCGACGACGCTCGACAGCCGGCGATTCGTATGTCCGACGTCAGCCAGGCGGTCGGGCTTCAGTTCATCCACTTCGCCGGCATGAGCGCCGAGAAGCACATGCCGGAGATCATGGGCGGCGGCGTCGCCTGGCTCGACTACGATGGCGACGGCCGCTGGGACCTGTACCTGGTCGACAGTGGTCCCCTGCCCGGCGTCGCCCCGTCACGCGAGCCTCCTCCAGACGCCGGCACCAATGCGTTGTACCGTGCCCGACCGGGGGGTCGCTTCGACCGCTCCGATGAGGCGAGGGCAACGGACCGGGGCTTCGGAATGGGCGCCACCGCCGGCGACTACGACGGTGACGGGTTTGTCGATCTGTTCGTGGCCAACTTCGGCGCCAACGCCCTGTATCGCAACAACGGCGACGGGACGTATGACAACGTAACCGCCAGGCTCGGACTCGGCGATACACGCTGGGCAAGCGGCGCCGCCTGGGGAGATCTTGATCTCGACGGGTTCCCCGAGCTGTTCGTCGCCAACTACCTCGACTACAATATCGCCAACGCAAGGACTTGCGGTGACGTTGCGCGCGGGATTCGCGCCTACTGTCAGCCGGAGCTGTACGACGGCGTGGCCGACATCCTGTACCGGAACGTGGGCGGACTGACGTTCGAGGACGTCAGCGCGGCGGCAGGCGTCGCGAACGCCACCGACGGCAAGGGGCTGGGCGTGGCGATCGTCGACACCGACGGCGACCAGCTACCGGACATCTATGTGGCCAATGACGGTACTCGCAACTTCCTCCACGCCAACCGCGGGGCGCTGCGCTTCGAGGATCAAGGTCTGTTCTCCGGCTCCGGGCTGAGCGTAAACGGCGTGCCGCAATCGGGCATGGGTGTGGCTGTCGGCGATATGGACGGCGACGGCCTGCCGGAGATCGGTGTGACGAACTTCGAGACCCAGGCGATCAACATGTACCGCTCGACGGCGCCGGGATTGTTCCTGGATGAGACCTTCCGCTTCGGCATCGGGGAGCGGACCTGGAACACGCTCGGCTTCGGGCTCGTGTTCGTCGACCTCGACGGCGACGGCGACCGTGACATCGTAATCGCCAACGGGCACGTGCTCGACCACGTCGACAACTTCGAGCAACCCAATCAAGTCTTCGCCAACCGCCTGGCCGAGCGCTGGCTGGCCGGCGCTACCAGCACGGAGAGCCTGCTGCACGAGATCACCCATGAGGCGGGCGAGGCGTTCGGGCGTGCCCGTGTGTCGCGTGCGCTTGCCCATGGCGACGCCGACGGGGACGGCTGGCCGGAGCTCGTCGTGTCGAACATCGATGGCCCGATCGAGCTGCTACGCAACGAGGCAACGCGGCAGCACCGGCGATTGGTTCTGAGGCTGCGGGGCCGCGACGCCAATCGCGATGCGCTGGGTAGTCGGATCATTGTCACCAGTTACCCGATCCACGACCGGCCGTTCAGACAGCATTTCGAGGTTACCAGCGCCTCCTCCTACATCTCGCAGAGCAGCACCGACATCCACATCGGGCTGGGCGCCGCCAGCAGCGCCGAGCTCGAGATCATCTGGGCCGGCGGCACCCACGAGCCGCTCGGCAGCGTCGACGCGGGCCAGCTGGCGCTGGTGCAACAGGGCCGAGGCGTGGTGGCGACGCGCGTGCTGGGCCGATGACCAGCGCCACCGGCATCCTCATCATGGCGGTCTGGTTCGGCCACTCGCACCATGCGCACCTGTCCCCGCCGTCAGCAACAGGTAGCGTCGTGAGCGCTCACGTTCTGCAAGACATCTCGGCCGCGGAACAGGCGGCCCGGGAGCGCTTCATTGACGCCCTGAGATTAGCCGAGCAGGGGCGACTGGACGAGGCGCTGGAGGCTGCGGTCGAGGCTCTGAGCCTCGACGACAACAACGCCGACGGGCTCAACCTCATCGGTCAGCTTTACGAGCAAATGGACCGCGGGAGCGAGGCGGAGCAGGCGTACCGGGGGGCCTCGAAGGCCGACCCCGACTGGTCGACGCCTTACCGCAACCTGGGGAGCCTGTACGTGGCGCGCAGCCAGCCCTCGCTGGCGCTGGCACCGCTCACGCGCGCCGCCGATCTCGCTCCGGACGACCCCCTGGCGCACGCGCTATTGGCCAGTGTGCTGCGCGCCACCGGCCGCCCACGAGAGGCCGTTGCCACCTTTCGACGCGCCTGGGAGCTCGACCCGGACAGCGTCCAGCTCGCCATCGACATCGCCATGACGCAAATGGAGGCCGGCGATCACCCTGGAGCAATTGCCACAGCGGAGCAGGCGACCGACCGCGCCCCGGAGAGTCCCCTGGCGGCCAGATTGTTGGCGCGCACCCTCAACGCCAGCGAGCTCGTGGATGACCTGGTGCGCGCCCCCGCGGCCTATCGTCGAGCCATCGGTCTGGACCCGGGGCGCGGCGACCTCTGGTTAGGGCTCGGCGCCGCGTACGATCAGCTGGCGCTGAGGGCTCAAGCCGAGGAGGCCTACCGACGTGCCATCGAGCTCGGTCTCGACACCCCGCAAGTACGCTACGAGCTCGGCCGGATACTGTCGCGTCAGAGTCAGTTCGCCTCAGCGCTGGAACAGTACGCGCACGCCATAGCGACGGATGCCAACTTCGCGCCCGCCTACTACGCGCGCGGCGAGGCGCTCTTCGAGCTCAATCGAGCCGAGGAGGCACTGGCGGACTTCGAGCACGCTATCCGGATGTCACCAGGTGATCCCGACCCGGTACTGGCGGCCGTCCAGGTGTACATGGTGAGGGGCGCCCTGGAGTCGTCGGAGCGACTGCTGAGTGACATCGCATCGACGGCGACGCGCAGGCGCCCCGAGATCGCCGTCGCGATCGGCAGGCTGCGGCTTCGGCAAGACCGCAACGAGGAGGTTGTCGAGGTGCTCGCCCCGGTCCTGGACGACGCCTCCGAGCTCATCGAGGCACGCTACCTCAGCGGCCAAGCGCTGCTCAAGCTCGGCCGTATCGACGAGGGCCGCGCGATGCTGTCGGAGTACCAGCGCCTGTTCAACGCGGAACGCGGTCGAGAAGTCGAGCTGCTGCGCGTAGGCATCATGGGTCGGGCGCAGATCTACGTGCTGCGCGGGCGCGTGTATGCACACGAAGGCCGCTTCAAGCTGGCGCTCGAGCAACTCCAGTCGGCCGCCGAGCTAGCGCCCGACAACCCCGAAGTCTGGCAAGCGCTCGCCGAGCTACACGACGGACGCGGGGATTCACAAGCAGCGGCGGAGGCGCGCCAGCGAGCCAAGGCCTTGCGGGATGCCGGCGGACCCTCGTGAACGGCCGTGGGGCTGGCGCGCTATGTGGCGCAGACGGCAATGGCCGCGTAGCAGACCTGAGCTTGAGGGTGCCTGAGCAAGGCGACTCCGAACTTCAGTCGCCGCCTGCGACGCCCGCATCGGATCCCTGGGACTTCTGGGTCTTCTCGGTCGGTATTGAGGGGAGGAGGATCAGCGAAGCCCGCACCAAGCACACGAGCGGCGATTCCGTTGTTCGAAGGACGATAGAATCGCAAAAAAGGCCTTCTATCAGGGCCCCGCCGCGAGTATAGATCATGCCGTGCCGCCCATTCCGTCGATATCGCGTGCCACCAGGCCCTGATGGCAGTCAGATGGGTCTCGCGCCGAGCGCAAGGGGCTTGCGAACTGCCATCGTAGTGCTCGGCCTGTCCCTGCCAACGTTGGCGCCAGCGCAGGACCAGAGTGCGATCCGGTTTGACGAAGTGACCACCGCGATCGGTCTGGACTTCGTCCATGCGCGCGGCGCGCGCGGTGCCAAACACCTGCCCGAAACGATGGGTGCGGGTGTCGCCTGGGTGGACTACGACGGCGACGGCGACTACGACCTGTACTTCGTCCAGAGCGGCCCTTTGCCTGGCGCCGACGAACCGACGGTCGGCAACGCGATGTTCCGCAACGATGAGGGACTCCTGGTCCGCGTACTCACTGGTGCCGAGCACACCGGTTACGGCATGGGCGTGGCCGCCGCCGACTGGGACGGCGACGGCTTTACGGATCTGTTCGTCAGCAATCTCGGCCCGGATGTCCTGTTACGCAACAACGGCGACGGAACCTACTCCGAGCAACTGTCCACCGGTCTCGAGGACCCGCGCTGGTCAACAAGCGCTGCTTGGAGCGACCTGGATCGCGACGGGCTGGTCGACCTCTACGTGTTGAAGTACGTGGTGTACGACTTCGCCAGCGCCCTGGGCTGCGGCGAGCAGCAGCGTCAACAGCGCTCCTATTGCCACATCGACCTTTTCGTGGCTGACGCCGACACCGTGTATCGCAACAGTGGGGATGGCGCGTTCGAGGATCGCTCCGAGTCTGCCGGCGTGGCGAACGCTACAGAGGGTAAGGGGCTCGGGGTGGCGATCGGCGACCTCACCGACGACGGTTATCCCGATATCTACGTCGCCAACGATACCCAGCAGAACTTCCTCTATGTGAACCTCGGCGACTGGAGCTTCGAGGAGCGGGGACTCTTTTCGGGCACCGGATACAGCGAGTCCGGCACCGGCCTGGCCGGCATGGGCACCGACATGGTCGACCTAGACGGTGACGGTCGTGGCGAGATTCTGGTGACGAACTTCGCCTTCGAGAACAACCATCTGTATCGCGAGGTGGCCCCGGGCGCCTATCTGGATGACAGCTCCTCCCTCGGCCTGGGCGCTCCCGGATTCGCTGCGCTGGCATTCGGAATCACGACACTCGACGCCGACGCCGACGGTGATATCGAGATCGCTGTTGCCAACGGCCATATCCTCGACAACGTGACGGCGGTCCAGGACAACACTACCTACCCGCAACGTAACCACCTGTTCGAGAACCACCTGACATCAATACGAGGCGCGCGGCTGGCCTCCGGAGGTGCGGCGACGACAGCAGCCGGTTGGCGACCCGAGACCAACCTGTTCACCGAGGTTTCCGCGACCGCGGGGCCGGGGTTCGCCGCCATCGACGTGAGTCGCGGCCTCGCGACCGGCGATCTCGACGGCGACGGCCTGGCCGACCTCGTCGTGACCAACTCGGGCGGGCCGGCCCGCCTGCTCGCCAACCGTGCGACCGCCCCCGGACAACGGCTTGTCGTCCGCCTGCGCGGTCGCAACGCCAATCGCGACGCGCTCGACGCGCGTGTGACGGTAACTCCCCTCGGGGGCGACGCGAACGAAGACGGGGCGGCCGGGTTCGGCCAGGTGAGAATTGTCCGCAGCGGCTCCTCCTATCTCTCCCAGGGCGCCACCGACCTGTACTTCGGACTCGCGACCAGCAGCACCGCCCGCATCGAGATCCTCTGGCCCGACGGTGAGTCTCAGACCATCGAAGCGGCGGCGGGCCAACTCGTGCTGGTGGTGCAAGGACACACACCGAAGACTCAGCCGCTCGCCGCGCCAGACGGTAGTGACCCGTTGCGACACGCGCCTTGCGGCGTCGGAAGCGCGGCTACTGAATTCCGTAATCGTGCTTGATACGCCTCACCATGTCGCTGATCGCAGCGATTTGATACTCGTCGCGTAGCGTCGCGGGCACACCGGCTATGAGACGATCGAGAACGCCCACGGCTTCCTCGAACCGGTTCAGCTCCACGAGGCGAATGCCGAGGTTGCTCATCGCCCGGAAGTGACGCTCGTCGGCGGCGATCGCGCGCCGCCAGTGCTCGATCGCCTCCTCGATACTGCCCCGTTCGAAGGCAAGCCCACCGAGTCCGTTGTGAGCGTCGGCAAGCTCGGGATCGTACCGCAGGGCCGTCCGGAACGCCTCGGCGGCAGCGGCGGGGCGTGTAGGAAGCAGCATCATGCCGCGATTCGCATGCACGCCGGGATGGGTCGGATCGAGCTCCAGGGCCAGGCTTAGGATCTCGTCTGCTGCTCCAGTAGCGCCGACCTCGACATGTACGGCCGCCAGCAAGTTGAGCACGTCGAGGTTTTCCGGCTCCTCGGCGCGTGCCTGCTCGAGCACCGCGACCGCCTCCTGCCGCCGATCGGCGAGCCTGAGGTAGGCACCGAGCCTGACCAACAGGTCGGCGGTTCTCCAGTCGAACGCTGCCGCGTCGCTAAGCCGGTCGATTGCGGCTTCGGTGTTCCCTTGCTCGTGCTCGATCGACGCCAGCAGGGTCAGGGCAACGACAAAGTCAGGGCGCTGCTGCAGAACGCCGGTCAAGAGGCGGGTGGCGGCGGCGGTATCGCCGGCGTCCGCGGCAGCTACTGCGCGCTGCACGTCGTTCTCCAGCCCGATCAGGCGCTTCGGATCATCCTCGACGCCATACTCACCGGGGTTGGCCGGGCCGGCGCCGCCCACGTAGCCGAGCGCCCGCAGACGCGCCAACGTGGCGGCGTCCTCGGTGATCGGCCCGGCTCCCGTCGCCGCACCCTCCAGGTGGGCATCGAGTGCAGTTTTTAGCTCGTGTAGCCAGGTGGCGCGCCGACTCGACAGATTGTCGAGCTCGGCTCGGTCGTGCTCGAGATCGTAGAGCTCGGGAAGAGGTAGGTCGATGAACTTCCGGTTGCCGCGGAAGATCCCACGCAGAGGGGCCCAATTGCGCGTCAGGTTGGGGCCCAGCGACTCGAAATACACCGGTCGCGTGCCGATGTCCGAGCCAGTGACACCCGTCATCGCGGCAACCAGCGAGGCGCCCTCGGTTCCCTCCTGCGATATCCCGAGCAGCTCGAGCACCGTCGGCAGAATGTCAGCGTGGCCGACGCGCTG
>DASCOT010000076.1:0-13580 GCA_036012155.1 Acidobacteriota bacterium
TGTCGCTACTCATCGGCGTGGCGGTCGCGCGCCGTGCCGGCGCGAGTTCCGGTGAGTTCTTCCTGTCGGGTCGGAACATGCCCTGGTGGCTGCTGGGCGTGTCGATGGTCGCCACCACGTTCTCCACCGACACCCCGAACCTGGTCACCGACATCGTACGGACCACCGGGGTCGCCGGTAACTGGGTGTGGTGGGCGTTCCTGCTCACCGGCATGCTCACGACCTTCGTCTACTCGCGCTTGTGGCGACGCTCTGGAATGGAGACCGACATCGGGTTCTACGAGATCCGCTATTCGGGCCGGGCCGCCGCCTTTCTCCGTGGATTCCGGGCCTTGTACCTCGGCGTGTTCTTCAACGTCATGATCATGGCGTCGGTGACGCTCGCAGCGATCAAGATCGGCGGCGTTATGCTGGGTCTGAGTCCGGCCGCAACGGTGTTGATTGCCGGCTCGGTGACCTTGCTGTATGCGACGCTGGGTGGTCTCACCGGGGTGATCCTCACCGATTTCGTACAGTTCGGGATGGCGCTGTTCGGTTCGATTGCCGCCGCCTGGTACGCGCTCCAGCAGCCCGAGGTCGGCGGGCTCAGAGCCCTCCTGGCACATCCGGAGGTCGCCCCGAAGCTCGGCCTCATACCCGATTTCTCGGACTCGTCGCTGGTCGTGGGAGTCTTCGTGGTGCCGTTGGCGGTGCAGTGGTGGGCCACCTGGTACCCCGGCGCTGAGCCGGGGGGTGGCGGCTACATCGCCCAGCGCATGCTGGCGGCCAAGAACGAGTCCCATGCGCAGGGGGCCACGCTGCTATTCAACGTCGCCCACTATGCGCTGCGTCCGTGGCCCTGGATTGTCGTGGCACTCGCTTCTCTGGTCGTCTTCCCTGACCTCGAATCACTGCGTGCAGCTTTCCCGGAGGTCGATCCGGGCGTCGTCCGACACGACCTCGCCTACCCGGCGATGCTGACCTTCCTGCCGACCGGCCTGCTCGGCCTGGTCATCGCCTCGCTGGTGGCTGCCTACATGTCGACGATCTCGACGCACCTCAACTGGGGAGCGTCATACATCGTCAACGACTGGTACCGACGCTTCGTACGGCCAGACGCTTCCGAACAGAAGCTGGTGCTGGTCGGCCGACTGTCTACCGCCGCCTTGATGATCGCCGCGTGCGCCGTATCACTGTTGCTGTCCAACGCCCTGCAAGCGTTCCAGATTCTGTTGCAGATCGGCGCCGGCACCGGCTTGTTGTTCATCCTGAGATGGTTCTGGTGGCGCATCAGCGCCGCCAGCGAGATCGCCGCGATGACCATCTCCTTCCTGGTCGCGGGTTGGTTCCAGTTCGCACATGCGAGCGTCTTCGGTACCGTGCCCGCCCCGCACCAGCAACTGCTCACCGGGGTGGCCATCACCACCATCGGATGGTTGCTCGTGACCCTACTGACGCCGGCCACTGACGAGTCGACGCTGCGCTCGTTTTGTCAACAGATTCGACCCGGTGGGCGTGGGTGGGCCGCCGTCGCCGAGCGTGCCGCGGCAGACGGCGAGCCGCTAGAGACAACGAATACCGCGGCGGCTTCGTTCCCGGCGGCGCTTAGTTGCATGCTGTTGGGGTCCGCGGCCGTCTACATGACGCTGTTCTCGATCGGCTACCTGTTATACGGACGCACCGGGTTAGCTCTTCTCCTCGCCCTGATGGCGACCGGGGCAACGGCCGCCATCACGCGCCTTTGGCGCCGTCTGTAGCGACGGCGGCGACACGACCAAGGCCAGAGGGGAGGGCTGCCGAGACAGGCTCACTCATGCCCCGCCTGCGGCAGCCGAACTAGACAGCCCCGTGGCACAGCGTTAAGGTTCGGGCATCCATGACCCGTTCCATTCACGGGGTCTCGCCGATGAGAAAGCGCGCCAACCGAGCTCAGCCAACGATCGTATCGCCGGCGAACTAATCGCCCGCGATCTCCATACGGTCTGGTAGCGCCTGCTTCTCGACACCCTCCTCGCCGGAGACCTCCCGTGAGTACTGCATCTTCCTTCTGGAACGACTTCAAGGACGCCGTCCGCGGCACCCAACAGGACTATACCGAGGGCACGGTCGGGCGTGCCGTGCTGCTGCTCGCCGTGCCGATGGTGCTGGAGACGGCGATGGAGTCACTGTTCGCCATTGTCGACGTCTTCTTCGTCTCCAGGCTCGGCCCCGCGGCGGTCGCAACCGTCGCCCTCAGCGAATCGATGATGACCCTGGTCTTCACCGTCGGCCTGGGCCTATCGATCGGCGTCACCGCCATGGTCGCCCGGCGTATCGGCGAGCACGACCCCGACGCGGCAGCGCGAACAACGGTGCAGGCCATCGGGCTGGGCATGGCGATCGCGGCGGTGATCGCTGTCGTCGGCTCGATCACCGCGCCGCAGCTGCTCGCGCTGATGGGCGCCTCCGACGACGTGATCGCCAACAGCAGCTACACCCGTGTGATGCTGGGCGGCAACGCGACCGTCTTGCTTCTATTTCTGATCAACGCCGCCTTCCGCGGCGCTGGTGACGCCGCCGTGGCGATGCGCGTGTTGTGGCTGGCCAACGGCATCAACATCTTTCTCGATCCGATGTTCATCTTCGGCATCGGGCCGTTTCCGGAGCTCGGAGTTCTGGGCGCCGGGGTCGCAACGAACATCGGCCGCGGCACGGCGGTGGTGGCCCAGTTCTGGCTGCTCAGTCGGGCTGGCGGCAGGTTGCACGTGCGTCGCGAGCATCTCCAAGTGCTGCCCGCGTTGATGTGGAGGTTGGTCCGACTCTCCGGGGCGGGCATGTTCCAGGTGTTCATCAGCATGGCCAGCTGGGTGGGACTCATCCGCATCCTCGCCGGCTTCGGCGACCAGGTGCTCGCCGGCTATGCGATCGGTATCCGGCTCATACTCTTCGCGCTCCTGCCGAGCTGGGGGATGAGCAATGCCGCCGCCACCATGGTGGGGCAGAGTCTCGGGGCCGGGAAGCCTGAGCGAGCCGAGAGGTCCGTATGGATTGCCGGCTTCTACAACGTAGTCTTTCTGGGCTCGATCGGCCTGCTGTTCATTGTCTTCGCGCCCTTCATAGTCAGCATGTTCACCACCCTACCGGAGCCCCACCGCTGGGGCGTGCTGTGCCTGCGGATCGTCTCCTCCGGCTTCCTGTTCTACGCCTACGGGATGGTGCTGGAGAATGCCTTCAATGGCGCCGGAGACCCGTGGACGCCGACCTGGATCAACCTCTTCTGCTTCTGGATCATCGAGCTGCCGCTCGCCTGGTTCGCGGCGTACCTGCTCGGCTGGGGTCCGAACGGCGTCTTCATAGCGATGACGGTCTCGTTCTCGGCCTTGGCCGTGGTGTCTGCCTACTACTTCCGCAAGGGGAGCTGGAAGCTCAAGCGTGTTTAGCCGAGCAGGTTGAACACCGGTCGATGGTCTCGAGCCGGAACTGGCAGCGCTCAGAGGCTGTCGCGCATGGCCGGGCCCGACGCCTCGAAGCACCACGCCCGCGGGCCGAGCGCGGCGACCAAATCGGGGACTTTCTGGCGCTCGCAGACCGCAACGATACAGCCTCCGAACCCGGCTCCGACAACACGGGCGCCCAGCGCTCCAGCGCCGCGAGCCGTCTCGACCAGTCGGTCGACAGCAACGTGGCTGACCTCGTACTGGTCACGTAGGCCGGCATGCGACGCGTCGATGAGCGCGCCGAGACCATGCAGATCTCCGGAGTCGAGCATCGCGACCGCCGCCTCTACGCGCTTGGCCTCGTCGAACACGAAGCTGGCTCGGCGGCGAACCACCGGGTTCTCGATCGCATCCGGGCGACGATCCGACTCGGGCACGTCGGCCAGCAGGCCGTCGTCGACACCGAGCCGGCGGGCTGCCGACAAACACTGGCGCACCCGCTCGTTGTAGGCATCGCGGACAGCACCTGACTTGGCCGCAGCTACACCGGAGTCAGCGACCACCACGCCGAGCGCTTCGGGCATCCGGACCGCCTGCACCCGCACTGGCCTGAAGTCGATCCGCAGCGCGTGCCCGGGTCGCGCAAGCAACGAAATCGCGTGATCCATGCCGCCGGAGAGCGTGCCGACGTAGCGCTCCGCAAGCCGGGCCTCCTCGGCGAGCGCGGCACGATCACTGACCGGCGACAACGCCAGCAGGCTCGCCACAACCATCGCGGAGGAAGACGACAGACCTGCCGCGGGTGGCACGTCACCACCAACCACCAGTTCCAGCCCGGTGGATGGTGGCCGCGCGCGCGCCGCCGCGATCACGTAGTCGATCCAGGTGCCGGCTGGCGGCCGTCGGCCGAGCTGCTCGAGCGGTACCTCTTCAGACGGATACTGATTCGGCGTGACACTGCGGATGCGCAGCTCGGGCGCGGCCCGCGGCGCCACGGCCACCCATACGCTGCGATCGATGGCCATGGGAAACACCGGGAACCCGTTGTAGTCGGTGTGCTCGCCGATCAGGTTCACACGGCCCGGAGCCCGAGCGATCACCGCAGCGTCCGGAAGCTCGCTTAGAATCGCTTGTCGCATCGTCTCTTCACCCACCTTCGCCGGACAGCGCATGCAACCATACCTCGCGCCGGCGACAGCGGGCCGACGTGGTGAGGTGACTACCGCGTCGATAGAATCCTCCGTCTACTTCTGGACGGCACCGGCGCCTGCGAACCTCAGTCGTATCCGCCGGGGGCGTCAGCAACCGGGAGGCGGAATGAGCTCGCTGCAACGACGTGTGGGAATCGTGGCCGCCTGGACGCTACTAGCTGCGGGCTGCTCCATCGACATCGAGCACCAGAGCTCGTCCCCGCGCGCGGTCTCCGAGCTCGAATCGAGCACCGACCGTTGGGCGAACGAAGCGGTCGATAACGGTGCAGTCGCCGGACTGTCGCTCGCCGTCCGGCAGGGCGACAAGCTGCAGTTCGCCAAGGGCTACGGAAGCGCCGACCTCGAGAACGGCGTGCTCGCCGCTGCCGAGACCGTCTACCGGATCGGCTCGATCACCAAGCAGTTCACCGCTGCCGCCATCATGCAGCTGGTCGAGCGCGGCAAGGTGGCACTCGACGATGAGATCGGCGAGTACGTCGATTTTCCCACCGGCGGCCACCGGGTGACGGTCCATCAGCTCCTCAACCACACCTCCGGGATCAAGAGCTACACGGGCCTCGGCGATGTGTGGACCCGCACGATACCGCTACCGGTAACGCACGAAGTGTTGTTCGGGCTGCTCACGGACATACCGTTCGACTTCGCTCCGGGCGACGAGTGGCGCTACAACAACACCGGGTTCTATCTGCTGGGCGTGATCGTCGAAAACGTCACCGACAAGTCCTATGAGGAGTACTTGCAGCAGGAGGTATTCGATCCGCTGGGGCTCGACGACACCAGCTACTGCGACGAGAAGAAGCTGATTCCCCATCGTGCCGAAGGCTACGAGAGCGAGGACGGCGAGCTCGTCAACGACGATCTGATTGACATGACGCACCCCTTTGCCGCCGGGGCGTTGTGCTCGAACGTCATCGACCTGCTGCGCTGGCAACAAGCTCTCGAGCGTGGCGAGGTGGTGAGCGCCGAATCGTACGCGCTCATGACGACGCCGACGGCCCTCAACGACAGCACCGAGACCGACTACGGTTACGGGATCGGCGTCGACACGGTGGAGGATCATCGACGCATCGCGCACGGCGGCGGCATCAACGGCTTCGTCACGATGGCGGCACGCTATCCCGACGATGACCTCAACGTGATTGTCCTGACCAATACGCCTGGGCCGACCGCATCCGACCTCGAGCAGCGCATTGCACGGGCGGCCCTCGGGCTGCCCGAGGCGCCGGAAGACGAGGAAGCGGAGGTTCCCTAGAGGCGACAACGCGCACCGACACTCGGCCATCGGGCCGCGTCGCACCCCGACGCATCCCGTTGTCGTGCTATCGTGCGCGCCGCCATGCCTTCCCAAGATTCGGCGCTCGCCCGCCCCGAGCCCCTCGAGGTTTCTGCGACGGCCCGTGTACTGGGTATCCGGTTTTCAGCACTCGGCGACACACTGCTGACTTTTCCGGCGCTGAGGTTACTCAAGGCCACTTACCCACACGCCCACCTCGCCTTCCTCACCGACGTGCGCTGCGCCGGCCTGTTCGATGGGCTCGAAGTGCTCGACGAGCTCCTCACGCTGGACCGTCTCGCGCTCAAGAGCTTGCAACCGCGTGCCGCAGCGCAGCTGTGGAGCAATGTGCTGTGCCCGAGCTTGCTCGGGCGCTGGGACATAGTCGTCGACTTCCAGGGGTTCACCGAGACCGCCGCGATCGGCGCCCTCACCAGGGCGCCAATCCGCATCGGGCGCCGCTACAAGACCGGCGCACGCCGCCTGTACCGGCCCTGGATCGACACCCCGCATCCACCGAGCTACATGACGGGTGCCCACATCGACACGATCACCCGCGCCGGCTTGGTACCGGCACCGCCGGCAAGCCCAGACGGGCTACCGAGCTTCTTCAGCATCCCTCCCGAGGCCACGCGTCGCTGGCAAGACAGGTCGCCGCTACCGCACACCCCGACCGCCGAGCCGGTACCCCACATCGCCTTCTTCGTGGGTGCTGCCAAGGCCGACAAGCTCTGGCCGCCGGAGCGGTTCGCGCAACTCGCACGGCGTCTGTCCAACGACGTACCGCACTCGTTTCTGATCTTCGCCGGCCCCGGAGAACAAGCGATCACGCGGCAAGTGATCGACCACGCGACTCGCCAGGGGCTGGCGGGTCGCGTGGTCGACGGAGGCTGCGGCGATCTCGCGACACTGGCCGCCGCGTTCGGGTCGTGCAGCGCCACGGTGAGCAACGACACCGGTCCGCTGCATCTGAGTGCCGCAGTCGGAACCCCGACGCTGGGCATCTTCCGCGACCGCAACCCGCACTTCATACCACCACCGCCACACCGACACATTGTCGCTACCGGGGGCCAGATCGAGACCATCACGGTCGACGAGGTCGCCGACGCGGCTCACCAGTTGCTTGCGTAGTGGAGTGCCGATGGCGTGCAGTGGGCCCGCTCCACGCTATCGGCCTGACCGCTACGATCCACCCTCCGGATCAGCGAGCACATCTCCCCTGCGACTCAAACGCACGAGGAGATCAACGACGCGTCCGTAGCTCTGCACACCGCCGGGTACGCGGTTGGAGCGCAAGTAAGCATCGTTGATGCTTGCCGCGACGGGAGTGGCCCGGCTGCGATAGCTAACCCAGAACTCGCGTATTGCCCGTACGTCGGCCGCAGGCCCCTCATCAAGGCGTGCCCAGACCTCGGCCGCTTCGTCCGGCATGTAGCGCGCGGCGGCGGCGATCAGGGAGATACCCATGTACAGATGCCCTGCATAACGAAGGTAGCCACTGTCGGCGCCGCCACAAGCTAGCGCGGCGGCCAGGTTCGCCTCGCCCTCGTCGGTAATGCCACGCTGGTGGGCTTTCTCGTGCGCCACCGTGATAGGCAGGGAGGCGGCGGGCACGAGCCGGTTGAACGACGGCTCGCCGGTGAAGGGAACGTATATGCCACTGATCCCGAGATACGCAAAGGCGGTCGAGGACAGCAGCGGCTTGGCTCGCGAGACCAAGCTGCCCAGCTCATCGCCAGGCAGTCGGAGCTCTCCATAGCTGGCGTCGATTGCCGCGTTCAACGTCTTCATGGTCATCGGCAACCGACTCGCCTCATCGGAGGCGATCCCGAGTCGTCGGTACTCGTGGTTCGCCGTATCGACCGCCCGCCGAGCGAGCTCCAGCACCTCCGGCGCCTCGATCGCCGCCGTCTCGAGGCCCAGTCGCACCGCCAGTGGCGGCCGCGCGTAGTTGAATCCCCACAGCAACAGGAACCCCAGAAGTACCCAGCCCACGAAGATCCAAGTGCGCACCGCGAGCCGGCCCGCCGCAGCAAGCGCTCGTCGAGGCCAGGGCCGCGGATCGTCGCCGCCCCCGGCGCTTCCGCCGCGCTTCCGAGTAAGGCGCCAGATCAGCCAGACACCCAATCCCAGCGTGCCGGCTTCGGCAACCGAGACAGGGAACCAGGCGTTGGCCCAGCCGAGCACATGCGCAATCACCGGGTAGAGCGTGCGACTGTAGACGCGCTCGACGAGGTCGGGCATCCCGAACGCGATTTGCTGCATCAGCAACGCGGCCGGAAGGGCGAGCAGATTGCCGAGCACAGCCGGGCGCGACCAGAATTGCTCGCGCAGCCGGCGCAACATCGGCAGTCGTGCTTCAATCAATGCTCTTGACCTCCAGCCCGTGGTGGAAGTGTCCTGCGTCCGGCCGACTGGTCGGCGCGACGCTGAAGTCCCCCGAAGGCGGATCTGATGACGCTCCAGCTGACCTCCAAGGATCACTCATTGCTCGCCGGTGAGCACGGCCCGGCGGGCAGATTTGCGATGTCGATCCTCGTTCGCATGGCTGAAGCCTTCGATGCGGAGGGCATGATCGACATCTCACAGGCCCACATCGATAGCACCGTGTACCAGGGCGAGGCTACGCTGGAGTTCGCCGAGCGTCTCGCCGAGATGGGCGCACGCGTCGCCGTTCCATCGACGGCGAATGTCAGCGGCGTGGACGTCGACAACTGGCAGGACTGGGAGGTACCGGGGGAATGGGCCGAGAAGGCCTATCGGCAGATGCAGGCCTACGAGCGTATGGGATGCACGCCAACGTGGACGTGTGCTCCCTACCAAACAGCGATGCGGCCGAGCCGCGGCCAGCAAATCGCCTGGGGAGAATCGAACGCCATCGCCTTCGCCAACTCGGTCATCGGCGCGCGCACCGAACGCTATCCCGACTTGATGGATATTTGCGCCGCGATCACCGCCCGAGTACCGGCACGCGGTCTGCACCTGGACAGCAACCGCGCCGGTGATGTGCTGCTGCGACTTGTTGATGTCCCTGAGGCGTTGCAACGCGATGATTCCTTCTGCGCCGTTCTCGGCTACCTGATGGGGAAGATCGCGCAGGAGAGGGTGCCGGTGATCGACGGGTTCACCGCGACGCCCACAGAGGACGACCTCAAGGCCCTTGGCGCCGGCGGGGCGTCGGCCGGCGCTGTGGCGTTGTTTCACCTTGTCGGCCACACTCCGGAGGCACCTACCCTGGAGGATGCGTTTCGCGGTGGGGAGCCAACCGAGACCCACGAGCTGACTGTCGCTGACCTACGCCGGGCGCGGGCCGAGCTCACCACGTTCGACGGCAATCGCGTCGACGTTGTGGCCCTGGGCAGCCCGCACTTTTCGCTCGAGGAGTTTTGCCACCTGGCGCCGCTGCTCGACGGTCGACGATGCCATCCTGACGTGCTCTTTCTGGTTACCACGGGGCGCATGATGCGCGCCCTCGCCGAACAGGCCGGCTTGTTGGGGCCGCTGCGCGAGTTTGGAGCCAAGATCACCGTAGATACCTGCATCCTCACCTCGCCAATGCTACCCAGCGACGTCGATACCTTGATGACCAACTCGGCAAAGTACGCCTATTACTCACCCGGTCTGCTAAACACCCAGGTCGCCTTCGGCAGCCTCGAAGACTGTGTTCGCTCGGCGATCGCCGGCCAGATCGAGCGGGACGAGTCGTTGTGGCAAGGGTGATCCGCGGAAGGGTACTGGTGGCAGGCGACGTCGAAGGCGAGGCGCTCGCCAGCACCGAGCCGCTGAGCTTCTGGGGAGGCTACGATCAAACTTCGGGCGAGATCATCGACCGGCGGCACCCCTTGTCGGGCCACGTAGCGACCGGCAAGATCCTGGCTCTGCCCGCCTCGCGCGGGTCCAGCACGACCGCTGCTGTTCTGCTCGAAGCGGTACGCCGCGGTACCGCACCGGCGGCGATCATCACTGATGGGGCCGATACGTTCCTGACGCTGGCCGCAATCGTCGCCGACGAGATGTACGAACGGACCTTTGTCGTGGTATCGGTCAACGCTGACGACTTCGCAACGCTGGCCTCCGCGGAGAAGCTACACATAGGCATCGACGGCCGCATCGACGTCGTCTAGCCTCGACCGCATACCACTACTCGCCCGAGAAGCCGACTACACTCCCACGGGGCCTGCTAGGCTCGATCACATCAGAACATCGATAATCGAGACCACCTCCCGTACGCCGAGGCAAACGTGACGACGGAACTACTCGACCTGGGCCTACGTGCAACTGCCGCCGCTTCCCTGCTGCTGTGGCTGATTGTCGTGGTCGAACGGCGCCGCTGGTGGCCGTCGCAATGGAGCCTGCATCTAGACGCTGCATCGCGACAGCCGCGACCAGGCGACCACGGTGAGCTGGTGCTAGTAATTCCGGCACGTAACGAGGCCGCGGTATTGCCACGCACGCTGCCGCGGCTGCTTAAACAGAGTGACTGGTACCACCGCCTGGTGGTGGTCGACGATCGCTCATCCGACAACACCGCCTCGCTGGCCACGCGACTTGCCCACGGAACCGACGCAGAGGCCAAGCTGAAGGTCATCAGCGTCGGCGAGCCGGAACCCGGTTGGACCGGGAAGCTGCACGCCGTGAACGCCGGGGCGGCGGCCGCTCTGGACGGTTGGGAGGGCGATGCGGAGCACCAGTGGATCCTGTGCACCGATGCCGACGTGCTTCACCCTACGAACTCCCTTGGACGGTTGCTCTCGAAGGCCTCCGGCGAAGACCTCGACCTCGTGTCAGTGGTCGTGAAGCAACGCTGCGACACCCTCTGGGAGTGGCTGCTGATCCCGCCCTTCTTGTACTTCTTCCATTTCATGTTTCCGTTTCGCAGCGCTTCCGATCCGCGCTCACGGACGGCCGCCGCGGCGGGAAGCGTGATGCTCCTTCGGCGTCGCGTGTTCGACGACATCGGCGGCCTGGAAGCGCTCGGGCGGCACATCGACGAGCTGGCGCTGGCGAGGCGCATCAAGCGTAGCGGCGGTAAATGCTGGTTGGGACTCGATCCAGACCTGATGTCGCTACGAAGCTACGGCTCGCTGGGCAGAGTACGTGCAACCGTCGAGCGCACCACCTTCGAGCAGCTTCGCTACCGCTACAGCCTGGTTCCCGTCGTGTGGTTGGGGGTGCTCCTGATGTTCGCCCTTCCCCCGGCCCTGGCGATATACGGCGCCATACGACTCGACCTGCTACTGGGAGTGCCAGCGCTGCTGGCGTGGGCATTGGCCACAGTGAACTTCTTGCCCGTGGTCGGCTATCTCGGCGCGCCGGCGAGCTTCGCGTTGACGTTGCCAGCGTCATCGATCATGTGCGCAGCGATGGCCACCGCCTCGGCATGGCGGCACATGCGAGGCAAGCCCGCCGCCTGGCGCCCGTCGCCGGAGGGGCTGGCGCCCGATGACTGAGGCGCAGCGAGCGACGGTTCCGGTGGAGGTCCGCTACGCGGAGACCGACAGCATGGGGATCGTTCATCATGCGAACTACCTCGTGTGGCTCGAGCTATCGCGAACCAAGCTGTGCGCGGATGCTGGACACCACTACGCCGATATCGAACGCACCGGCGTACGGCTCACAGTAACCGGCACCTCGGTACGCTACCGACAACCAGCACGCTACGGCGACATCGTCGAGGTGAGCGCCTGGATCCACCGACTCGGTAGCCGAGGCATGCAGTTCGCCTACGAGGTTCATTGCAACGCCGTGCTGCTGGCGACCGGCCGTACCGACCATGTTTGGATCGATGCCGAAAGCCGTCCTTGCCGCGCTCCGGACGATCTGCGGGCGATGTTCGCTCGGGTTGCCGGCGGCGCAGAATGAGGTCCCGCTCGGCGGGCCGCCTGCGATAGGGGCGACAGGGTTCAGCCAAACAGGGTCGGCTGGGTGATTCGAGCCCCTTCGAGCTCGAGCAGCTGGCGCTTACGCTCCAGACCGCCACCGTACCCGGTCAGGCTTCCGTCGGACCCGATCACTCGGTGGCACGGAATGATGATGGCGATGGGATTGGCGCCGTTGGCCAGCCCCACGGCCCGCGCCGCCTTCGGGTCACCGATACGCCGGGCAAGCTCTCCGTACGAGATCGTCGCGCCGTAGTCGATACGTTGTAGCTGCTCCCAAACTCGCTGCTGAAAGACGCTGCCCTGCAGCGCCAGCGGCAGCGAGAAGGTCCTCCGTTCACCGGCGAAGTACTCGGCAAGCTGTCGCTCCACATCCGAGAGCGCTTCTGCGTCTTCGATCCAGTCATCACCGATCGCGTCGCACCTCGGCCCCTCGAACTCCAGCATTCGCAAACCCGCCGAATCGATCACCCCTAGCAGGCGCCCTACGGGAGAATCGATCCAGCTGAAACGGGTCATCGAGATTCGTCGCTCTCTAGGCGATCGGAAGCTAGCTCGCGCAGCTTGAACTTCTGCACCTTGCCGCTCACCGTGGTCGGAAAGTCATCGGTGAAGATCACGTATCGTGGCACCTTGCAGTAGGCGAGCTTGGTCTTGCAGAAGTCACGTAGCTCATCGGCCGAGGCTGCGGTTCCCGCCAACGGCTTCACCCAGGCGCAAACCTCCTCACCGAGGCGCTCGTCGGGCACGCCGATCACTTCTGCCTGCTCCACCGACGGATGCTGGTAGAGCACCTCCTCGACCTCGCGCGGGTAGATGTTCTCACCACCTCGAATGAGCATGTCCTTGATGCGCCCGGTGATCCGAAGGTACCCGTCGGGGTCACGCATGCCGAGGTCGCCGGAATGCAACCAGCCAGCGGAATCGATCGTCTCCGCGGTCGCCTCGGGCATGTTGTAGTAGCCCAGCATGACGTTGTGGCCGCGGATACAGATCTCGCCAGCAACACCATCGACGCATGGCTCTCCGCTTGCCGGATCGACGACGCGAACTTCGACGCCGGGAAACGGTATGCCCACCGTCTCGACGCGCTTCTCGATGGCATCGTCGGGGAGAGTCTGGGTAGCGACGGGTGACGTCTCGGTGAGCCCGTACGCAATCGTCATCTCACTCGCCCCCATGTCATCGAGAACGCGCCGCATCAGCTCCACCGGGCATGGGGCCCCCGCCATGACCCCGGTACGTAGCGACGATAGGTCGCGGTTCGAATATGAGGGATGCTCGAGCTCGGCGATGAACATGGTCGGCACCCCGTATATGGCCGTGGCGCGCTCACTTTCCATGCAGTCGAGCGTCTTGACAGGATCGAAATACTCCGCAGGAACCAGCAACGTGGCACCGTGGGTGATCGCCCCCACTACTCCGATCACGCAGCCAAAGCAATGGTACAGCGGCACCGGCGAACAGATTCGATCGGCCGCGGTGAATGACTGTGCGGCGCCGACGTACCAGCCGTTGTAGAGCAGGTTACGGTGCGACAGCAGGGCACCCTTCGGAAACCCGGTGGTGCCCGACGTGTATTGCAGATTGATCGGATCGCTCGGGTCCAGCGCCTGCTCGCAACGGCGCAGCGCGTCGGCCGCCACATCGGCTCCGAGGCCAACCATCGCGTTCCATCCCAACATGCACTCCGGATGTGCGTCGGGGAACGCTACCACCCAGCGCAGATCGGTGGCCAGCGAGTCGCTCAGCTGTCCCGGAGCCGCCCTCGACAGTGCCGGCACGGCTGCCATGGCGGTGGCGAAGTAGTCCGTCGACTTGA
>DASCOT010000077.1:0-10834 GCA_036012155.1 Acidobacteriota bacterium
CACACGAGACGGTCGTGTCGCGTTCGGCAAGGGCGGTTGTACCATTGCCTACGGTGGTAACATCGACGCCAGGTTTGATCGAAGCGCGCGGCGAGCTCGTGAGGTCGAAGTGGATTTCCGTCGCTACTACCCATCGCTCGACCACGTGCCGATAACACACGGCTGGTCGGGGCCGATTGATCGAACCCCCAACAGCGTTCCCCTGATGGGACACCTTGCAGGGCTCGAGCACATCGTCTATGGGGTCGGCTGGAGCGGCAACGGTGTGGGGCCGAGCGTCGTTGGAGGTAAGGTCCTTGCCGCACTGGCGCTTCGGGCGCGCAACGAGTGGGCAGATCATCCGCTGGTCGATCGCCCCACGACCGGGTTTCCGCCCGAGCCGATTCGCTTCATCGGTGCCCACCTCGTACGCGAGGCGGTGGCTCGCAAGGAGCGCGCAGAGATCCGCGACCGGAAGCCCTCATGGCTCTCGGTGAAGTTGTCGGCGCTGGCGCCGTCGGGCCTGGAGGACAAGGAGTGAATGGTCGTCTGACGCGCAGACATCTAGCGCTGTGCACGGTTGCCGCGGCATTAGTGGCGACCCTTTGTTGCGGGGGGAGTGATCTTCGCGTCGGGTTCGACTTCGCTTCGAACCTCGACCTTGCTACGTCCCACCGCGAGACACGGATCGTCAACATCGGACTCCCAGCCGCGCGGCCTCACATGATCCGCGGTTGGAGCTACGACGAGAAGTGGGCGGGCGACTGGGCGTTCGTTTGGGGAATCTGGCCCTCTTCTACGCTGGAGTTCTACACCTTCGAGCCACGTTCGACGGTGATCAGATTCCGTTGTAGCCCTGAGGCGGCGTTGGTCGAGCCCAGCATCGAGGTGCTGGTCAATGGCCACAGCATCGCTACGGTTGACCTCCGCCGCGGGTTCCAGAACTACCAGGTGCGCGTGCCCTCACGACGGCTCCTCGCGGGGCGCAACGAGTTGGAGCTTCGCTACGGCCATGCTGGCGACGGGGTTGCACCGTCCAGGGACGCCGGGCGCCCGGCAGTGGCCGTCGCCTGGCAGCGTGTCCGCATGGGGCCGGAGTTCCCGTACGGGTCGGTCGCCAGTGATGGGGAATCGCTGGAAATCCCGTTCCATACCCGAGTCGACTATTTCATCGACGTCGCCGCTGGAGCAAAGCTGCGATGGGAAGGGGCTCAGTCGTGGGGCGTCAGCCCCGGACAAACGGCCCCGATCTTGCGGGTCGAGGCCCTCTACGAGGGCAGTCCCGAACCCACCCCGATGGCACTTCTCACAGGCTCTGAGATGTCGGCGCCGTTCATCGGGACGATGGCAGGCGGTCGAGCACGGGTCTCTTTCCTGGCGCTCCCTGGGCCGGAACCCCAGAGCGCGCCTCAGGGGTTCGTGTGTTGCTCCCGGAGCTGGTCGTACCGGCCGACGGTGCGCCGGACGCGCCCCGGCGAGGCGGCCCTCCGCAATCCGGCGCGGACATCGCCGAGGCGACCCGGGGAGAATCGGGCAGCCTACCCTCGGACCTCCAATCGGCACTGAGCGCGAGCCTCCCGGCCGGTCGTGCACCCAACGTCGTCGTCTACCTGGTCGATACGCTGCGCGCCGACCATCTAGGCACCTACGGGTACTCGCGCCCCACGAGCCCGTCCCTCGACGCCATGGGTTCGGAGGGCGTCGTCTTTGACCACGCCATGGCTCAGTCAGGGTGGACCCGAACTTCGGTGGCTTCGATTCTCACCAGGCTTCAGCCACGTGAGCACGCGGTGCTCGATCGTGACGACACACTTTCGGACGAGGCCATCACGCTGACGCGATTGCTGTCCGAGCAGGGCTACCAGACGTACGCGGTGGTGACGAACGGGAACGTCGGACGTCGCTTCGGCTTCGACAGCTTCGTCTATATCGGAGAACGGGTGGAGACCGAGGGCATTCACCAGTCGTCGGCTCAGGTGAACGCTGAGTTCTTCGAATGGCTTGCCCAACGCGACGTGGACAGGCCCTTCTTCGCCTATCTGCACTCTACCGACCCCCACGGCCCCTACACGCCACGTGAACCGTACCGCTCGCGCTTCCTGCACGATCCGCGATTGGCCACTCTCGGCAGGGCGCGCGCCCTGTGGCCGGTGCTCGAGGAGATGGAGGATCTGTCGGTGGCGGATGCCGTTACTGGACTACGCGATCTGTACGACGCGGAGATCGCGTACAACGACGCTCATTTTGGATACCTACTCGATCGTCTGCGCGCCTCGGGACTCTACGATTCGACGCTGGTCCTCTTCGTCTCCGATCACGGCGAGGAGTTCTACGATCACGGCGCCTTCGAGCACGGCAAGACGCTGTATTCCGAAATGGTCTTCGTCCCCTTGGTGATCAAGTTCCCCGGTGGATGGGCTGCTGGCACGCGCGTCAACTCACGCGTCCAGCACGTCGATATCATGCCCACGATCCTTGACCTACTTGACGTGTCGCCGCCACCGGGGGCCGGGGGCGACAGCCTCGTGCCGGCGATCTCGAGCGTGCAGGCAGGCAGCGAGAACGAGCACTTCGTGGGACGCCGACTCTTGGCTCATCTGGACCTGGACCAGGTACGAATGGACAGCGTGCTGACCAAAGATCACCACCTTATGGAATGGTATCGGGGGGTGCCCGCCGTGGATGGAGGAACTCAGTTGTTCGGTTGGAGGGAAGACACGGAGGAGCAGCTGAACCTCTCCGACCAGGCTCCCGTCTCGGCCGGCTACCTACGTCTCGTGCTGCGCGCCATGGCCGCCACGCAGAAGCCGATTCTGGATTCTGAGGATGCCGTGATCGACGGCGAGCTCGCCCGCCGACTCCGTGCGCTCGGCTATATTCAATAGCGTCGCGCCCTCTGGGTCGGTTCTGGGCAGCGCAACGCAACAGGCGACAGGTTGTGGCGAGAATCGCACGACGCTCGGGACGGCCAGCCGCGCATGGCCGACAACACCCGCGGACAGGCCGCCAACTCTTGAGAATGGGTGCCCCTCATGGTCCAATGCGAATATCCGCGCAGCACACGTGCGCGCAAAGACCGAATGCCTTGTGGGCGTCGCCCGCAGGCACGCCGTGCTGAGCGTGGGCCTCGGTGGGAGTTGTCTATCTTGAGACCAAGTGTGGGGCGCGTCTATTCGATTCGCCGGCTGGCCTACGGTGCCCTAGCTACCGGAATCGTCGCCTTGGGGCTGAGCGCCTCGAGCCTGGCGCAGAGCAACTCGGCGTCTGTCGTGATGCCACCGGCAGTCGGCGAGATCGCCGCGACCCACGCCGGCCTCCAGGAGCAGAATCGCGTCGTCGGTCAGTATTGCGTGCGCTGCCACAACGACGCCAACCGCACCGCCGGGCTGTCACTCGAATCGTTCGATGTGGCGCGAGCCCACGAGAGCGCAGAAATAGCCGAGAAGATGATCCGCAAGCTGCAGGCCGGAATGATGCCCCCGCCGCCGCTACGTCGGCCCGACCAAGCCACGGTGAGCGGGCTGGTCGCGTCGTTGGCAGGGCGTATTGACGAGGCCGCGGCGGCCGGAGTGTATCGAGCGGGTCGTACGTTCCAGCGGCTGAATCGTGCCGAATATGAGCGAGCGGTACGAGACCTCTTGGACCTGGAGATCGATGCGGCGGCCTACCTACCCCCCGACACGATCAGCGAGGGGTTCGACAACGTCGCCGACGTGCAGGGCCTCTCGGTAACGGTGATGCAGGGATTCCTGGCAGCTGCTGGCGAGGTGAGCCGGCTGGCGCTCGGGAACGTTAAGGCCACGCCGAGCGCAACGACGTATTCGGTACCGCGCTTCGCTTCGCAGCGCGAGCATGTGGAAGGCGCTCCTTACGGCACACGCGGGGGCCTGTCCGTGATGCACCATTTCCCTGCCGATGCCGAATACACGTTCGCGATGGACTTCTACGACTCCCCCATTGCCGAGCTGTTCGGCAAGCGTACGCTGCACGATGAGCAGATCGAGATCTCGATCAACGGCGAACGTGCGGCGCTGGTAGACATCGATCGATGGATGAACGCTGACAACGGCCTTCTCGTAGCCGACGCCCCGATCTTCGTCCGCGCCGGCCCGCAGCGCGTTTCGGCCGCGTTCCTGCAGCGCTTTGAGGGCCCTGTCGAGGATACGCTCTCGCCGCACGAGTGGAGCCTGGCGGACAAGAAGATCGGCAGCTCGTACGGCGTGACCTCTTTGCCGCATCTGCAGGACCTGATCATCGGCGGCCCCTACAACCCGCGCGGCGTTTCGGCCACGCCGAGTCGCGACCGCATCTTCAGCTGCCGACCCACGGCTCCAGACGAGGAGCTCGATTGCGCCCGCGAGATCGTATCGCGGCTCGGGATGGAGGCGTACCGACGGCCCCTCGGGGCCCCCGACGTCGCGGCGCTGCTCGGTTTCTACCAGCAGGGTGCTGCCAACGGTGGGTTCGAGATCGGCATCCGAGATGCGCTGCAGGCAGTCCTGGCGAGCCCCCATTTCATTTTCCGCTTCGAGCAAGCAGCCGCCTCCGGCCTGCCAGCCGAAACCAATCGAATCACCGATTTGACCCTTGCCTCACGATTGTCGTTCTTTCTCTGGGCCACGGCGCCGGACGAGGAGCTGGTCGACCTGGCTCAGCAAGGGCAGCTGTCGGACACGCGGGCTCTCGAGGGTCAAATAGCGCGGATGCTGGCCGATCCGCGCGCCGCTTCGCTGGGCACACGCTTTGCCGCCCAATGGCTCCGTTTGCAAGACCTGTACCTGGTGCAGCCGGACGCGGTGATGTACCCGGATCTTCCGCGACAGCTCGCCGACGCCATGCGCCAGGAGACCGAGCTGCTGTTTAACTATCTCGTGCAGGAAGATCGGAGCGTACTGGAGTTGCTGACTGCCGACTACACCTTCGTGAACGAGCGCTTGGCAAAGCACTACA
This sequence comes from Acidobacteriota bacterium, assembly GCA_036012155.1. Taxonomy (GTDB): domain Bacteria; phylum Acidobacteriota; class UBA890; order UBA890; family WLXD01; genus DASCOT01. The sequence goes on from DASCOT010000077.1 coordinate 4,930, forward strand.
GAATCCCGAATGTCGCCGGGACGCATTTCCGCAAGGTAGCGCAGAACGAACCCAATCGGCGCGGCGTTCTGGGACATGGCAGCTTCCTGACACTCACCTCGCACTCCAACCGGACCTCTCCGGTCTTGCGAGGCAAGTGGCTGATGGAGGTTCTACTGGGCTCTCCGCCTCCGCCTCCGCCACCGGACGTGCCAGAGCTCGAGGACAGCGATTTCGTCGGCGACGCCAAGCTCACCACGGTGCGCGAGCGACTCGAGCAACATCGTGCTGATCCTACCTGCATGTCGTGCCACCGAGTCATCGATCCGCTCGGCCTGGCACTGGAGAACTTCGACGTGATGGGATCCTGGCGCATCAACGACAACGGTGCCCCGATCCAGGTTTCAGGCGAGCTATACGACGGCACGGCGTTGGAGGGCCCCATCGATCTCCAGCGTGCCCTGCTGAACTACTCCGACGCCATCATCACGAACTTCACCAAGAATCTCATGGCGTACGCGCTGGGCCGGCGGATCGAGTACACCGATATGCCCGTCGTTCGGGCCATCGTTGCCGACGCGCGCCAGCGCGACAATCGGATGTCGTCGTTCATTCTCGGTATCATTCGCAGTCCTGCATTCCATACGAATGATCGCGCCTTGCGGATACAAGTGGCCGACGACGGCGTCGAACACTGAACTCGACGGGAACCAGCCAGAACAATGGGAGCTCGACTGACCCGCAAGACCGGGGGGAAGGCGGGATACAGACGGGCCTTGGAGGAACGATGATCATTTTGAACAAGCCGCTTCCACGCCGCACGGTTCTACGCGGATTGGGCGCAACCGTTGCCCTGCCGCTGCTCGACGCGATGGTGCCAACGGCCAGCTGGGCACGACCCGGCGTCGATTCCTCCGACCCGACTCGGCTCGTCTGCATCGAAATGGTGCACGGAGCCGCCGGTTGCAACGACTACGGTGCCACCAAGAACTACTGGTCTCCGGCCGAGACAGGGCGTCAGTTCGACCTGAGTCCGAGCTCACTGCGCACGCTCGAGCCCTTTCGCGAGTATCTGACGATCATCAGCAACACAGATTGTCAGGGCGCCGAGGCCGTGATCCCGAAGGAGATCGGCGGCGATCACTTCCGCTCGAGCGCTGTCTTTCTGACGCAGTCACATCCGTTGCAAACACAGGGCTCGGACGTGCACGTCGGTAGCTCGATGGACCAGCTCTACGCCCAGCGGTTCGGCCAGAGCTCGCCGATTCCGTCCATGCAGCTGTGCATCGAGAACGTCGATGCCGCAGGCGGGTGCGCGTACGGATACGCCTGTGTGTACACCGACACGATCAGCTGGGCTGCACCCGACAGGCCCCTACCGATGGTTAGAGATCCGCGCGTCGTCTTCGACCAGCTATTCGGCGTTGGTGGCACGCCGGAGGAGCGTGCCGAGCGGCGCCGGGCAGATCGCAGCATTCTCGACTGGATCACAGGCGAGGTGTCGCGCTTGAAGGCCGGCTTCGGCCCCGAGGATCGGCTTCGCATCGACCGATATCTCGAGAATGTACGCGAGATCGAACGCCGAATCTTGCGAATCGAGGAGCGCAACAGCAGCGGTGAGGTCCGCGAGCTGCCCGAGGCTCCGGCCGGCGTGCCGGACTCCTTCGACGAGCACGTCAAGCTCATGTTCGACCTTCAGGTCTTGGCGTTCGCCGCCGACGTCACCCGAGTGTTCTCGTTCAAGATGGGCCGCGACGCCTCGTCGCGCGTCTATCCGTTGAGCGGCAGCAGCAAGGGTTTCCACCCCGCCTCACACCATGGAGGCAAGGAAGAGAACGTCGACGAGTTCGCCGTCATCAACGACTACCACATCAGCTTGATGCCGTACTTCCTCCAGCAGCTGAAGGACACCATGGAGGGTGACCGCAGTCTGCTCGACAAGAGCATGGTGATCTACGGCTCACCGATGGGCGATCCGAACGTCCACAATCACAAGCGGTGCCCGCTGTTTGTCGTCGGCGGCGCCAACGGCCAGCTCGATGGCAACCTCCACCTGAGGGCGGACGACGGCACCCCGATGGCCAACGTGATGCTGAGCCTGATGCACAAGCTCGGTCACGGCGACATGACGAGCTTCGGTGATAGCACCGGCGAGCTCTCACTATCGGCGCCAGCGTGATTCGAGCAACCATGGGATGCCAGAGGGCCAGCATGCTCGGACGACATATCGGCCGGCGAGCCGCCGCCTTGATCTTCGCGCTGTACCTGCCCGCGCTGGTTGCTGCCGCACCGAGTGCGTCACCAGTGGCCGATGCCGCGATGAGCGGCGATGTCGACGTCGTGCGTTCGTTGCTGCGCCAGGGCGCAGACGTCAACGCGGCACAGGGTGACGGCATGACCGCGCTGCACTGGGCGGCGCGAAATGACGACAGCTCCATGCTTGAAATGCTGCTCTACGCCGGCGCCAACCCCGCCGCGGCGACTCGAATCGGCGACTACACGCCGCTTCATCTGGCAGCCAAGTCCGGGCACGCAGGGGTTGTCGAGGCCCTGTTGCGCGCCGGTAGCAGCGTGAACGCGGCGACCAGCGCAGGGGGTGCTAGCGCCTTGCATTTCGCTGCGGCCGCCGGAAGCCTGGACGTCATCACCGTGCTGCTTGACCGAGGCGCCAACGTCAACGCTCGTGAATCGACCTGGGGGCAAACGCCGCTGATGTTTGCGGCAACAGCCAATCGCGTCGAGGCGGTGGACCTTCTCCTTCGGCACGGCGCGGATTCCTCGGTCACTGCCAGAGTCGTCGACGTGTCTGCTTTCGAGGAGCGCCTCACCGCGGAGAAGGCACAGCGTGATCGCCGCATCGCCGCCCTGCAAGCAATCAATCCCGAACAAGCCGTCGAGCCCGTGAGACCCACGACCTCGCGTGCGCCGCTTGACGCCACTCAAGGCGAGCCAACGGACGAGCCACAGCCGGCTGCGCCGAAGACTGCCCCGCCGGCCCAGGGCCGCGCGACGTCGCCTGAGCTCGAAGACGAGACAGAGGAGGCCGAAGGAGAGCCGCCCGATTACGAGGACCTCGTCGGCACGCACGGCGGCATGACCGCCCTGTTACACGCCGCACGCGAGGGCCATGGCGCCACCGTACAGGCCTTGCTGGAATCCGAAGCCGACGTCAACCTGGTCAACGCCGGTGATCGCACAAGCCCGCTCCTCATCGCCGTAATGAACGGCCACTTCGACCTGGCGATGTATCTACTCGGCCAAGGCGCCGATCCGACGCTGGCAAACACCGCCGGCCTAACACCGCTCTATGCCACCTTGAAGGTGCAGTGGGCGCCGAAATCGCGATATCCGCAGCAGTACGCTTACACACAGCAGCGAACTGGCTACATGGAGCTGGTAGGGGCCCTCCTGGAGGCGGGTGGCGATCCGAACGTGCGGCTCACCAAGCACCTTTGGCACATGTCCTACAACTTCCACCTGCTGGGGGGCGACACGAAGGGGGCAACGCCGTTTTGGCGGGCTGCCTACGCCACCGATGTCGAGGCCATGCGGCTACTGGTCGAGTATGGCGCCGATCCGAACGTGCCCACTCAGGTCGTACCCAAGCGTCGCCGCTACGCGGACAGCGGCGGCGAGAACGGCAAGTTAGACCCATCCGGTCTGCCTTCCGTGCCGATCGACGGACCCGCCGTTTACCCCATCCACGCTGCCTCGGGCGTGGGATATGGCCAGGGCTATGCCGGGAATTCGCATCGACATGTGCCCAACGCGTGGTTGGAGACTGTCACGTACCTGGTGGAAGAGCTCGGCGCTGACGTCAACGCGCGCGACCATGATGGGTACGCGCCACTGCACCATGCCGCCGCACGTGGAGACACCGAGCTCATCCATTATCTCGTAGCGCAGGGCGCCGATCCGACCTTGGTCAGCCGCCGTGGCCAGACAACGGTCGACCTGGCGAACGGACCGGTGCAACGGATCCAGCCGTTCCCGGAGACGATCGCGTTACTGGAGAGCCTGGGCGCAAAGAACAGCCACAATTGCGTGTCCTGCTGAAGCACAGCTGCGGCATAGCCGCGGACGAGCCGCCAGGTCGGCTAACCGCTACTTGAGCGTCACCCAGATCAAGTCGATCGTCGTGTCGCCGGTGTTCCCCGATTCGTGCCCCTCGCTCAGGGGAATCGGCTCCATCCAGCCAACGGAGCCGGCCTCCGAGAAGCTTGTCCCATCGCGCTGCACGCCACCGCGGCGTCCCGACCAGATGCCTCCCTTGATATGGATGTACACCTGGTTGCCCGGATGGGCGTGGAGGCCCTCCCACTCACCGGGGCGGACGATGAATCGCTGCACGACTACCAGATCGTTCTCGAGCAGCACCTCGCCGTCAGGATCATCCAGGTTCGGATAGTCCAACAGGAACTGCGTTCCCGGAGCGGATATCGGCTCTTCTTTCTTAAGCGTCACCCAGATCAAGTCGATGGGAGCATCGCCAGTGTTGCCAGATTGATGCCCGGCGCTCAGCGGAATCGGCCGCATCCAGCCGACGGAGCCGTCCGCCGACGGATTACCGGAGGAGGTAGGCTCGCCCCCTCCGGTGATGCCGGACCACTGTCCGCCCTTGACGTGCACGTAAACCTGATTGCCCGGATGGGAGTGAACTCCCTCCCACTCGCCCGGGCCTACGACGAACCGTTGCACGACGACGAGGTCGTTCTCGAGCAGCACCTCACCGTCGGGATCGGCCAGGTTCGGATAATCCAACAGGAACTGCTCGTCGGCGGCTGCAACCGGCGACGGAGCCCCCGCCGGTGAGGTTGATGCCGCGCAGGCGCCAGTGAGGAGGATCAGGACCAAGACAACGCTCAACGTCAGGCTGCGACCCACCGGACTCTCCTTCGCGCGGTGATCGCGCGCTGTGATATTTGGTCAGAATCTTGCCGGCAAGCATCCACTGTCTGGACGCCACGTTCAAGGGGCGCCAATCAGGTGAGATTGCCCCGACCCAACGATGACCGGTACGATGCGCACCGGTAACCTTCTATGGCCCCTGAAGAGCAGCGAAGATATGCAGCCCCGACTGATCGCACTGGCCCTGGCATTGAGTCTTGTGGGCGCCCTGCTGAGCGCGCCCTCCCAGTCCATCGCCACCTCCGAACCGAGACAATCGGTATGGAATGGGATTTACACGGAGGAGCAGGCGAATCGCGGCCAGGCGTCTTACGAGGCCTCGTGCGCCGCGTGCCACGGAGCCGACCTGAGCGGAGGCGACGAAGCGCCACTGCTCGTCGGCGGTGAGTTTGTCTGGACCTGGAACGGGCTGACGGTGGGAGCGCTGTTCGAGCGCATTCGCAAGACCATGCCGGTGGAGGAACCCGGCAGTGTCAGCCGTCAGGAAAAGGCCGACATTCTGGCCTTCATCCTGTCGGTCAACGAGTTCCCCTCCGGCGATTCCGAGTTGGCTTCGCGTACATCCACGCTCGGACGAATCTCGTTCGAGGCTCTCCAGCAATAGGCAACCGAGGTTTCTCGGCCCCGACACGCCGCCCGCGGCGGCGACGAGGAGACGAATATGCGTCGAGCACAACGCGTTCAAGCGGCGATGGCAGCGACCGTTCTCGTCTTCCTGGTGTGCCTGGCAGTTTCCTCAGCCTGGGCCCAGGACAATCCCTACCGCGTGGCCGATAGCGCCTGGGGGGTGCTCCCCGAGGGTCGCAGTTACGGGTCCATAAGCGGGCTGCACCCAGGGCCCGATGGGACCATGTGGGTGGCTGATCGATGCGGTGGCAACAGCTGCCTCGAAAGCGACGACGATCCGATCCTGCACTTCGACGCATCCGGAGAGCTCCTCGATAGCTTTGGTGCGGGCTTGCTGGTGTGGCCGCACGGCATGGAAGTCGACCTCGAGGGCAACGTCTGGGTTACCGAC